>JAAYDW010000016.1 GCA_012729055.1 Deltaproteobacteria bacterium
TTCACTTCCGCCAGTTTCCGCTGCAGTTGGCGGACGGTAATGCCCAGGATGCGGGCGGCCTCGCGGCGGTTGCCGCCGGCGGCCTCGAGCACAAACCGCACGTGCGCTGCGTCGTTCTCCTTGAGCGTACACAGGGAACGCGCGGAGGCGTTCACCGGCGACTCGGGCATCAGGCCGTTGGCGCCCAGATCCGCGGGAGTGATGACCGGGCCGGAAGCGAGCAGCGCGGCGTTTTCGACGATCTGCCCCAGTTCGCGGATATTGCCGGGATACTCCCGGCGCGCCAGCCAGGTCGCGGCTTCGGGGGAAAAGCCGCCGATATTTTTTCCGTGCCGCGCGCACGCTTTCTGCAGAAAGTGGGACGCCAGGAGCGGAATGTCCCCGCGCCGATCCCGAAGCGGCGGCAGACAAACATAAGCGGACTTGAGCCGGTACATCAGGTCCATGCGGAATTTACCCTCCTGGCAGGCGGCCTCCAGATTGGTGTTTGTGGCCGACACCAGCCGCACATCCACCCGCACCGGCCGGCTCGCGCCCAGCGGCGTAAACGTCTTGTCTTCCAGAACGCGCAGCAGCTTGGCCTGCAGGCCGATCGGCAGTTCGCCGATTTCATCGAGGAACAGCGTTCCGCCGTCCGCCTGCTCGAAAAAACCGCTGTGCGGATTGTCCGCGCCGGTAAAGGCGCCTTTGACGTGGCCGAAAAACTGGCTTTCAAACATTGTGGCCGGAATGGCGGACACGTTCACCGGCACGAAGGGACCGGCCGGCGCGGGACCGGCCCGGTGAATGCCGCGCGCCATCAGTTCCTTGCCCGTTCCCGATTCGCCGGTGATCAATACCGGATTGCCGCTGCGCGCCATCACCTGGGCATAGGAAATGAGCGCCTTCATCTGCTTGTCTTTCGTGATCGTATCCGAAAACGTAGGGGGAATATCCGGAGTCTCGCGGCCGGCGTTGATTGAAAGGCCGGCCAGCAGCCCCTTTCTTTCGTAGGCCCGCTCGATGGACAAAAAAAGGAGTTCGTTGTCCACGGGCTTGACCAGGTAATCGTAAGCGCCCTGGCGCATCGCACGCACAGTGGTCTGGATGTCGTCCACGGCGGTAAGAATGATAAATTCCGTCTCCGGACAAAACGGCTTGGTGGACTCGAGCACCTGCATGCCGTCCACGTCCGGCATCAGCAGGTCCAAAAGAACGATGTCGAAATGATCCCGGCGAATTCGGACGACGGCCTCCCGGCCATTGTCGCAGGCCTCGACGTCCCGGATACCGCGCCACTTGAGCACGCGCTTCACGGAGGACAGGGACAATTCCTCGTCGTCGACTATCAGGATCTTCATAGCTGCTGTCTCCCCACGTCATGGATGATCTTCTGAAGCTTATCGATGCTGAACGGTTTGTGCAGCGTATAGTCGGGCAGCGCCTTTGCCTGCGGCGGCGCGACAAGAGCCTTGCGGTCCGCCGAATAGAGAATCACGGGCAGCAGCGGGAACTTCGCGTGGATTTTTTCCAGGAGCGCCCAGCCGGTGAATCCCTTGAGGCGGACTTCCGACACGATGAGATCCACTTCCGGATGCTCGATAAGAAACTGGAGGATGTCCTCGGGCTTGTCCTGGGCTTCCGACCGCCAGATCACCGCGTCCACAAAATTGGCCTTGAGCTCTTTCAGATACTTGACGTTGTGATCGATGCACAGGATGGCCGGATACAGGCTGATGTCCGTCTCGCCGTCAACCGGCAGGTAAAGGGAAAACCGGCTGCCCCGCCCCGGCCGCGACAGCACGCTGATCAGGCCGTGGTGCTCCCTGATCAGGCCGTAGGAAATGGACAGCCCCAGGCCCGTCCCGTCGCGGTCGCGCCGCGTGGTGAAGAAGGGATCGAAAATCTGATCCATGATCTTGCGGTCGATTCCCTTGCCGTTGTCCTCGATATCGACGACCACCGCCTTGAGCCTTTCGATGTAACGGCAGCGGATGGTGATGAGGCCCTTTCGGCCGGCCGGAATCGCCTGGTGAGCGTTAATGAGCAGGTTGGCGATCACCTGCTCGATTTTCTGAAACTGGCCGGAAACCGGCAACACGTCGTCGGCGATGTCCTGTTCGATCTTCGACACGGTCCGGCGAATCTGCGCGCCCACAATCACCAGGGCGCCCGCAATGACCTCCGGCACCGACATCAGCTTTTTCTGGGCGGTCTCATCGGAGCGGGAAAACTCTTTCAGACTGGTCACGACCCGGCTGATCCGGTTGGCGCCGATCTTGAATGCCTGAATAATCTCCTGCATGTTGCGGCAGACCTCTTCAAAGGACAGCCCGCGCTTTTCCCAGTCGGGATGCCGGGCGCTCGAACGGGAAAGAATCGTCTCCACCGCGCTCCAGATTTCTTCGAGAATCGGCACGTTGTAGGCGATGAAACTCACCGGATTGTTGATTTCATGCGCGACGCCGGCCACCACTTCGCCGAGCGCGGTAAGTTTATGCGTCTGAATCATCTGCTGGAGGCGAAGCTCGCCTTCCTGGCGGATGCGCTTGTCCTCCGTCACGTCCTGCCAAGCGCCGACGATGTAATTGGTCGAACCGGCCGGCAGCTGCACTACCCGCCAGTAATCGGAAAACCAGCGGTAGGAATCGTCCATCACGCGGAACCGGTAGCTGTACCGGTGCGTCCCTTTGGCCTGGCCGGCCTTGAGCTCGTCGAGGATGCGCGGCCGGTCGTCCGGATGAATGTGGTCGGTCCAGAAATTCTCCTCCTCAATAAAACAGCGCGGCGGATAACCGGTAATTTCCTCGATGGTGCTGCTCACGAACGTGATGCCGAAATTTTCATTTGCCTTGCGGGTGTAGGAAATGATCGGCAGGGATTCCAGAAGGAGCGAAAGATGGTCGGTGGTCTGCTTGAGGGCCTTTTGCGTCCGGTGGCGCTCCATGAGCTCGGTCAGAAGCGCTTCGTTGGCCTGGGCCAGTTCCGCCGTCCTTTCCTGGACGCGCTCCTCCAGCTCCTTATGCGCGCGGAGCAGCGCTTCCTTGGCCTTCTTGCGCCGGGTGATGTCCTCGAGGGTTTCGATGGCGCCGATCAGCTCGCCCGATTCGTTGCGGATGATCGCCGCCGTGAAACGCAGCCACTTGCCCTGATGGCCGAGTTCCGGGAAGAAATCGATCGCCTCGTAGGCCTCGTCGAGGAGCTTGGATTTGGTATATTTGCCGGTATACCACTTGGATATTTTTTCCTGCGCGCGGCTGACCAGCAGATCCGCCATGCAGGGCCGCTTCTTGCCGTAAAACGCCCGCCATTGCTGGGACGTGCCGATGACGTCTTCGGCCCGAATCTTGGTGAGCTGCGCGAGCGCTTTGTTCCAGTAGAGAATGCGGTGATCCTTGCTGATCACGAATGCGGGGATCGGCGAGCGGCTGACGACGCTTTTGAGGCGCTCCTCGCTTTCCTTGAGTCCGTTTTTGGCCAGACGGAGTTCCTCAAGCTCACGGCGCAGCGATGCGATTTCCGGGGCCTGTCTGTCGAAACTGTCTGGTTTGCTCTTCATGACCGCGCCTCCTGCCAGAACGGAAACACCCGCTGAAATCCGGCGGCTGACCCCTGCGGCCGCCGTGAAGAAACCGCCTGAATAAAAAAACGTCTGATGTAACGATTATAGGGCCCCGGAAGGAGAAGTCAAACATTTCTTTCGCGCGGGCCGAAACCGTCGGGGGCGCGGCGCTTCCTTTCTTTGCCCTTGACAGGCCGGCGTCCGCTATTTTATAAAAACGCCGCTTCCGGCGGTTGACCAGGAAATGGCGCTCGGGGAAACGCCTGCTGCGCGCCGGATGAAAGGAGCGATCCGTCCATGGAAAAATTCTTCAGCCCCCGCAGTATTGTTGTTTTCGGCGCTTCCGCCACCAAAATGAATCTGGGCCAAATTGTTCTGCTCAACAACAAGCAAATCGGCTACGCGGGAAATCTTTACGGCGTCGGCTCCCGGGAGGGAGACGTGAACGGCATTCCCATCTACGCCCGCGTGTCCGATCTGCCCGAGACGCCGGACGTCGCGATCTTTCTGACGCCCGCCAAAACAGTGCCCGGCCTGATGGAAGAATGCGGCCGGAAGGGCATCACGCATATCGTCATCGAATCGGGCGGCTTCAGCGAATACTCGCACGGCGATCACACGCTGGAAGAGGAAGTGCTGGCCGTCGCCGCCCGATACGGCATGAAAATCATCGGCCCCAACTGCGTGGGCACAGTCAACTTCGATCTCAAGATGATGATGCCCTTCGCCTTTTTCCGCGACATTCCCACGGGCGGCCGGCTGGGCCTCATCTCGCAAAGCGGCGGCGTGGGCGGCACCTATCTGCGCGCCGTGGCGGGCTACGGCGTCAAGCCCGGCAAGTTCGCGGCCACCGGAAACAAGCTCATGCTCGACGAAGCCGACTTTCTTGAGTATTTCAGCCGCGACGGCCAAACCGACATCATCGCCATGTATCTCGAAGGATTCAAGCGGGGGCGGACGTTTTTCGACCTGGCCCGCGCCTGCGAAAAACCGATCATTATTCAGAAATCCAACCGCACGTCCGCAAGCGCGAAGATCGCCCAGTCCCACACCACGGCGCTTTCCGGCGACGACGCGGTCGTGGACGGCGCGCTTGTCCAGGCCGGCGCCATTCGCGTGGAAGACGAGCTGGAGTTCATCAACGCCATCAAGGTCGTGCGCATGCCGCTCATGAAAGGCAACCGGGTGGCGGTGCTGTCGCGCTCCGGCGGCCACGCGGTGCTTTCCGCCGACGCGTGCGGCCGGTTCGGCTTCGAGATGGTCTCCTTTCCGCCGGCGTTCATCGAAAAGCTCAAGACCATTTACAACACGCGCGTCATCGCGCATCAGAATCCGCTGGATCTCGGAGAAATCTTCGACTACACGATTTTCACGGACATTCTGGAAGAAGCGCTGAAGATCGAAACCTACGACGGCGTTTTGTTCAATCACCTGTATTCCGCCGACTTCGAGGCGGACATGTCGCGGACCTTCCTGGCCGGCGTGGAAAAACTCGTGGACAAATACGCCAAACCGGTGTGTCTCACCATGATCTCCGACCGGGAGGAAATCCTCAAGATCCAGCAGTCGCAGCCTTTCCCCGTTTTCACCTCGCCGCTCGAAGGCGCAAAAGCGCTCCACGTGTCGCGGACCTATTATGAGATGAAGCAGGCGCGCGACCGCCGCGGCCCGCTGCCGGATTATCCGCTGGATACGAAAACGGTTCAAACGATCCGCGAACGCTGCCGCCGGGAAGGCCGCATTGCGCTTACGGATGAGGCGCTGACCGTCTGCGCCGCGGCGGGATTGCGGCCGGCCGAAAGCCTGCTGCTCAAAGATGAAATCGCGCCGGAAAGACTTCCCCTGCGCTATCCCGTGGCCGTCAAGCTGGTGTCGCGTGATGCCTCACATAAATCCGACGTGGGCGGCGTGGCGCTCTCCATCCGGAGCAAAAAACAGCTGGCCGCAACGCTTGCCGGCATGAAGCAAAATGTTTTGGCGCTGCGCCGGCCGCCGGCGATCGACGGCTATCTGATTCAGGAAATGGCGCCGGCGGGAGTGGAATGCTTCGTCGGGGGGCGCCGCGATCCGGCTTTCGGCCCCGTCATCGTGGCCGGCCTGGGCGGCGTTTTCGTTGAAATTTTTCAAGACACGTCCGTCCGTCTGGCGCCGGTCACGCCAAACGAGGCGGCAGACATGCTCCGGAAACTGAAATCCTATCCGCTCCTGGAGGGCGCCAGAGGCAAGGCGCCGGCGGACGTGGAGGCGCTCATCGACGTGATCTGCCGGATATCCGCTCTTCTGGCCGCCTGTCCGGATCTTGCGGAAATCGATCTCAACCCCGTCATCGTTCATCCCCGGGGACAGGGTGTGTCGCTCGTCGACGCCCGGGTTTTCTTCTCGTAAAAAAAGAAGAGGGCTTGAGGAAGTATCAAACGGGTATTTACTCGCCGGGGTAGAAGGAAGGAAGGAACTACCCCGATACTTTCCGCGCGCCCCCTCTTTTTTTTCGTTTGCTGCTTCACGGCCTGCCGGCTGCGGTTTGGAATGTGTCTGCGCCGCCCGACCCCCGTCAATTGATCGTCGACAGCCCGGCGGTCCAGCTCGTCTGCGGCATCATCCGGCAAATGTCCCGGGTGTCCCGGCGCGCAACGGGCAGATAAACGGTGAAGGTCGTTCCGCAGCCGACTCTGCCGCTCACGTCGATAAATCCGTTGTGATCCCGGATGACCTCGCGGGCAACGGTCAGTTCGAGACCGCTGAAGCCTTTTTGCATCGCCTTCATGGCATAAAACGGTTCGAAAATATGGCGGATGTCTTCGTCGGCCATGCCCTGCCCGTTGTCCGCCAGGGAAACCGCCACATATTCGCCTTCCCACAAGCGGTCGTCATCGCCGGCGGGAACGCCGAAATACACGGTTCGCGTGGCGACGGACACGGCGCCCCCCGGACCTGCGTTTTCGCAGGAAAGCATAAGCAGGTTCATCAGGGATCTTTCCAACTGCCGCGCTCCCCCCTCTACCGACCGGAGGGAGGGCTCCAGATCCAGATGAACACTCACTTCCGGACACCGCTTGCCGATGACCTGAAACGCGTTTCCTTCCCGGCAACCGCTAAACAGTCCGTTTACGTCTACCGGCCGACGCGACTCCGCGTCTTTGCGGGTCATCAGCAGAAGGTCAAAAATGATGGCTTCAGCCCGTTTCCCCGAACCGATGATCTTTTCAACATGCGCCGCCCACGCACTTCCTGCGGAGTCGTGTTCCGCAAGCAGAATTTCCGAATGTCCGAGCGCGCCGGCCAGAATATCATTCAGCTCCTGGGCAACCCGGCCGGCCAGTTTTCCGACCGCCGCCATTTTTTGCTCTTTTTGAAGCAGGTCTTCCAGCCTCAGGCGCTCGGCTTCCTGCCGTTTATAGACACTGATATCGCGCATGGTGCCCGAATAGCCGACGACGTCGCCCCGCGCATCGCGCTGGGGCCGGGAACGAATGCCCGCCCAGAAATACGTTCCGTCTTTGCGCATCATCTGCAGTTCGTATTCAATGACATCCGTCCGAACACCCCGGCCTTCCTTCTTGACGCGCGCATTGTTGATCCGCCACAGATGTTCGATGCCTTCGGGCGTCAGAAACTCCAGCAGGGTCCTGCCGATGAAATCCTCGGTTTTGAAGCCGCCCGATATTTTTTCACAGGCGGCGTCGGTGAAGGTAAAGCAGAGGTTCTTGTCCATTCGCCAGCGGCCTTCCGACGGATCGTCGGCGGTCGACAGCAAATCCGCATCGTTTTCCTCCCGGTGCACCCCGGACGCATCCCCCGCCTCCCTCCGCTCCTGGAGGCGGCCGGTGAAATTTCCGCCGGACTCTGCGTTGCCGGGAAATAATCCATCGCCCGGCCTTCCTGTCTGTTCGCCATTGTTCTCCATCATATGGATTTCCACCCTCTCAAAAAATGAATCATCCTGCGGTTGATTGCTCGTCCGGTACGGCTCCTGCGGGCCGGTTTTCAACCGACGCGGCATGCCCCCGGCCTTCCCCCAAACGGCGCTTATTGAATGAAAGCCCTTTTTTGATTGATTCTTCGCCTGAAATGCATTACTTTAATGCCCGCGATTTCGATATCGTTCAGTCAAAGGCGGCCTCCGACCATGGACCCGATAGATGGCATACGCATCCTGGCTTGTCCGGTTGATCCATCCTCAAACCATGTAAAAAGTATTGGCGACTTGTATTCGACAAACCAAGCGCTGTCAATATCCGGAGACCGCATGAAATAAAATAGCGTTTCACGGTGAAATGGAGTCCTTGTTTCATTCGGGAGTTTTTCCGGCAGATGAACCGGCAATCCGGGCAATCGTCTAAAAGAAAAATTTCTTTTCGTCCGGAGCCGGGACGGAAGCGCACCCTTCATACGGAAATGAAGCGATCGTTTCATTAAAACGGAGAAGCGGTAGATGGCAGACAACCAGACGGTCATACCAGCGGGGCCGGCCGGCGACGCGGTCAAAAGGGCCCTGCGCAGCATGTTTCCGACGACGGACAGTTTCCTGAGGTTCAGGGATAATGACCGGGAAATTTCCCGGAAGGCCATTCCAAGCATCCTCCGCTTTGCGTTTCACGAGTCCGTCATCGCCGCGGAAAGCGAAAAGGCTTTTCTGGATTTCCTCAAAAAAAACCGCTGCCCGGCGGGCGACCGCAGCCTGCCGCCGGGGTTGACGTTTTCCGACCTCATCGAAACCCTTTCGGAGCATTTGTCCGTTAACGCGCTCGTTGCGCAGCTGGATCATCTGGCCCGGACACTGGGAATGCCCGCCGTCCGGGCCCCGATGATCACCCGTTTAAAAAAAAATTTCCTTGCGAACACTCCCAAGAAAAGAGCGCTTATCCGGTTGCTGGCTTTCCGCCTGGCCTTCAAGCATCCGGATATTTTCTGGAACTATGAACTCCTCCTGCAGTTCCCGCAAAACGCCTCCGGCGCACAGGGCGTCTTGGCGGAAAAAGCAGGCGCGGCCATCAGCGTCCACTTGCAGGGGCGGGGAGATCTCATTACGCCGGCCGACGTCGCCTGGTTGAAAAATGAACTGGCCGAATGCGTGGATGTGGTGCGGATGGCGGGTCATCTCCATAAAATGTCGCCCGAAATCATCGGCGCATCGTCCTTTGCCTTCCGGTGCAGCAAGGATCCGGGTCCTCCCGAAGAACCCCGGCTCTATGCCCGGGCCGTCCGTATCCTTCTGGCCGTCGCCCACCAGCTGTCCGTCCGCTGGCTCGTGTGCCCCCAGAGCAACCCGGGGAAAAGGTTGTTGATGATAATCGACGCGGGGCCGAAGCCGGAAGCACGGCCCCTCGAGGTTCCCCCCGGAAAAAACGCTCTCTGGGACGATTCCGGCATCCTGCTTACGGAATTCGCCCATTTGTGCGCGGGCCTCGCCAATCTCAAAGGATTCAAGCCCTGCCGCCCGGCGGGCCCCGTTCCCGGCGGCCGCCCCGCCGATCTGTGGTCCGTCGTCCATTTCTGGCCCAACCACTTTTACGATTACGTTCCCCGTCTGCTCACAGATGATATGCTGCCCGCCGATGCCGCCGGCGCGGTTTACGAAAATTTCCGGCAAGCCCTGCTCTTCCCCGAACTGAGTTCCGTAAGTTCGTCGGGCGCTCTCACGGTCATGCACCGCTGCCCGCAGAACTCCCTGCTGCTTATCGAGATCGCCAAGGTCCTGCGCGCCCGCCGGATGCCGCATGAAGCGGATGCCGTGCTCGCCCAGGTGCTGCTTTCCCAGCCGGATCACCCCACTGCCCGGTTCATGCGTTTTCTGATCTACTTCTACGCAGCGGTGGACAAACGGGATTTTGCCGCCTCCAGCCTTGCGTTCGAGCGCGCGCTGGCCGAAAGCCGCCAGATCACCGGACATACGGAAACGGGCAGCGAAGTCTGGGCCGCCGTGGGCATGCTGCATTTCAACAGAGCCGTCCGGATGATCCGGTTCATCAGACACGGCAACGGGTCAGGACCTGGGTCCGTCCGGCAGCAGGACGTCCTGGATCAGTTGGGCGAGGCCGAACAGTGCTTTTACCGGGGCCTGGCGGCGTCGCCGACCGGCCAGGACATGAATTGTCTTTTGTGGCTTCTGTACGCGCTGAGCTTCAGCGAATTCTTTTGCGCCGATCCGGCTCTGCTTCGCGGGCGGTCCCAAAGCACACTGTCGGACCACCGGGACATTTTCCGGCGGGTCGCCAGGCGCGTTCTGGAGAATATCGGCTGGATGCGTCCGCAAACGGACGGGGCTTCCGGCGACGACAACTTCGACACGGTTCTGAAAGCCGCCCTGCTGCTTTTTGCCCGGTATGAAAACGCCATGTACGGCCGAAGCTACATTCCCGGCGCACACTGTCTTTTCGGCATGCTGCTGTGGGATTTTTCCCCGAGCCTGACTCCGGAGGTCTGCCGGGCGGTGCTGGACCTGTTTGAAAAAGCGCGGGCGGCCGCAGAAAAGCTGGCGGCGGATCGTCTCTGCGTTTACACCGTCATGGCCGGTTACACCCCCGCCGACGTTTTCATCGCCCGGATTGAAAAGATGACCGGCCTCATCCGGAAACCGGCGACGAAGGACGCGCGGACGAAAGGAAGCGCCCGCCCGATCCCCCCGGCCAAAGCGCGAAAAATGTCATGCCGTAAACTGATGCTTTTGGAAGCGGACCGCCGCGATTCAATTTAAAAGGAGTATATTTTATGAAAGTACTGAAAATCATACTGATCGCCCTCGTGGCGCTGGCGGCGCTGATCGCGGTCGCGGGGTTTCTGATCGTTCCGGCCGTCCTCAAATCCGTGCTGCCCGATAAAATATCCGCGGCCCTGCACCGGCAGGCGACCGTTGAGCAAATTCAAATCAATCCGTTTGCACTTTCCGCCTCCATCCGGGGATTTAAGCTGGCCGACGCGGACGGGAAAACACCGTTTGTCTCTTTAGGCGAGCTTGCCGTCAATGTGGACGTCCTGACGTCCATCGCCCGGCGCGCCCTGATTCTGGAGGAAGTGCGCCTGGATTCGCCCTACATCGGTCTTACCCGCAATGCCGACGGATCGTACAATTTTTCCGACCTGATTCCCGCCAAAAAGGAGCAGCCCGAAGAACCGTCCGAACCGTTTCTTTTTTCCGTAAACAATATTCAAATCACGAAAGGAACGATTGATTTTCGCGACCGGCCCAACCGGACCGATCACACGGTGCGCGACCTCAACATCTCGGTGCCTTTTCTTTCAAACATCGATTACTACATGAAACACTACGTCGAACCGAAATTTTCCGCCGTGGTCAACGGCCATGCGGTGGCCATCACCGGCAAAACCCAGCCCTTTCTGACGTCGCGGGAATCCCTGTTTGAGATCGACATCCGGGACATTGACGTACCCTTCTACCTGCAGTACGTGCCGGTCCGGATGAACTTCACGATTCGCGAAGCGCGCCTGGACACCATGCTGCAGCTGCATTTTCTCATGCCAGAAGGGCGGTCGCCCGAACTGAAGCTGACCGGCCGGGCCGTTTTGAAAAATCTGACACTCGTCGATCTTCGGAAAAGCAAGCTCCTGCGTCTTCCCACCCTGAGTGTCGATCTGGCTTCCGTTGAACCGTTTGTGCCCGCCGTTCACCTGGCGCAAATTGCGCTTTCCGCCCCCGAGCTCGTGGTTCGCCGGGACAAGCAGGGAAAGATCAACCTGCTTACTCTGGTGGAAACGGACAAAAAATCCACCCAGCCGGCGGCCGCGGAAAAACCGGCCGGCGGCGCGGAAAAGAAAAAACCCCTGGTCTTTTCAATCGATCGCCTGCTCGTCGACAAGGCGGACATCACCTTCATCGACGAACAGCCGGCGCAGCCGGTCAGGCTTTCCCTCTCGCCGCTGACGCTCGGCGTCTCGGGCTTTTCGCTGCAGAAGGGCGATTCGGCCGACCTGGATCTGGCGCTGGTTCTGGACAAAAAGACGAACCTCTCCGCAAAGGGCCCGTTCGGCATTGATCCGCTGTCGGCCGAGCTTGCCCTCGACGTGAAAAATCTGGCCATCCGTTCCTTCCAGCCTTATTTTCCCGAAACAATCCAGATGGACGTCACGCGCGGCGCGATTTTCACAA
>JAAYDW010000078.1 GCA_012729055.1 Deltaproteobacteria bacterium
CTTGTGGTCAAGCGGGATCCCTGCCTGATCATCTTCACGACCGGCTCCACCGGTTCGCCCAAACCGGCGCTCATCTGCCACGAAAACATCCTGACGCAAAATGTGACGTTCGGCGTTTTTTCCATGATCGACGCCGGCACGATCTTTCTCAACAACCTGCCGCCTTCGCACATCGCCTGCACCACCGAGGTTCTGGCGACCACCATCTTCATGGGCGGTACGATGGTGGTGATGGACTTCGATCCGAAAAAGTGTTTCGAGGCGATTGCGGAACACCGGATCACGCACATCCTCGGCATTCCGGCCATGTTCACCATGCTCTGGCGCTTTCCGGACTACAAAACCTACGACCGCTCGTCTCTCTCCGTGGCGGTGTTCGGCGGCCAGCAGGTTCCGCGCTCCTGGGTGGAACAGCTTCAGTCCATGGTTCCCAATCTCTGCACGGGACTGGGCATTACGGAAGCGTCCGGCGCAACGACCAGCAACTGCATCCCCTGCACAGTGGACGACGTCATGGACGGCATCGGCCTTTGCATGCCTTACTTCCCGCTCACCGTCCGCGAACCCATGAATCCCGACGGGACCGCGGGAAAACAAAAGGCTCCGGGTGAAGTCGGAGAAATCTGTTTTCAGGGACCGCAGGTGTTTCTGGGCTACCTGGGTGATCCGGAAAGAACGGCGCAGACCGTCTCCAAAGAAGGCGTCCTCTATACGGGCGACCTGGGCAGCTACGACGCCAAGGGGCTGCATCTGGCCGGCCGCCGCAAATTTGTCATGAAGCCGAAAGGCTACCAGGTCTTCCCAAGCGACGTGGAGGGGCACATCGCCCAGGCCCTGAAAGGAAAAATCGGCACCGTCGCGGTCGTCGGAGCGGAGCACGAAATCTTCACCGAAGGCATCATGGCCTTCGTTGAAGTGCAGAAAGACTCCGTTGTCACCGCCCAGGACGTCCAGGACGCCTGCAAGAGCATATCGTCCTACTCGCGTCCCTCTCATGTGGAAATCATTCCGGTCGGCGCTCTGCCGCTGACCCGATCGGCAAAGACGGACTACATGGCGCTCAAGGAGCGGGCCAAAGCCCTTCTGCCGAAGCTCCGCGCGGAAGGAAAGTGGGATCGATAAACGAATCCATCGGTTCCCCCGGCTCCCCCGCTTCTGCCGGCGCCGGGGGAACCGATGGTTTTCCTGCAAGCCGCGCTTGAAGCATCGGCCCCTGTATCATTGCCAAGACCGCCCGCTTGCGATATAGGGCGGACATGACTTCCGGCAAAACCGACATCGCAGGGCTTTTCCGCCGTCGGCTGCTCGCCTGGTACCGGCGCCACAAGCGGTTGCTTCCGTGGCGGGAAACGAGCGATCCTTACCGGATCTGGATTTCCGAAATCATGCTTCAGCAAACCCAGGTGGACACCGTCATTCCCTATTACGAGCGTTTTCTGAAGCGGTTTCCCGACGTCTTTGCGCTTGCCCGCGCGCCTCTGCACGACGTGCTCAAGGCCTGGGAAAACCTGGGCTACTATTCCCGCGCCCGCCATCTGCACGCCGCGGCAAAGATCGTCGCCGATCAATGGGACGGACGAGTGCCCGATACGCCCGCAGCGATTAAAGCCCTTCCCGGCATCGGCGACTACACGGCAGGCGCGATTCTGAGCATCGCCTACGGCCGGGCCGTTCCGGCCGTGGACGGCAACGTCCGCCGGATCTTGAGCCGCGTTTTCGCAATCGAAGAACCGGCAAACGATCCGCAGGCGCAAAAACATTTTTATGTTCTGGCCGCTTCGCTTGTTCCGGCAAGAAGCGCCTCCGACTTCAACCAGGCGCTGATGGACCTGGGCGCAACGGTCTGCCGGGCCAGGCATCCGGCCTGCAACGTCTGTCCCGCAGCGTCGCTTTGCCTGGCCAATCGCCATTCCTGGCAGGAGAGGCTGCCCGTTTTGCGCCGGTCTCCCGCCGTTTGCCGGCGCGAAGCCGTCGCGGCCGTGATCCGCAACGATCAGGGCTTGCTGCTGGTCGTGCAGCGTCCGGCAGCAGGGCTTCTGGCGTCTTTGTGGAAGCTGCCGGGAGGCTTTGTCGCAGAGGGGAAAACCGGCGCAGTCGCGCTCAGGGAAGCGCTTTGCGCGGAGCTTGATCTTTCCGTCCGCGTCGGACGCCGGTTGTGTTTTGTCGATCACGTCTACACGCACTTTCGCCTGACGCTTGTTGCCTATGAAGCCCGGATATCCAAAGGCTCTCCCAGAGAGCTGGGCTGTCCCAGCTGGCGCTGGGCCTCGCCTGCGGACTTGAAAAAGCTGCCCATGTCCCGGGTCGATCGGAAACTGCTGGAAGCCCTCGCCGGCGCCGACGGATGACGCTTCAATTTGCCGTTGCTTAAAAAACAAAAGCCGGACTTTCGTCCGGCTCCTGTTGGAAAAATTCTGTGCGTCCAGCTGCTACGCGCCGCCGCCCGGCCCGGAAACAAAGCCTTTCGACGGAGCGCCCGTGTCCGCCGGCGTTCCGGCGATCTGCGCCAGATAAGCCGCGCCCAGCTTCTGGAGATGGTCGCTCACATTGTCGAAATAGTTGAAGTGGATCTGCTCCTCGTCGGTGATCGTTTCGAAAAGCTTCATGCTGATGCTGTCTCCGTTTTCCCGGCAAACCAGCAGAAATTGATTGTAGGCGTCGATCGTGTCGTCCTCCAGCTTGGCGTCGAAGGGAAAAATCGAATCGAACTTCTGACCTTTGCGGACCTTGTCGTCCAGATCCGACGTCGGCTCTCCGCCCAGCTCCTTGATGCGCTCGGCAAACATTTCCGCGTGGCGCATCTCGTCGATGGCAATGAGCTTGACCTTGGCGGCCAGATCGCCGTAGTCCATGTCGTCGAGATTGTAGTGCTGATTCATGTACTGGTGAATCGCGTAAAGCTCCATGGACCGGGCCTTGTTTAAAACGTCAATGACCTTCTTTTTTCTCGCGTCGCGCGAATCCTGTGCCATAGCCCTCCTCCTTGCAAAATCATATTACGTCTTCAAAATATGCGTCCGTAACGCCTTCCAGAAGCTGCAGCGCGTTGACCTTGATCACGACAATCTCCGCGGCGGGATTGGCCAGAAAATCCGCAAGTTCGGGATGCCGCGCCAGAAGCTTCTGCCGGAGCGTTTCCCTTCTCTGCTCGCCCAGACCGCTTTGAAAAGTTCCGGTGATCGTGAGCGCCCGAGTGGTGCCCTGCCGGCCGGGGCTTCCCGCCTCCCGGGAATCGATGAGCAGACTGACGGACGGATTGACAACCAGATTTTTGTACTTTTTGGTGTTCTTCAGCGTCGCCATGTAAATTTCACGGCCGTTTTCATCCGCCGCGTACGACATGAGCGAGCAATGCGGCTGGCCTTCCGAAACGGTGGCGAGTACGCAGGTTTTACCGGACTGAATCAATTCCCGAATGTCTGGACGCATAACATGAACTCCTTGATTGTTTTCCTCATGAACGTTTTATGAATTCTAACACAAGACGCCAAAATATGCAGGTTGAATTATGGGCGAAAAAAGTGTTAGCGTCCTGGTGCTTGATGGGAAGGACAGGCGCTATGCAGGGGAAAAACCGTTCCGACATCCGGGTGGGCGCGCGCGTCCAGGTGGTCCAGAAACAGGACCAGCGGACCGGCCGCGTTACCGAAGGAATCGTCGAAGCGATTCTCACCCGCAGCGCTTTTCATCCGCACGGCGTTAAGGTGCGTCTGGCGGGCGGCATCGTCGGGCGGGTTAAAGCCGTCCTGTGAACGAACCGCGCGCCGAACATTTCGCGGACGCCTGCTCTTTTTAACGAAGGAACTCCGGGCGGCTTGAAACGGCCCCCGATCCATTCCCGGTCATCCGGCATACGGAATTTCAGGAGGTCTTCTCATGCTGCACAACGACATCACCACGCTCAATGAATTTGCAGGAAGCGCCCTGCTGGCCGAGTGGGGCATCCCGGTCATCGACGGGGCTGTGGCGCAAAATGCCGCGGACGCCCTGGCCGCCGCAATCCGCCTGGGTTTCCCGGTGGCGCTGAAAGTCTGTTCCGCCGCAGTGGCGCATAAAACCGAGCGGGGCGGCGTGGCGCTCCATCTGGCGGACGCAGCCGCGCTCGAGCAAGCCGCAAAAGACATGCAGGAGAGGTTTTCCGGCGTTCCCCACGCCCTGCTGGTGCAAAAAATGGCCCGGCCGGGCACCGAGCTCATTCTCGGCGGCAGGCGCGATCCCGTCTTCGGGCCGGTGGTTTTAGCCGGCATCGGCGGCGTCTTTGCCGAAATCTTCCGCGACACGGCCGCCGATCTGGCGCCCGTGGACGAGAAAGGCGCGCTGGCCCTCCTGGGGCGTCTCAAGGGAGCGGCGCTGCTTTCAGGCTATCGCGCACAGGCGCCGCTGGATCTTCCCGCCGTGGCCGGGGCCGTCGCGGCTCTTTCCCGCCTCCTTACGGAACGGGCGGACATCCTTGAAATCGACATCAATCCTCTCATCGCCTATCCGGAAGGCGTCGTGGCCGTCGACGCGCTGGTCCGGCTTCAGCCGCCCCGGACCGCCGCCTCCCGGAAGCACCCCGATCCGTCCACCTGCGCGCCGTTTTTCCAGCCTGCGGCCATGGCGGTCATCGGCGCGTCGCGCTCTCCGGGGAAGGGCGGCAACATCATCCTGCGCAATATGCTCCGGGCCGGCTTCAAGGGCGCCGTGCACCCGATCAATCCCACCTGCAGGGAAATTCTGGGGCTGCCCGCCTACGCGGCCGTCCGCGACGTTCCGGGGCCGGTGGACCTGGCCATGATCGTCATTCCCAAAACCGCCGTGCCGGCGGCGCTGGAAGACTGCGCCGCCAAGGGCGTTCCCAACGTCATTCTCAGCACGGGCGGCTACGCCGACATGGGCGAAGCGGGCGTCAAAGAGCAGAAAAGCATCGTCGAACAGGCCAGACGCCTGGGCATCCGGCTCATGGGGCCCAACAGCATCGGCACGCTCAATCCCTTAAGCGGCGTGGCGACGTCGATCGTCGGCCTCGATCCGATCCGGCCGGGCGGCGTGTCCATCATCGGCCAATCGGGCGTCTTTTCGTCCGGCTGGGCCCGCTGGATCGCGGACACCAAGCCTTTCGGCCTGGGCAAGGTGGCCTGCATCGGCAACAAGGGCGACATCAATGAAAGCGATCTTTTGGAATATCTGACCGGAGACGACGAAACCACAACCGTCGGCATGTACCTGGAAGGCATCGTCGACGGCCGGCGCTTTCTTCGGGCCGCCGCCGCGGCCTGCCGGAAAAAGCCGGTGGTCGTGATGAAAGCCGGCCGCAGCGAAGCCGGCGCAATCGCGGTCGCGTCGCACACCGGATCGCTGGCCGGATCGGACGCGGTGTTCGACGCAGTCTGCCGCAAGACGGGCCTGGTCCGCGTCGCGAATTCCGAAGCCTTCTTCGACACGCTGTCGGCTTTCGAAAAACTGCCGCTGCCCAGGGGAAACCGCATCGGCGTCTTGTCCATCACGGGCATGGGCTGCGTGGCGGCCACGGATGCGGCGGAGGAGTACGGCATCGCCATTCCTGCGCTCCAGCCGGAAACCCTCAAAAAACTGGGCGAGGTGATGCCGGCATGGGCGCCGGTGCGCAATCCCATCGACACCTGGTCCGCCATCGAGCAGCACGGTTCGCGCAAAGCCACCGGCCACATCGCCCGCTGCCTGATCGAGCAAAAGGACGTGGACGCGCTCCTTGTCACGTTCGTCCTCATGCCGGAAAGCATGTTCGACATTCCCGAGGCCTTCGGCGATATTTTCCGCCGCCATCCGCACAAACCGGTTTTTGCCAGCTACTACGGAGGCACGGCGAAGGAGATCAACCACGTCCATGAAGGCTTTGCCGCGCTGGGCGTTCCCTGCTACCCCACGCCGGAGCGCGCCCTGTTTGCGTTTGCCAGGCTCTCGGACTATGCGCGGTTCCGCGGGGCGATCCGCCGGTAAGCCAGAGCCGAACTGTTTTTATGCAAGATTTCTTTTGATGAACAAAGATGAATGTCGTGCTTAGGAAACTGATGCATTCTGCAATCCCCATGTTGCACGTTGCAACACATTCCGCAAATAGAGGAATTTTAGCGAATCCGCAAAATCCCTTTTTTTAATTTTCGATGAATGGTTGATGGATTAATGCCGAGCATTTTCGAAGCCTTGATAATACTGCCCGTTGTTTGATACGCTTGCCTGATCAAATTCTCCTCAAACTGCTCTGTTGCCGATTTCAGGGATGAAGGCAGTGCGGAGGGTGGCGTAGCTGCCGAAGCGGCAGGGAAATTCTCCGAATCCTGCTGTTTGCAGTGAAGGACCAATTCAATGTCGTCTTCACTTAATTCCTTGGAACCATAAAGAATGGCAATCCTCTCGATAACATTTCTCAGTTCCCGGACATTACCGGGCCAATCATAATCATAGAGCCGTTTCATAAGTTTGGGGGGTATTTTGATGTTCGCCTGATACGTGGTATTAAATTGTTGAATGAAATTTCGAATGAGAGGGAAAATGTCTTCCTTCCTTTCGCGCAGTGACGGAACATAAATCGGGACTACACCGATTCTATAAAAGAGATCCTGCCGGAAATGCTTACTGTTCATCAGCTGGTCCTCCGTGAGATTCGTTGCGCTTAAAATGCGGACGTCCACCTGCTGAAGCTTGTTGCTCCCGATTCTCTGAAAATTACCTTCCTGGAGGAAGCGCAGCAGCTTGCTTTGCATTTTCAAGGGCAGTTCGCCGATCTCATCTAAAAAAAGCGTTCCCTCATGGGCATCTTCCAGAATGCCCTTCTTTCCGCTGCGCTTGGCGCCGGTAAAAGATCCTTCTTCATAACCGAACAGTTCCGCTTCCAGAAGTTCATCCGGTATCGTGGCGCAGTTGATGGCCACAAAAGGTTTATTGCTGCGATCGGAGCTTTGATGAATAAAGCCGGCCACCAGCTCCTTCCCGACGCCTGTTTCCCCCCATACCAAAACAGGAGAAGAGCTTGCCGCCACTTTCCAACACATGCGCATAACCTGCTGCATTTTAGGGCTGGAAAAAACAATTTCACCATGTCCGAAGTTTCCTTCCAGCAGGTATTTTTTATCCTCAAACTGGGATATGATAATTTCTGAAATCTTCAGTTTTTTTTCAAGGGTGAGCAGTTTGGTGATGTCCCGTCCGGTTCCGATCGTTAAAACCAGGTTCCCCTGTTCGTCGAATACCGGGATGTAGGTCCAGGTGGCAGTCTGTCCCGTTTCATACGTCACGTTCATATCGATTTTTTTCTTCACTTCAAGCGATTTTAAGGCCGCGGATTCTTTTAACGTTCCACCGGCAACGATGTCTTTCATGTTTTCGCCGACGAGTGATCGGCCGCTGAGATCGGTGAGCCTGCTGAAGGCTTCGTTGTGTTTCAGAATGTTCCCCTGATAATCCACAATGAGGATGGCCTCGTCGATGCAATCCAGCAGAACATCAATGTCCTTCATGAGATATTTTTTAATCAGATCCATTTCTTCTCCTCTGAGGCTTTTACGGCCGGATCATACACAGCACCTGTTGCAATATGCAACTATTTTAAATTCCATAATCCTCAGACAAACAAATTAATCAATAACATCAAATGCTTAACAATTTGGCCCCGAACTTGCTCTTATTTGACAAACGTTGGGAAGTAACAGCAGCGGAGCCTTCCCGCATTTTAATAATAAATAAAAGGAAATAAATTATGTATGAGCAGAAGCCCTGGTTGAAATTCTATAATAATGTACCGGCGACCATTTTGTATCCCCGGGTGACGATGTATGAAGCCCTCATGCAGACCGTCGATCAGTTTCCCGATCGCGTCGCTTATGATTTTTTTGACTGCACCTCGACCTACAGGCAATTCGGCCAAGATATCGATACCTGCGCCAACGCGCTGGCTGCCCTCAACCTGAAGAAGGGAGACCGGATAACAATCGCCATGCCCACGTCTCCCCAGGGCATCATCTGTTTTTACGCGGCCAACAAGCTGGGCGTGGTAGCCAGCATGATTCATCCGCTCTCGACAGCGAAGGAGATTGCCTATTACCTGAAAATCTGCGGCAGCCACACGGTGCTGACCCTGGATATTTATTACGACACGTTCAGAGAAGTTAAGAACGAAACGCCATTGACCACATTAATCCTGACGGAGATGACCGATCCGCTCACTCCCCACGCGCCGGGTTCCGATAAAATCCACGAAGACCCCATCGTCAAGTGGTGGAAACCGATCATGAAAGCTGACAATCCTGAGGCGCCGAAGGCGGAGATGGGCACGGACGAAATGGCCGTGATTCTTTACAGCGGCGGAACCACAGGTTTTCCCAAAGGCATCATGCTTTCCAACTATAACTTCGTCAGTGAAGGCATGATGGTTGCCGCCTGGGGCGGCGAAACTATTAAAATGAAGCACGACGAATATTCCACATTGGCGATCATGCCTATTTTTCATGGTTTTGGATTGGGGATCGGTTGTAACGCCACTTTCATGGGTGGAGGGACAAGCATTCTCGTTCCCCATTTTACGCCGGAGATCGTCGCCGAACTCATCAGAAAAAAACGGCCTTCCATCATATCGGGCGTGCCCACACTTTATGACGCCATCAGCCGGAATCCCGATTTTCAAACCGCCGATCTGAGCTGCCTTAAAGCAACATCCTGCGGCGCCGATTCCCTCCCCCGGCACGTCAAGGAACGCTTCGAAGAGATCGTGACGCGTCAGGGGGGACATGTCGAGCTCGTGGAAGGCTATGGTCTGACGGAGTCCGTCACGGGGGTTATTTCCACGCCGCTTGACGGCTACCGGGAGGGCAGCGTCGGCGTTCCCTTCCCGGATATGCTGGCGAAGGTTGTCGGTGTCGGCACAACCGAGGAAGTTCCTTCTGGCGTCGAGGGCGAGCTTTGCGTCAGCGGTCCCGCCGTGATGCTGGGATATCTGGAGCAACCGGAGGAAACGGCCAAGGTGCTGAAGAAGCATGAAGATGGCCGGATCTGGCTGCACACCGGCGATATCTTCACGATGGACGAGGACGGGTATTTTTACTTCAAGCTGCGGTTGAAGCGGATGATCAAATCATCGGGCATGAACGTGTATCCCGTTCAGGTGGAAGCCGTCATGGACAAGCACCCCGATGTGCGGGCTTCCTGTGTAATCGGCGTGCCAGATGAAGCGCAGGTCGAAAAGGTCAAAGCCTTTGTCGTTCTGAAAGATGCATCGAAGACCAGTCCGGAAATGAAAAAGGCGCTCATTGATCATTGCCGGGAACACCTCATTAAATGGTCCTGCCCGCGTGAAGTGGAATTTCGGGAAACTCTTCCCCTGACCCGGGTGGGTAAGATTGCCTATGCGGTTCTGGAAGAGGAAGAGATTGCCAAACTGAAGGCGGAAGGAAAATACACCGGGAAGAAGTGATGCCCCGGGACCATGAAAACAGGGAGAATGAAGACATGACAGCCGGCGCAAAGTTAGATGAACTTTACAAAAACAGAGGAGTACGCGCAAAGGAATTGCATAATGCGGGAGCAATTGTGATCGGATACTTTTGCTGCTTTGTTCCCGATGAAATCATAACGGCGTTTGACATGGTTCCCTATCGCATTCAGGGAAGCCAGAGCGAGCCCATCGACGAAGCGGACGCTTTTCTCGAACCGATGGCCTGTCCGTTTGTCCGAAGTTGTTTCAATATGGCCTTGAAGGGATCGTACGATTTTCTTGACGGATTTGTTGCTCCCCACAGCTGCGATACGATCGAACGGATTTACGGCATCTGGAGCCATCACAGGCCATCGCCCTTCAATCACATGATTAATGTGCCCCATATGCAGGGACCGTCATCCGAAGCGTTCTATCGCAGCGAATTGGATTATTTTATTAAAAGCCTGGAAGACTGGTCGGGGCGAAAGCTCGAGAACGGCAAACTCATAAAGGCCGTTTCGCTCTACAACGAGCGCCGCAAGGTTCTCCGGGAACTCTATGACTTGCGCAAGTCCGATCCACCGCTTGTGTCGGGTACTGAAATACTGAAAGCCCTGGTGGCGGGAATGGGAATACCGGGAGCGGAACATCTGGCGCTTCTTCGCCGCTATGTCGCTCACGTGAAAGAACGCCCGAAGCCCCGAAAGGACAAGACGCCCCGGATCTTCATCTGGGGCAGCGAAATCGACGATGCCGCTTTTATCCAATTAGTGGAGGAATGCGGCGCCCAGGCGGTGATGGACGATCTTTGCACGACAACGCGTTCTTTCTGGGAGGAGGTACCCGAGACGACGGATCCCGTGGAGGGAATCGCCAGGCGGTATCTTGCCACCCATTGCCCGAGAAACGATGTTCCCCAAAAGGAGTGCAGCAGAATCTCGGACCTGGAGCAGCGCTACGGGTATATCAAGAAATTCATCAAGGACTGGGCCGTGGACGGCGCCATCTTTTACATCGTTCGCTACTGCGATACCTGCGAACTGGAAGGGCCTGACCTGCGGGAGTACCTGAACAGTCTGGATATTCCGGTGCTGATGATTGAGGATGACTATTCCATTTCAACGATCGGACAGTTGCGCACCCGGATTCAGGCTTTCCTGGAGATGATCGGATAAGGGGGAAGATTATGGAACAGCGGGAACAACAAGGAAAGACGGCTGCCGTGAAGGGCACCGACATGGCCCGGAAGGTGCGGGGCATGGTGAAGAACATCTACCAGTCCGCCCATGAGGCAAAGCAAGCCGGCGGAAAGGTTGCTTATTCGATGATCATGTCACAGTACGATGAAATTCTGCGGGCCATGGACATTGTACCTCTGCCGACGGAGAATTTTGCCGGCGTCTGCGCGGCCAAAAGGCAAATGGACCGGTTTCTCCTGCAGGCGGAAGCGGACGGTTATTCCCAGTCGCTTTGCAGTTATGCAAGGATCGGTCTTGGCTTTGACAGCCTGCGGAAAGAAGGGAGCGGCATTCCGGACAATTCCCCCGATGGAGGCATGGCTATGCCCGACATGATGCTGGGAAGCAGCTCCGTCTGCGATCCCCGGTACAAGTGGTTTCAGGCGGCGGGGCGCTTCCTCGACGTGCCCAGATACAATGTTGACGTCGTTTCGCCTCCCATTCGCGCCAATCTAGAGGACACGCGCGATTACTATATCCGTTATCAGAAGGAACAGTTCCGGGGGCTCATCGCGTTTCTGGAAAAACAGACAGGAAGAAAGATGAGCGATGACCGGCTCTGGGAGTCGATTCGCCTGTGTGACGAGGCCTGGCGGCTCTGGTACGAAATTGACCGTCTGAGAGTGGCTGTTCCCAGTCCCATGCCCAGCCAGGATCACTTCAGCATCATGGCGGCGGCTCACTATTATGCCGGCACGCAAATCGCGGTCGATTTTTATCAAGGCCTCTATGACGAAGTGAAATACAAAGCGGCAAACAAGAACGGCGTCGTTCCCGATGAAAAGTATCGGATTTTGTATGGCGCCGGTCTCCCCCCCTGGCACACGCTGTGGATCTTCAACTATTTTGAAAGTTTCGGGGCCGTGTTTGTCATCGAAAACGTCTATCGTGCTTATGATCCGGTGGAGGTGCCTTCCTCTGTGCAAGACCCCGTGGAATATCTGGCCTGGCGAACCTTCCTCCGCGTTACCCAATGGCATGAAAAGGCGAGTGCACGAAGCGGCAATCCCTATGTGGAGAAACTTCTGGAAATGGCCGCAGACTATAAAACAGACGGCGTGGTCTTTCACGCCTGCCGGTCCTGCCGGGCTTCGACGCTCGGCCAGACCCACATTAAAAATCTTCTCGGCCGCTATACGGATATTCCCATGATGCAGCTCACATCCGACATGGTGGATCTCCGGGATTATTCAGAGTCCCAGTGGAAAGCGCAGATCGGCGCGTTTATCGAAGCGCTGGCAGCCAGAAAAAGGGGCTAAAAGTTCAAGGGAGTACTTTATGCTGTTTGCCGGACTGGACATCGGCTCCACAATGACCAAAGCGGTCATTGTGGACGGAAACGAAAAAATTCTGGCGGCGCTTGTCGGTCCCACAGGCGCCGAACATCGTCATCTTGCATTCCAGGTGATGGACGAGACCGTCCGCAAGGCCGGCCTCTCCTTCGAGGCCTTGGATTTCATTGTGGCGACGGGGTACGGGCGCATCAACGTTCCCTTTGCGGACAAACAGGTTACGGAGATTACCTGCCATGCCCGGGGCATTCGGGCCATTTTCCCGGGGACGCGGATCATCATCGATATCGGCGGCCAGGATTCAAAGGGCATCAAGCTGAATGATGCAGGCACGGTGGCCAATTTTGTCATGAACGATAAATGCGCCGCCGGGACGGGACGTTTTCTGGAGGTGATTTCAGAAACGCTGGGAATCCGATTAAGCGATCTGGCGTTGATATCCGCCGAGGCCGAGGGATTTGTGAAGATCTCGAATATGTGCACCGTTTTTGCGGAGCATGAAGTGACATCCCGTCTGGCGGAAGGAGCCCGGATAGCGGAGATCGTCGCCGGCCTCCACGAAGCAATTGCCGGCCGGGTGGTGAATATGGTGAGGCATCTGGGAATCGAGAAGGATGTTGTCGTCACGGGCGGGCCGGCAAAGAATGCCGGCCTTGTAAAAGCTATTGCGGACAAGGTGGGATTACCGGTTTGGGTGCCTCCCGAACCTTTTATAACCGGTGCTCTGGGAGCGGCTCTTCTGGGAAAAGGTTTTGCAAAGCGGAACGCAACCCGCAACCAGACGCGGCGGATGGAAAGCGTGACTTTCTTCGCGTGATGGCGTTGCCGGCGCACATGTTATTTTTTTAAAGGATAGGATTTTCATGAACAATGCGATCCGTTATTTTGCCGGAGTGGATATCGGTTCCGTCTCGATTGCGGCGGTTCTGATCCGATCTCAGAAACGGGAGATGGCTGCCTCCGAGATGATTCCCTCCGGCGGTAATTACAAAGACGCCGCCCGAAAGGTTTTGAACGGTGTTTTGTCGAAAGCCGGCATCGGGGTTGCAGATCTTGCGGGCATTGTCACGACGGGGCTTGGCGCAGAAAGCGCTCCTTTCCCGGCAAGGCAGGTATCGGATATTTCCTGCCAGGCCATGGGTTGCCGCAGGCTTTTCCCGCAGGTCAGAACAGTGATCGATATCGGCGGCCAGTTCACAAAGGCAATGCGGATTACGCCCGAGGGCCGGGTGGCCGATTTTCTGATGAGCGAAAAGTGCGCCACGGGTTCGGGACGTTTCTTGCAGGTCATCGCCCGTATCCTTCATGTGAATCTTTCGGAGATCGGTTCTCTTTCCCTGCAATCGGAAACCCCCGTTGAATTTTCCACAAACTGCGCCGTTTTCGCCGAATCGGAGACGGTTTCCCGGATCGCGGAAGGAGCGAAGGCAGCGGATATCCTTGCCGGTGTACATCGCGCCATGGCGGCAAAGGTATCCATGCTGGCAAAACGGGTTAAAATGGAAACGGAGGTGGCACTCACCGGCGGAGGGGGAGAAGATACCGGCCTGGTTCAGGCCGTTGGCGATACCCTGGGGGTGAGAATTTGGGTGCCGGAGCAGCCCCGTCTTTCAGCGGCCCTTGGAGCCGCCTGTTTGGCTGCGGCTGATTAACGGCTCTTCGATGATTAAAAGTTTCATTGCAGTTGTCAAAGGAGTAAATAAAATGAACGGAGGAGGGTTTCAAATGAAAGGAATCAGTAGAAGTATTTTAGTGTTGTTGCTGGTTGTCGTTGCTTTGTCTCTGACGGTTTACAGTCCGTCAAACGTTCTGGCCGCCAAGGCGCAAAAGGCAGCCAGGACCGCCAAAGCGGATGCATCGGGAGCGAAGCAGGCCAAAGCCAATTCTGCTTTTGATGTCGGTAAAATGAGCGACATGTCCGGTTATGATCCGGCCACCTGGGTCAGCCCGACGGGAGACACCATCAAGGTCGCGATTGTGGCTTCATTTTCCGGCCCGTCAGCAGTGAATGGCCAGCTTTACTGGGCCGCCGTCAGCTTTGTCGCCCATGACATCAACCAGCGGGGCGGCATTCTGGTGGACGGAAAGAAGAAACTGATCGAAGTGATCCGGGCCGATTCGATGGGCAAAGTGGATCAAGCCAAGAAAATTGCCGAGCGGATGGTCCTTCAGGAGAAGGCCCATGTTCTTTGGGGATGCGACGGCAGCCATGTCATGAAGGTGATCAACGAAGTCGCCAACAAGTACAAGGTAATTGCGCTGAACGCCAGCAACACCTCCGATGATATTCAAACGGCTGCGAACTTTGGAAAATACTCTTTCCAAGGATCTTTTTCCGCCGATCAGGTCGCCCGCGGCCTCGCCTATTACTACGGCCAGATCCGCAAGAAGGAAAAGAAATTTTATATCCTCTGCCAGGATTACGGTTTCGGTCGCGTCTTTGCCGAAGGATTCAAGAACGGTCTGAAGGAATTTTATCCCGACGCACAGATTGTTGGCGAGGATTACCATAAGCTCTTTCTCACGGACTATGCCCCCTACATTTCAAAAATCACGGCTTCCGGCGCTGAAGTCATCTTTTCCGGCGACTGGGTGCCCGATGCAGCCAATCTTGCCAAACAGCTTCAGCAAACGGGAATTAAATTGCCCTTTGCCAATATCTGGATGACGGACGCCAACATGCATCATGATCTTGGCCCGAATGGCGGAACGGACTGGGTCCATGTCGGTCCTTATCACTCTCCGGTGCCTTTCACTCCGGCGTTCATCAAATTCTACAAGACGTGGCACGACCAATGGAAGAAATGGACGGTCAAGCCTTACAACAGTCCTTCCACCGAACACTATACCGTTGGTCTCGGAGGATCCTGGCTGATGCAAACCTATTGGCTGTTCGACCTTATGGAACGGGCCAAAACCACCAACGCCGATAAA
The DNA here is from genome assembly GCA_012729055.1 of Deltaproteobacteria bacterium. GTDB lineage: Bacteria > Desulfobacterota > Syntrophia > Syntrophales > Smithellaceae > UBA8904. The sequence goes on from JAAYDW010000078.1 coordinate 14,892, forward strand.
ATTGCGAGCCTCTGGGAAGGCGATACTTACCTTCAGATAAACGGAAAGGTTATCAAAATGCGGGCCTGTGACCACAAGGCGATCCAGGATCTCTCCGCTGAAGTATCCGGACCACCTGCAATGCAGAAGGCAACGTTCACCATTCCGCCTTATTACTGGTTCAAGGACGCTTCGTGGCCGGTCAAAATATACACGCTTCCCGCCGAAAAAGTTCTCCCCTGGATGGATCCGAAAATGGATCGGTGCAAGGGGAAAAACGGCTGGGGTGAATAACAAAAGATAAAGTCATCCGTTAAACGCAAGATGCCTCCCGTCTTCCCGACTTACGATATAAGGGGAGACGGGAGGTTTGAGCGCTCCGTTCTTCGAAAGGCATGCTTCCAAGTAAGAGGCGTACTTCTTTTATTTCTTCCATCGGCAGCATTTTATTTGAGGCCATTCGTATTAAAGAAAACAGTTGACGATTATTCGTCATTTAGCTATGATGCCGCCGCTTTGGGACGGCGTCCGGCAGGTCCGGCGCTTCCGAATTTCGGATGCGGTTATTTTTATTGTTCAATTCCCCGTCGGTCTTCCGCAAAAGAAGCATTGAATAAAACACCCGCCGGTGGTATGTAACCGGCAACTTTGGGGGAAGGGAAAGAGCCCAGGCCCTTTTAAGGATGTAAAAAATGACAACATTATTCACGGTTATTCATATTGTCGTCTGCGTCAGCCTGATTTTGATCGTCTTGCTTCAGGCCGGCAAGGGCGCGGACATGGGAGCGGCCTTCGGCGGGTCCAGCCAGACTGTTTTCGGATCCAGCGGCGCAGGCACTTTTCTGGGCAAACTGACGGCGGCCATCGCCATTATTTTCATGCTGACGTCCATTACGCTCACGTACACGGCATCGCGGAAAACATCGAACCTGATGGAAGGCGTCACCGCGCCCGTCACCCGGCAGGAGGCTCCCGCCGCGCCGGGTCCCGCGCCGGCGGCCCCGGCGGCAACGCCCGGCGCGATTCCCGCGGAGAAAGCCCCGGCGGCAAAATAAGCCTTGCTCTTTTCATATCCGCATCCCGGATACAATGACTATCCCGGGCTGCGATCGTTTTCGTTTTTTCAAGTGTTGCCGAAGTGGTGGAATTGGTAGACACGCTATCTTGAGGGGGTAGTGGGCCACGCCCGTCCGGGTTCAAATCCCGGCTTCGGCACCATTGAGAACCGAGCTTTCCGTTGCCCTCCGGCCGGCCGACCATCAGCAGGGCGCTTCTTCGTTATTTTTCAAAAGTCAGTTGAATTGTTTAACCGGCGGATTCTTCCAGAATCCGTAAGATGTCTCTGCCGTAGCGCTTGTATTTTTCCGGCGGCAAAATGTCCTGCGGGCCGCTGTTCCTCTGGACCAGTTCGGCCAGCGTGTCGTCGGGAAGAAACATAAACACGGCGCAGTCGACCTCCCGGGCTTTTTCAAACCGCCAGCGATAAAGTTTCTTGAGCAGTTCCTTCTGTTCGCGATTCATGGCCAGGTAGCCCTTGATTTTAAAGTAGCCGCGCCGGTTGAAGCTTCTTTCCTGCCAGGCGGCGGCGGCGATTCTGGCAAACGCTTCTCCGGCCGTCCCCGCGAGTCCCGCGGCTTCGAGCGCGGCCTGCTGCTTTTCATAAAGGGCCGGCAGCAGCGTCACGTCCTGAACCGCATATGCGAGCTGCTCTTCGGTGAGCGGGCGGTGGTCCCAGCGCGACCGCTGCATCTTCTTGCTTTTTTTGAGCTCGACGCCGAGAAACTCCTTGATCATTTTTTCCAGGGACAGCTGTTTGAAGCCCAGGAGCATCGCGGCCCGATGCGTGTCGAAGATGTTTGCAAATTCAAAACCGTAGTCTCTCTTGATGAGCCGGATGTCGTTGTCCGCCGCATGGAGAATCTTCAGGACGGATCTGCTTTTAAACGGCCTGGCCAGAAAAGACAGGTCCAGATCGGCCATGGCGTCGATGACGTAAGTGATTTTCGGAGCGTAAATCTGGATAAGACAGAGTTTTTCCCGGAAATACCGAAAAGAATCGTACTCCGTGTCGATCCCCAGTATCGTTGCCTGCCGTAAGTGTGTTGCGGCCTTGAGGGCCGCTTCGGGCGTGTCGACCAGTAACCAATCCGTATTCATGAAACTGAACTTAACCGAAACGGGAATCAAATGCCATAAAAATGATGAAGTTTTTTCCGCCCGCGCCGGAAGAACGCCGTCTGCGCTGGTTTTTAAGGTTCCGTCTTTACAAAACGGCCAGATGTGCTAGGTTTTTCCCGAAGGCAAACGACATTTCAAAGAGGGGAAATGATGGGCGGAAAAAAAGCCTGGCTGTTTCTCATCATCGCAATTCTTCTGGGAGGCTGTAATATGCAAAACCGGTTTTTGTATTTTCCCAATGACGATCGGCCGACAGCCGCGCTGCTGGCGGCGGAGCATCTGGCCCTCTGGCAGGCTTCGGGCGCGGATTACCGGGGCCTGATCCCGGCGGATGATCCGCCCGCGCCCGCAGGAACGATTGTCCTCTTCCACGGCAACGGCGGAACAGCTTTCGATCGGGCCTTTTATCTGGAGCCGCTCGCGAACCTGGGCTTTCGGGTGATTCTGGCGGAATACCCGAAATACGGCGGCCGGCCCGGCAAGGTCGGAGAAAAGCCTTTCGTCGCCGACGGGCTGGAAACGGTGCGCCTGGCGCATGCCCGGTACGGAGATCCGCTTTATCTCCTGGGTGAATCGCTCGGCTGCGGCGTCGCCGCCGCCGTGGCAAGGCAGGCGCCGGCCCCGATCGCCGGCATCATCCTGATTACACCTTGGGACACGCTTGCCGCCGTGGCCAAATCCCTCTTTCCTTTTCTGCCGGTCAACATGCTCCTCACCGACAAATACGACAGCATTGAAAATCTGAGGTCCTTTCCGAAAAACATCGCCGTAGTCGGCGCCGAGCGGGATGAAATTCTTCCCGTGAAGCACGCCTACCGGCTCTACGAGTCTCTGCCCGAAGGCCGCAAGCGGATGTGGCTGATCACGGGAGCGGGCCACAACGACTGGCCGTTTCACACCGCTGCTTCGCTGTGGAAGGAAATGACCGATTTTGTCCGAATCGACAAATCCCCCCGGGAGGGCTTATGAAATCCGGCAGAGAAACCGTTTTGATCACCGGCGCGACCTCCGGCATCGGCCGCGACTTTGCGGATCTTTTCGCAAAGCGCGGCTACGATCTTTTCCTGGCGAGCCGCAACCGGGAAAAGATGGACGACATCGCCGGGCAACTCCAGGCCCGTCAAGGCGCAAAGGTGACAACGATGGCCGTCGATCTGGCCCAACCCGGATCCGCAGCAAAGGTTTATGAAGAAACGCTTGCCGGACAAATTGAAATTTCCATACTGGTCAACAACGCCGGTTTCGGCAGCGCGGGCGAAGTGGCGGACATGGACATCTGCAACATCCGGGAAATGATTCAGCTCAACGTCACGACGCTTACGGAAATGTGCCGGCTCTTCGGCGGAAACATGAAAAAAAGGAGGACAGGCCGTATATTGAACGTCGCCTCGACAGCCGCCTACCAGCCCACTCCGTTCATCGCGGTTTACGGCGCAACGAAAAGCTACGTGCTCAGCTTTTCCGAGGCGCTGGCCAAGGAAATGGAGGATTACGGCGTCGTTGTGACCTGCCTGTCGCCCGGCCCCACGGACACAAATTTTTTCGAAGGGGTCGGCGTGGAAGGGCTTGCCGAAAAGGCCCACGGCCTCTGGGCCAAAAGCCGCCGCATGCCGTCTCGCAAAGCGGCCGAAATCGGCCTCGACGCGCTTTTCGCCGGAAAGCTTTCGGTGGTCGCCGGAGGCCTGAACACTTTAACCGCCTTCGCCAACCGTCTGGCCCCCCGGAAAACATCGGCCAGTCTGTCCAAGAAAGTCATGAAGCAGGCAACCACGTGAGGTGCGCCATGTCCGCAGGCAAATTCGACGCGCAGCGTTTCTTTCTCAAGGACACGATCCGCAAGCGGATCAATTTTCTGCAGACGGCGCAAAGCAGGGGGCTGGCTGCGCCGCCGCTGCAGAAGCCCTGTCCGCCCGATATCTCCCGGGTGGATTTGCCCGACGGCGCCCAAGCCCTGGCGCGCCTCGCGAAAATGCCGGTAGGCAAAGCCATCGCCGGCCGGGAAAGCCTCCGCGAGTATTCGGCCGATCCGCTGGATCTGGAGGAGCTTTCCGCGCTTTTGTGGGCCACGCAGGGCGTGCGGCAGGTCCTCAGTCCCGATACGGCCCTGCGGAGCGTCCCGTCGGCGGGCGCGCGCCACAGCTTTGAAACCTATCTCGTCGTAAACCGCGTCTCGGGGCTTACGTCCGGCCTTTACCGCTATCTGCCCTTTGACGGAAAGCTGGCCCAGTTGAAGATTGATCCGCAGATCGGCCGCAAAGCCGCCCTGGCCTCTTTCGGGCAAGGCCTTCTCGCTGCAGCGGCCGTTGCCTTTTTCTGGACGGCCCTTCCCACAAGGATGGAGTGGCGCTACGATCTGGCCGCGCACAAAGTCATCGCCATCGACGCGGGTCATGTCGGTCAGAATTTGTATCTGGCCTGTGAAGCGCTCGGCGCGGGCTGCTGCGCCGTGGCCGCCTACGACCAGGACGCCTGCGATACCCTTCTGGACGTAAACGGAAATGAAGAATTTACCATCTACCTGGCTGCCGTAGGCCGCCGCCGCTGAAATTTCCCCGTTTGCAATTTTGCCGGACATATACTACTAAAACGCACCTCTCCCCTTTTCCGATCCTTTCAGGGGAGGGGGAATTTCCGGGGAGGAACCGTCCATTTACCGCCGGGTGACTTTATCGAGAGTCCTGCGCGCCAGCGCACTGCTCTTTCTTGTGTTTGCGGCAATCAGCCTTGCGTCGCTTGGCGTGGGCGCGATTGCCATCGCCCCGCAGGACGTGCTCTCGGCTCTGCTCGGGGCCCTCGCCGGACAGGAGCTCTCCGCTTCCGAAGACCTGATTTTGTTTTCCGTGCGGCTTCCGCGGATTTTGTTTGCCGGCGTCGTGGGGGCATCCCTGTCGGTCAGCGGCGTCGTCTTTCAGGCGCTATTGCGCAATCCCCTGGCCGACCCCTTCGTGCTGGGCATTTCCGGCGGATCAGCGCTGGGGGCAATCGTGGCGATCGTCATCGGCGCGTCCGCTTTTTACCTCGGACTGCCCTTTCTGGCGTTTGCCGGCGCACTCGCAACCGTGTTTCTGGTTTTTATCGTGGCCGGCGGCCCCCGCGGCGTCCTTCTCGACAACTCGCTTCTGCTGGCGGGCGTCGTGGTCAATTCCTTTTTCTCCGCCGCGATTCTTTTCGCTCTGTCCGTTGTCGACAGCCTCGAGCTGCACAGCATCAGTTTCTGGCTGATGGGCGACCTTTCCCGCGCCTCGCTTGCGGAAATTGGCGGGTCCGCCCTGTGCCTGGGCGTCTGTTTTGCCCTGCTTTACGCGCAGGCGCGCAAGCTGAATCTGATCGTCCAGGGGGAGGAAACCGCCCTGCAGCTCGGCGTCAACGTCCGCGCGACGAAGTATATCCTGCTGGCGGTCACCTCGCTCGTGACGGCCGTGGCCGTCTCGTTTGCGGGCATCATCGGGTTCATCGGCATCATGGTGCCGCACATGATGCGCCTGGTGTACGGGTCCGACCACCGACTGCTGCTGCCCGCCGCCGCGCTCTTCGGCGCGTCCTTCCTGGTCGCGGCTGACACGGTGGCGCGCACGGCGCTGGCGCCTTCGGAGCTGCCGGTGGGGGTCATTACCGCGCTTTGCGGCGCCCCCTATTTCATTTTTCTCATGAGACGAAAGGAACGCCGATGACGACGCCGGTTCTCAGTGCGCGCCATATTACCTTTTCCTACACGGACACGACCGTGCTGGACGACGTGTCGTTCGAGATCGAGAGCGCAAACATCGTCGCGGTCATCGGCCCCAACGGCTCGGGGAAAACGACGCTTCTCAAAATGCTCAACGCCACGCTGTTTCCCGATTCCGGATCGCTTGTCATCGCCGGGCGGGACACGAAGCGCTGGTCGCGTCGCCAGATCGCCCGGACCGTGGCGATTGTTCCGCAGGAGACCCCCGCGGTTTTTCCGTTTTTCGCCGAGGAAATCGTCCTCATGGGACGCTTCCCTTATCTGCGCTCGCTCGCGTTCGAGGACAGGGCGGATTACCGCATTGCCCGCGAGGCCATGGAGCAAACCGATTGCCTCGCCTTTGCCCATCGCCGCTTCACCGAGCTTTCCGCCGGCGAAAGGCAGCGCGTGCTGATCGCCCGCGCCCTGGCGCAGGAGCCGAAAATCCTGCTTCTGGACGAAAGCACTGTTTTTCTCGACTTGAAACACCAGGCCCGGTTTCTATCGCTTTTGCGCCGTCTCAACCGCGAACGGCAGCTGACCGTAATCTTCGTCACGCACGACATCAACCTGGCTGCGCAAAACGCCCACCGGCTTCTTTTGCTGTACAACGGAAAAAAATATGCTATAGGAACTCCCGCGGACGTTTTGACCGCAGAAAATTTAAGGGAGGTTTACGACGTCGCCGTCGGAATCGATCAGAATCCGCACGACGGATCACACCGCGTCACGTTGTTGACCTGAATCGGCCGTTCAATAAAAGGAAGCCGGTGCAAATCCGGCGCTGCCCCGCAACTGTAAGCGGAACGAACTCCAGAAAAAGCCACTGATCGTCTCGATCGGGAAGGCATGGACAGTAGGTTGCCGCAAGCCAGGAGACTTGATGAACGGTAGAACGCTTTTCTTTAATCCCGAGGGGGGAAAGGAAAAACACCATGAAACCGTTCCTGCTTTTTCTTCTGTTGTTGTCTTTTTTTTCCGTTGCACCAGCCCAGGCCTCATCCGTGAAAGACGAAGAACCCGTTACACTGGAAGAAGTCGTCGTCACGGCGACGCGCGACGCCCAGGAGATCCGCAAGACGCCCGCGAACGCCACCGTCATCACCGCTTCGGACATTGAAAAAACCGGCGCGACGACGGTCGTCGAGGTTCTCGACCGGCTGGAGGGCATCCAGTTTCACACCTTCAGCGGCAATTCGTCGCAGGCCTATATCGATATGCGCGGCACCGGCGGCGACAATCCGTTCGGCAAAACGCTCGTCATGCTGGACGGCCGGCGCCTCAACCGCACCGACATGGCGTCGATCAACTGGCTCCAGACGCCGGTCAATATGATCGAGCGTATCGAGGTTATCCGCGGGCCCGGCAGCGTGCTGTACGGAGACGCTGCGATCGGCGGCGTCATCAACATCATTTCCAAAAAGGGAAAAGGCAAGCCGGTGGCCAACGCCTCCGTGCTGGCGGGCAGCTACGGCCTGCACAACGAACGGATCGGCGTCACGGGCGCGGCGGGGGCATGGACCTACGCCCTGGTCGGAGAAAACAACTTCAGCTCAGGATACCGCGACCGCTCCAGGTACGCGGCCCAGGGCGGCGGCTTCGACGTCGGTTACGCGGCGCACGATTTGCTGAACGTCTCTTTGGGCGTCTCGTTCAACCGGGCCGACTACCAGATGCCGGGCGCTCTGACCAAGGATCAGATGCGGCAGGACCGGCGGCAGTACCAGCCCGCCATGCCCGCATATTTTATGAACGCCAACGACGACAACGACGGCCGCGACCGGTACACCAACGTGAACCTGGGCGTGAAATCCTTCTGGGGCCGCCTGGGACAGATGGACATCCATTTTCTCTACGGCCGCAAAGACCTGGAAACCAATATGCCGTCCTGGGCCTCGTCCTGGTCCCCTTACTCCTATGTCTATTCGGACACGTCCGCCGAAACGTACGGCATCGCGCCCAAGTATGTTCTGGAAAGAAACATCCGCAGTTTCCGCAACAAAGTCACGGCGGGAATCGATTACTACCAGGAGCCCTATCAGAAGATTTTCTTCAACGACCGGGAAAGAACGCTTAGGCTGAGCCGGGCGAAGCTTATGCGGGAAAGCGCGGGCGCGTACATCCGCGACGAATTCAGTCCTTTTAAAAACCTGGTGGTGAGCGCCGGCTACCGTTTCGAGGAAACGGCGGTTTCCGGCTCCAACACGGATTTCGCCGCGCCGACCAACGATTTCGACAACCGCAAAACCTACCGCGCCCAGGCCTACGAAGCGGGCATCACCTGGCTGTGGGGTCAGAAATCAAAAGCGTACGCCCGCTACGCGACGGTTTACCGGATTCCCTTTCTGGATGAAATCGCCTCTTTCAACGGTTACGGCGCTCCGTCGCCCTTTCTCGTGGGACTGGACAAGGAAAAGGGAAAAAGCTTTGAAATCGGCTCCGAATACTTTCCGCTGAAAAATCTCAAGCTGGCCGTGACGCTGTACCGCCTCGACATGGAGGATGAAATTCAGTATTTCATCTACGATCCGATTCTGTATTTGGGCGAAAACCGCAACGTCGGCAAAACCCGCCACGACGGAGCGGAAATTTCCGTATCGTACCTGTGGGAAAAGACACTCCGGGTGTACGGCAATTTCACCTACGCCAAGGCCACGTTTGAAGCCGGCCAGTTCAACAAAAAAGAAATCCCGATGGCGCCCAACCGCCTCATGCATGCCGGCGTGGAAATTTTTCTGCCGCACGCCGTCACACTCCGGACCGAAGTGCGCCATACGGGCGACGCCTACCTGTCCGGCGACAACGACAACAACACGGAAAAACTGGAGGCGTACACGCTGCTCAATGTTTACCTGTTTTACAAGCCGACGTTCGGAAGGCTGCGGATGACCGTCTTTGCCGCCGTGGAGAACCTGACGGATACACAGTACTGCTCCTTCGGCCTCGACTACGCCCAGTACGGCATGCCCAATTTCTACTATCCCATGCCGGGAAGAACGTTTAAGGGAGGACTGTCCTTTGAATTTTAAGACAGCCGGCAAAAAATTTTTTCCGATCGCCGCGGCGGCTCTGCTGGCAGCGCTCGCTTGTGCCGGAGGATCCCTTGCCGCCTCGTTTACCGATGAAACGGGCCGTACGGTCGGC
>JAAYDW010000079.1 GCA_012729055.1 Deltaproteobacteria bacterium
CAGGGCAGATCCATCGGCCGCGCGGGATGGCGCCGTAGTACAAGCCTCGCCGCAGCCAGCGGCGGAAATACTTTTTTCTTGCGGCAGTATAGGCAAAATGACGATCCGTGTCAAAGGGGATTTGGACATCCTCGCTCTTCACTCGGTAACATTTATTAATGAGGCAATAGGCGGGGATTTGGACGGCCGCCGGGTTGGTTTACGAAACCCCGCCCTTGGCGCTGCGTCTCGGGCGCATTCCTTTCCGGTTGCAATGTCCTGCGGAATGTGTATTCTGCCGCAGACGATGACATCATTTCGTGAAGGGCCGGCATGACAAACCGCATCTGTTTGAACAATTTTCTCCCCTGGCTGGCGGCCGCGGCAGGCGGCGTTCTGGCGTTTCTGGGCTACGCCGGCTTCGACCAGTTTTACCTGGGGTGGATCTGCCTGGTTCCGGTGCTGTGGGCTATCCGCCACCAGAGTCCGGCGCGCGCCTTTTTTCTCGGCTGGGTCGCGGGCATCGTCGGACACGGCGGCGGCTTCTACTGGATCATTTACATGTTCGAGCACTTCGCGGGGCTCTCCTGGCCGCCCGCGCTCGCCGGACTTGTGCTTCTCGCGGCGGCCAACGGCGTTGTCTTTGCCGTTTGGGCGGGGCTGACAAGACTTGTCACGCGGCAAACCGGCTGGAGCGTCCTCTGGGTCGCTCCCGTCATCTGGACCGCGCTCGAGAAATTCTGGCCGGAGGTTTTTCCCAACTACCTGGGCGCCGGCCAGTATCCATTGACGGCGCTCACGCAGATTGCCGACGTCACCGGCATTCTCGGCGTCACCTTCCTGGTGGTCTACGCCAACGCCTTCGTCTACGCAATCATCGAACGGCGGTTGAACCGGCAGCCTTTTGCCTGGAAGCCCGCCGCGGTCTTCGTCGCTGTCTTCGCGATTGTGCTGGCGTACGGAGCCTTCCGCATGGCCGGCATCGACCGCCAGGCGGCTGAGGCCGAAAGGCTGACGGTCGGCCTGGTGCAGGCCAACCGCGGCATGGGAGAAAAGCACCTCTACCGGAACCAGGTGGTGCGCGAGCATCAGGCCATGTCCCGCGAGATCGCTTTCAGCCGCAACCCGGATTTGATTGTCTGGCCCGAAAACATTCAGGCGGCCGCGCTCCAGTCCCGCACGGGGCAGCTGCCGCCCGAGCTCCTGGGCGATCTGGGCGTCCCGGTGCTGTTCGGAGGAATTCTGCAGCTCGACGTCGCGGGCGAAACGCGCTTTTACAACAGCGCGGTGCTGGCCGACGAGCGGGGAGCCATCCTGGGCACGTACGACAAGATGGTGCTGGTGCCCCTGGGCGAATACATTCCCTTCGGCGACACCTTTCCGGTTTTGTATTCCTGGTCGCCTTACACCGGCAGGCTCTGGGCCGGTGAAAATGTCGAACCGCTCCTGTTCAAGTCCCACGCGATTTCGGTCAACATCTGCTACGAGGACATCTTCCCCGGGCAGGTCCGCCTCCTGATGAAGGGTGGAAAAGAGCGGCGCATTCCCGATGTCATGTTCAACCTTACCGACGACTCCTGGTACGGAGACACGGTGGAGCCCATGGAGCATCTGGCGCTGGCCAGCTTCCGCTCCATCGAACACCGGCGGGCGCTGGTGCGTTCCACGACGACCGGCATTTCCGCTATCGTCGATCCGGCGGGAAGGCTTAATCTGCGCACCGGACAGTGGACGCGCGAAATCCTCGTCGGGGCGGTCCCCCTGATGAAAGGCCGCACGTTTTACGCCCTCACGGGCGACTGGCTGGGCTGGCTTTGCCTTGTCCTGGCGCTCGGGTGTATCGGCCGGACCTGGCAGTTGGCCCGGCGTCCGCAACGTCCGCCCGCAAAGAGCAAAAACAAAAAAAGGGAGAGGCCATGATCAGTTTTTCGTTGGAAGGCAAAGTCGCATTGATTACCGGGGCCAGCCGGGGCATCGGCGAGGCCATTGCCGGAACGCTGGCCCGGTCCGGAGCCCACTGCATTCTGGCCAGCCGGAAAATCGAGGCGCTCAAAATCGTGGAGCAGAAAATCGTCGAAGCGGGCGGCCGGGCCGATTCCATCGCCTGCCACATGGGCGATATCGGCCAGATCGAAGCGCTGATCCGCGATATCGGCGATCACTTCGGCAAGCTCAACATTCTCGTCAACAACGCGGCCACCAACCCGCATTACGGCCCCTTGCTGTCAGCCGGCGAAAGCATGTGGGAAAAGACGCACGAGGTCAATCTCAAGGGCCCCTTCTTTCTGATCCAGAAAGCCGCGCCGCTTCTGGAAACATCCGGCGGCGGCTCCATCATCAATGTCGCCTCGATCAACGGCATCAGCCCGGGAACGGACCGGGGCATTTACTCCATCACCAAGGCGGGCGTCATCATGATGACAAAGGCCTACGCCAGGGAGCTCGCGCCGAAGAACATCCGGGTAAACGCGCTTTTGCCGGGGCTGACCGAAACAAAGTTCGCCGGCGCGCTTTTTGACGACGAAGCCGGTTACCGGGAAGCGGTCAAAAACATTCCGCTGGGGCGGTCCGCCCGGCCCGAGGAAATGGCCGGCGCGGTTTTGTATCTGGCCTCCGACGCGTCGTCGTTCACGACGGGCGCCTGCCTGATCTGCGACGGCGGGCGTCTGATCTAGACGGCGGCGGCAAGACGCTTGACATATTAGAGCGATTGCTCCAATACTGACGGCATGGGACGCAAAGCGCATTTTCAAAACTCCGATTTTCTCGACGCGGCCATCAGGATCATCGCCGAAGGCGGCCCCGGCGCGCTCACCATTGCGGCGCTGGCCGGGCAAATCCACGCGCCGGTGGGGTCGGTTTATCACCGGTTTCCCTCGCGCGACGCCCTGCTGGCGGAAGTGTGGCTGGGCATCATCGAATCCTTTCAGGACGACTTCATCAAGAAGCTGGAGGAAGACGGGCTTGCCGCGACGCTGGCCTGCCTGCAATGGGTCCGGCAGCATCCCGCCGAGGCGCGCATTCTGCTTCTGTACCGGATGCAGGATCTGACAACCGGCCGGTGGCCGCCGGAGCTGCAGAAACGCGCCCGGCGTCTGAAGAAGGACCTGCACGACGCCGTCACCGCGTTCATCAAACGGGCATTCGGAAAGGTCACGCCGGAAAATACCGACCGGGCGATTTTTGCCCTTTACGACGCTCCCCTCGGCATCATCCGCCGCTATCTCAGCGACAACCGGGTGCCGCCCGCAGCCGTCGCCGATCTGCTCCGGGAAACCTACAACGCCGTCATGCCCAAAGCCAAATCCCGTTAAGAACGCCCGCGGCAACCGGCGCGGGGGAAAGCCTCTCTTTCCGGCACAGGCGGCCCCCGGTTTTTTACGGACAACAATTCCCTTGACGGCTTTCATAATAGAATGTATATTCTAATATAAAAAGCCCGGCGGATGCTCCGCCGCGGCGGAAGAACCCACACAAAAAGACGGAGGTACACTATGGAGATCGGCGGACACTGGACAACCATCCGGAACATCTTTGACGAAGCGTTTAAAAGCGGCCTGCATTTCGCGGTGGCCAGCGTGGGCGAAGACGGCGCGCCCCACGTGACGCCCATCGGCGCGTTGATCCTGCGCGACGACCGGACCGGTTTTTACTTCGAGGAACATCCCGTGCGGCTGCCGCGCCATCTGAGCGCCAATCCCCGGGTTTCGATTCTGGCCGTCAATGCCGACAAAGTCTTCTGGGGCACAGCGCTTGCGGCCGGGAAATTTCCGGCGCCGCCGGCCGTCCGGCTTTCGGGTACGGCGGGCCGTCCCCGCGAGGCAACGCCTGAAGAAATCGCGCTGTGGCGCAAAAAGATCGCCGGGCTTGAGGGATTGAAAGGATATGCTCTTTTATGGGGTCATTTCTCAACCGTCCGGGACATCGCCTTCGATGCCTTTGAACCCGTGGAGATGGGGGAAATGACAAACGGTCTCTGGGGCTGACCGGCCCCCGGGCTTTTCGTTTGGGAAAGGAGGTCGGACCATGACGCAGGCAGCTTCTCTTCCGAAGGACGCGTTAAAAGAGATTTTATGCAAAAACTGGATGACGCACGACGCCATGTGGTTTGCCAACTGCCTCAGGGAGTGCGGCATCGAATGCGCCAACCGGATCAACAAGGCGGCCATCCACGACATGTCGGCTGTCGAAATTCGACGCATCCGGAAAGCGGTGGGCGGAGATCCGACGCAGTCGTTTGACGAATTCCGGCGCTTTTTCGACGCGGCCATGGAACTTGCCACCGCAAAATTCATGAAATACCGGTACACTTCGCCGGCCCGCAACCTCATGCGCGCCGAATGGGAGGAATGCTTCGCCTATGAAGGCGTAAAGGCCCTGGGCGTCGCCGATCGCTACGAATGCGGCATCATGCTGCGGATCGACACCTGGCTCGACACGCTGGGCATCCGCTATGACGTCACGCCCAAGATCACCGGCTGCATGATGCACACGGACGGCAGGTGTTTCCGGGATTACCGGTTTTTCTTCGACCGCTAGAACCGGCAGACGGGCCGCAGCAAAAGAAACTGCCCCGGAATCCTTTGCAATTCAAAACAGCCTTCAGTATAAATGGCCTTGATGGACGCGACGATCTGCAGGGGAATTCTGAGGAACGGCCCGGACGGTTCCTTCCTGGAGGGAGAAAACGGTCACAGCTGTCTGGAAGGCGAACGCCTCTGGAGCGGTTATCTTGCGCACTTTGCCGACCGGCGGGTGTGCGCCCGCAGGCTGCCTCAGATAGATTATGAAACGGGCCGGCCGATGATCATCATGTGGCCGGACGTCCCCGCGCCGCCCGAACCCCGCTGCGAGCTTTACTTCAACGAACGGCTCGTCAAATATCCCGCGTCGTTCCTCGGGCACATGGCGATTAACGTCAGCGGCGAGATTTTCAACTTCTCGCACAAAATCAACGAAAATGAAGCGATGCGTCCGGAAGAATACTTCTACCGGCCCGCGCTGGGCGAATTTGCGCCGCATCCGCAGACCTTCCGCGACAACACGGACGATCCGCAAAAGCCCTACTATGACAAGTTCGGCCGGCTTTTCATGCGCACTATCCACGTTCTGCGCATTGCCGGCCCGGACACGGAAGCGCTCGCGCGCTACTACCACCGGGAACTGGACCGCATCCACGCCGCGCCGCCCGATCCGAAACGTCCGGACGCTTATGCCGACTTCAATCTGTTCACACGGAGCTGCTCTACGATCATTCGGGACGGACTGCGCGCGGCAGGCTATACGAAAATTTCCGGCATCTTCCCGCGGGATCTGTTTGTGAATGCGGCTTATTTCTTCCTCACGCAGCCGCCGGCATCCTGTATCCGCGCCCAGCGCTTTTCGCTTCGCCAGCTTTCTGTTCCGGAAGCGGCCCCCAGCGTCATGCCGCCGCTTTTGAATCCCGTCAACCTTTACAAGAACAGCCGGCTTCCGCGATCCTTTCCCGCCTCCCAAGAAAGGTGATTTTGCCGATCAACTTTTCGGCACAGACAAATGCGTCTTGCCGATTAACGATGCAAAAGCCCTCACTCCGCCAGAACGTAGGCGAAAATCAGCGGCACAACAATCGTGGCGTCGCTCTCGATGACAAAACGGGGCGTATCGACCGACAACTTCTCCCAGGTGATTTTCTCGTTGGGAACGGCGCCGCTGTATGACCCGTATGAGGTCGTGCTGTCGGAGATCTGGCAAAAGTACGACCACAACCGGCAATTCATCTGCATATCCTGGCGGATCAACGGCACAACGCTGATGGCAAAGTCTCCGGATATGCCGCCGGCGATTTGAAAGAAACCGACGCCCTGATCCCGGGAGGCGTCGAGATACCAGTCGATCAGGGCATTCATCGTTTCCAGACCCGATTTGACAACCCCCGCGTTGTTGATGTGTCCCTTCCGGACGCTCGAAACAAAAACATTGCCCAGCGTCGAATCTTCCCAGCCGGGAACAAAAATCGGGATATTTTTTTCACAGGCGGCAAGCATCCAGGAATCCTTCTCGTCGATTTCATAGTCGCCTTTCAGAACGCCGCTGGAAAGGAGCTGAAAAATAAATTCATAGGGGAAATATCTTTGATTTTCCTCCTCCGCCCGCTTCCAGAACGCCAGCAGTTTTTTTTCGACCTTTCTCATGGCTTCTTCTTCGGGAATGCAGGTATCGGTGACGCGGTTCAATTTTCTTTTGAGCAAATCCGCTTCATCGGCGGGCGTGAGATCGCGGTAGTGCGGAACACGGCGATAATGCTGATGGGCGACCAGATTAAACACGTCTTCCTCCAGATTGGCTCCCGTGCAGGATATCGCATGAACTTTATCCGCCCGGATCATCCGGGCAAGGGTGATGCCGAGTTCGGCAGTGCTCATGGCGCCGCCCATGGCAACCATCATCTTGCCGCCCCGCTGAAGATGCTCCACATAGGCCTGCGCGGCATCGACCACCACGGCTGCGTTGAAATGGCGATAATTGTCTTTGATGAATTCCTTGACCGCCGGAAAATTTAAAGAAACGCGTTCGTTCATTTTGAATACTCCTGATCAACCTGATTTTTTTAAGCCGCACTGCCCTAAACTTGAGGCTGCGGTTTGCGGCCGGACCGACCTTCAAGAAAGCCGGTTTGCCGAAATATGATCTGCGGGGACCGTTTTACAAAAGCGTTCTCCTTTCCGATATTTGAATGTTTTAATGTGCCGCTATAATTAACGACGATGTAAAACAGATGGAGCCCAAAAAAGATTGATTGACTGATTAACAACTGGAAAAGCTCATAGCACAGAGCCGCGAAAATAGCAACCCGTCGTCGCCCCGTGAAGCCGGTTATACAACCGCCTCCGGGACGCCGCCTGCCGCAGCCGTCGGGATACCGGAAATCCTGCGGCGGAGTTTACCGGATTTGACCTCTCTTCGTTTCCGGCCGCTGCAAAGTGCCGCTGCAAAGTTGTTGACAACCGCAATCGCGTCCAGTATGGAAAGTCATCCGACACTGAAAAACAGCATTGCGTTTACAACGGGACAAGATGGAGGAGTGAAATGGAAGTCGCCTCAAACCGCCTGGTGTATCTGGACAATATCCGGAATTTTCTCGTGTACAATGTGGTGGTGCTGCATATCCTGCAGATGTTCGCCTATCCGCTGCTTTTCTGGTGGGCCGTTGTCGATCAGCCGGGATCCTCCAGAGTAAATGAAGCGCTTCTGGTCGCAATGGACGTTTATCTGATGCCCGGCCTGCTGTTTATCGCGGCGCTGTTCATCTTTCCCTCCCTGAAAAGCTATACGCCTCTGGAATACCTGAAAAAGCGGTTTTTGCGCCTGTGTGTTCCGGCCATCGTTTATCTCTTTTGCGCGGGAGATATCTTTTATCAGATCCTCCTGCGCCGGCTGGACGGCCCCGTTCCACCCTTTGCGGAGACGTTCCTCAACTTCTGGCGCTTCTTTCTCGCCATGCCCGCCGTCTATCTTTCCGGATCCGAAGGCAAACTGCACACGGTGACGTTCAATATGCAGCATGTCTGGTTTTTGAGCCTGCTATTTTTTCTCACGCTGGCGGTCGTTGCCGGAAGCGCGCCTTTCCGTCGCCAAGCCTCTCCGCCGCAGCAAGCGGACAGCAAGCGGAAAATCATAACCGTCACCGTCGTCTTTGCCCTGCTTTTGGGCCTGGTGCACACGGCCGTGCAGATCATTTACGTCATCCATCATATTTATATCGGCGAATGGCTGATTATCGGCAAGGTTTTGCAGTTTCCGGTCCATAAAATCTGGACGCTTTTGGCGCTGTTTTTGTTCGGCTTGTATATTCATAAAAGAAAGTGGCTTTCCCGGAATGATATCGGCAGCTGGACGATGTGGGGAACTTTAGCGCTTGTTTTTCTTGCCCTGTATGTTTTGTTGTTCTTCTTCAACATCCTGCCGGAGCTGGAGGGCCTGTTTCTGGCCGCGGCACACAACATGCGGTTCGAAAACCTCGTACCGGCGCCGCCACCCACGCTTTCCTTGCAGAAAGCATTTTTATCTTCCTGGCTGCTTATGCCCCTGGTCTGCGTCTTTCTTTTGATGGCTTTCCTGTCTTTTGCCAAACGGTTCGCCAATCAGCCCAATGCAGTCACGAGTTTTTGCTCCAAGCATTCCATCAACGTCTATATTCTCCATTATCCCGCCGTTCTCATCCTGCAGTACATGTTTTTCGACGTTCCCCTTCCGCCGGCGGTCAGGGTTATATTGATGACGGTTCTTGTCATTCCCGCATGCCTGTGGCTCAGCCACCGACTGGTCTATCCCTATCCAAAGACAGCCATTGCGTTTTTTGTCGCGCTCAAGCTGGCCGCGCTGGCCGCCGGATTTATGTTTTACTACTTTGCACTCCTGGCCCTGACTTTCATTTCCTTCGCGGGAGCCGTATATGAATCAGCAAAGTGGTACAGGGTTGGCCGGAGGACCGGCCGGGAGACGGCAAGTCCTATTGAATAGCCGGATTCGATCAATCCCAC
>JAAYDW010000080.1 GCA_012729055.1 Deltaproteobacteria bacterium
GTTCAGGTGATGAATTTGACGAGAACTTTCCGGGACCGCGGACCGTCGAATTCGCAAAAGAAGAGGGACTGCCAGGTTCCCAAAACGAGGCGGCCGTTTTCGACAATTACCATTTCGGATACGCCGACAAGCGAGGACTTGACGTGCGCGGCGGAATTTCCCTCCGCATGCCGGTAATCGGCGACGAGCGGAACGGCTCTCTCGAGCGCCGCCAGGATGTCCCGGCGGACGTCCGGATCGGCGTTTTCGTTGATGGTTACGGCGGCGGTGGTGTGGAGCGTGTAAACCACGCCGATGCCGGAGAGGATATTTTCCTCGCCGGCCGCTTTTTGCACGGCTGCCGTGATGTCGATCATTTCACACCGCGACCGGCTTTGAATCGCAATTTCCTTCATGGACATTCCTCATTGTAAAGGCGCGGCGTCCCGGACGGCCGCGTAAACGTCGCCGATAATCGCGCGGGAAAGCTCCCGCAGTGCCGCGCTGGCGGCTTCACAGTAGCCCCGGGGAGAGGCGTCTTGCAGCGGTTCTTCCCGCACGTATTTCTTTTGATACAACAGTCGTCGGCCGGTTTCCTTTTCGCGCGGATTGGACAAGGCGACGGTGATGCCGAGAACCGCCGTTTTGCCGTTCTTGTCCATGCGCAGGTAAAGCTCGTCAACGCCGCCTGTAAGGATATACCGGCCGTCTTCCGCGTCGTAGCGGGAAAAAACCGCGCGGAAGAGACCGCTTTCCCGCATGTCGGAAAGCAGCCGGTCGCCGATCATGTCGGCCGGGTTGACCGCCCAGCGTGAGTAGTTGAATTCGTCGATTTTATAGGCGTCGCCCCGGAAGGCCATGGCGGTGGAATTGTAGGCGGCGGCAATGGAAAACCGGCTGAATTTGACGGATGCCGAAAGCCGGTCCATTCCGCTCACGGGCGGCGGCGGGTAACTGAGAAGATATTTTTCGATGCTGTAGGACGGCTTGCCGGTGGAGACACAGCCGATTGTCAGAATCAGGCAGAAAAGCAGCGCCGGCAGAAAAACGATGCGCCGGTTCAGCAGGCAGTTTCGCAGCGATCGGTAAAAAGCGTCCATGATATCCTTCCTTTCGTTACTCCAGCGATTTTCGCGGCGGCGCCGGTCTGGGAAAAATCAGGTCGGAGGGATTCCGGTTTAGGCTCTCGGAAAGTTTTTGCAGGTTTTCCGCGGTCAGCCGCAGATTTTCCGACGTGTCCTGCAATTCGACGGTGATGATTTTCGTTTTCCGGTCGATGTCGGCCAGGATGGCGTCCGTCCGTTCGGATTTCTCTTTTAAGTTCAGGGCGTCGATATCTCTCCGGGCCTGGTCGATCATCCGGCGGGTATCCGACAAGACGCCCAGCGCCTCCCCGATCGTTTGATTCATTTTCCCTTCGGAAACGGTTTTGTTGATGCGCGCGATGATTTCATCGAGATGGGCGGCGGTGGATTCCAGATGCTCGATAATGTTGTTGATGCGCTTGCCTTCCACGAACTTCTCGATGGCTTGCGTGGTATTTTTCAGGTTCGTGGAAATGCCCTTGAAGTCGATGTCCTTGATGTTCTGCATGATCGCGCCGGTATCCGCCAGAAAACGGCTGATTTCCGACCGCCGGGACGGAATAACCGGATAGTCGGACTTAAAGGTGATTTTGGGCGAGCCGGCCAGCTCTCCTTCGCGGATCCGGTCGAGTTCGATGAAAACGATGCCGGTGATGCCGGCGGTTTTCAGCGCGGCGATGGTGTGGTGTTGCAGGTCGCCTTCCAGGTCGATTTTCATGATGACTTCGATGAGGCGGTAATCCGGCGCCACATCGATTTTCTGGACCTTGCCGATTTCCACGCCGCGGTATTTGATGGCCGAATCGAGCTGCAGGCCCTGAACGGATTCGTCGAAATACACGGCGTAAAGCGAGCCCTTGGCGAAAAACCTGGCCGCGCCGACCCAGATGATGACCGCGGCCAGAATGACCACGCCGGCGATGACAAAAAGACCGATCAGAAATTTTGAGCTTCTAGTTGTCATAAAACTCCTGTTTTTCCGTTGCGGGAGGCAGCTGGCGCAAAAAGAAACTCTGCACCCGCGGGTCCGTCGCCTGCTTTTTGAGCTCAAGCGGCGTGCCTTCGGCGATCATTCCTTTCGCCGTCTTGTCCAACATTAACACTCTATGCGCGATTTTGTAAATAGATTCCAGTTCGTGAGTGACGATGACCATGGTGGTGCCGAGCGCTTCGTTGGTTTTGACGATCAGGTCGTCGAGCTCCACCGCCGTGATCGGGTCGAGGCCGGCGGACAGCTCGTCGAGGAAAAGCACGCGGGGGTCCAGCGCCATGGCGCGGGCGATGCCGGCTCTTTTTTTCATGCCGCCGGAGAGCTCCGCCGGATAGTGATTTTCATAGCCCGCCAGATTGACCATGCCCAGTTTCATTTTGATGATCCGGCGGATCGCGTCTTCCTCCAGGTCCGTGTATTCCGCAAGCGGCAGCGCGATATTTTCGCCGAGGGTCATCGAGCTGAAAAGAGCGCCGGACTGGAAGAGGACGCCGATGTTTTGACGGTAGTTGTTTAGCTCAGACTCTTCGGCCGCCGTGACGTCCATTCCCTGGTAGAGCACCTGCCCCGCGAAAGGCTTCAAAAGTCCGATCATGATCCGAAGCAGCGTCGATTTTCCACAGCCGCTGCCGCCCACGATGACCAGCACCTCGCCTTTGTAGACCTCAAAGCTGACGTTTTCAAAGACGACGTTGTCTCCAAAGCGGGCGGAAAGATTTTTAACCGTGATGATGGGTTGCGGCTCCACGTTCGGACCTCTTTCAGAGTCTTTTGACGTAATACAGCATAATGGCGAAGATCGAGTCGGCGACGACAATCAGGAAAATCGCGGCAACCACGGCGGAGGTGGTGAATTTGCCGACATCCTGGGCGCCGGCGCGCACCTGGAAGCCGCGCTGGCAGCCGATGGCGGCGATAAGCGCGGCAAAGACGGCGGCCTTGATCAGGCTCGTGACGACGTCGAAGACCTGGATCGTCCGGATCGACTGGGTGATGTAGGTTTTGACCGTCAGGTCCAGGCTCGTGACGCCGATGATCATGCCGCCGAGAACGCCGAAGAGGTCCGCGTAAACCGTCAGGATCGGCACGACGATGATCGTGGCGAGCACCTTGGGCACGGCCAGAAAGCGGATCGGATCGAAGCCCATGGTGGTAAGCGCGTCGACTTCCTCATTGACGACCATGGTGCCGATTTCCGCGGCAAACGCCGAGCCGGAACGACCGGCGACCAGAATGGCCGTCATGAGCGGGCCCAGTTCCTTGATCATCGCAAAGCTGACCAGCGCCGGAACGTAAATGTTGGCGCCGAACTGGCGAAACTGCAAAAAGGACATGAAGGCCATGATGAGCCCCATCAGAAGGCCGATCAGGCCGACGATGGGCAGGCCGTCCACGCCGGCGCGCTGGACATAAAACAGAACGTCTTTGCCCCGCAGGGTTCCCGGATGTCGCAGCGTGTAAAAAAGAGCGACCAGGAGGTCGCCGATAAACGTGACGAAACTGACAAAGTCGCGGGCGAGAGACACGGAGGCCTGTCCGACCCGACGGACGAATCCTTCGTAAGCGTTTTCCTCCTTGAAGGGCGCGCGGGTGAGGGCTTCGGCATGGATGACGCTGAAGATGCCCTTGGCTTCGTCGTTTAAATTGGTCAGATGGCAGCTGATGCCCCGGAGGGCGCAGTCCTGTTCGATTTGTACGAAAGCGAGCGCTGAGGCGCTGTCCAGGTAGGTCACGCCGGAAAAGTCGATGGTGATGCTTTGGAATGTCCCGCCGGCGATTTCCCGGCGGATCCCGCCGGTGAAGGCCGTCAGGTTTTTCAGGTTGAAGACGCCCGTGAGGCCGACAAGCAGGTTCGGCTCCTGCATCCGGAAAGAAATCGTATAAGATTCTGAGCCTTCATGTGGCGTTGCTGTTGTCATGGCCGCGTCTTTATTTGTGGAACGGTCGATTGTCAAAGCGAAACGATCTCATTTTGCAAAGCATTTAAGCCTGTTGGCGAAGGCTTGTCAATGGAAATTGCGTAAACGCTGTTCAGCGCGGTTTTCCATGTTTCGTTCAAGGCGCTTTGAGCATTTCATTGAAGAAGGTGTAAACAACGAGCGCGGCCGGGGGGAACTGTCGGCAGACGAATCGGAAAATCTTCTGATAATTCAATGCGATCAGATGTATTTGTCCTGCTGGGACAATTCTGGCACGGACTTTTCATTAGAATAAAGGCAAGAAAACAAACGACTCCCAAAGGAGGTAACAGATCATGAAAAAGACAGTAGGAACGATCGTAGCGGCGGCGGCAGTTGTTCTTTTAACGGCAACCTTTGGATTCGCCGAATATGCGGCGGCGGGAGCGGCCAATTTCCCGTATTTCCAGTTGGGCTGCCTGATTGTGGGCGGACTGATTCTGGTCAGCCTGAAGAGGA
>JAAYDW010000081.1 GCA_012729055.1 Deltaproteobacteria bacterium
AAAATGCTCGGCATCCTGAGCCTGTATACGAAGGACATCCGAGAGTTTTCCAGAGAGGAAATCGATTTTCTGTCCATCCTCGCCGAACAGGGGGGATCCGCCATCGCCAACGCTCATCTGATCCAAAGACTGCGCAACCAATCCCGGATTTTTCTGAAACTGGCCGCCAGCATCTCCGAGAGCCTCGACGTCAAAACCATTCTGCAGGCGCTCACACAGGATCTTGTGCAGTCGCTGGATCTCAAGGCGGCGTCGGTCCGTCTGCTCGACGAAAACAAGCGCACGCTGAAAACCGTGGCGAGCTTCGGCCTCAGCGAAAAATACCTGAACAAGGGACAGATTCTGGCGGACAAAAACATCGCCCAGGCGCTGAAGGGAAAAACCATCGCCATTGCCGACGTGCTTACGGATGAGGGCATTCAGTACAAAGAGGAAAAAAAGAAGGAAGGCATCGCCTCCATGCTCTATGTGCCCGTGACCTCCAAGGAGGAGGTCATCGGCGTCTTGATCATCTACAGCGGGCGAAAAAGAAAATTCACGGAGGATGAAATCCTGCTGGTCACCGCGCTGGCTTACCAGGGCGGCCTGGCCATCACCAACGCCTGCCTGTACATGACGGTGCAGGACGATATCAAGGATTTAAAGGAAAACATCTGGAGTCACAAATGCTGGTTCTAACCGCAGGCGCCGTCACGAGAAAGGAAAAGACATGATCACAGGAAAAACCATTTCCGAACTGCAGGTCGGCCAGACGGCGGAATTTTCCAAGACCGTTTCGGAAACGGACATCTATTTGTACGCGGGCATCACCGGCGATTTCAATCCGGCGCACGTCAACGAAGCTTACGCCAAAAACACGTTCTTTAAAACGCGCATTGCACACGGCATGCTCACCGCCGGTTTCATTTCGGCGATCATCGCCAATCAGCTGCCCGGCCCGGGGACCATCTACCTTCAGCAGACGCTCAGTTTCCTGGCGCCGGTGCGCATCGGCGACACCATCACCGGTCGCGTCGAAGTTCTCGAATGCAACGCGGAAAAAAACCGCGTCCGCCTGAAAACCACCTGCCAAAACCAGGACGGCGGCGTCGTGCTCCAAGGCGAAGGGCTGGTCAGTCCTCCCAAAGCGCGCAAAG
This sequence comes from Deltaproteobacteria bacterium, assembly GCA_012729055.1. Classification (GTDB taxonomy): domain Bacteria; phylum Desulfobacterota; class Syntrophia; order Syntrophales; family Smithellaceae; genus UBA8904. The sequence continues at coordinate 1,137 of JAAYDW010000081.1, forward strand.
CCTGAGGCGCGCGCGTTAACGCGCAAAAAAGGCCGCTTCTTTGAAGAAGAAGCGGCCCGATCCCGGCTTGCGGTTTACTTCTGTGAGAAAAACGTTTCTACTTTTTTGAAATTTTCGTCGGCCGCCGCCTTGAATTCCTCGCGGCCTTTCTTGTAGGTTTTGATCCAGTCGTTGATCAGCTTTTTGCCCTCTTCCGGGAAAAAGGCGGTCTGCGTCATCATGGATGCGACCATCTTCTCCGTCTGATCCTGAATGGCGGCCATGGCTTCAAAGGAATTGTCAAAGGCCGTCTTATTGAAATCCACCATCTGTTTGGCGATCTGTTTGGGTTCCATATTGTCCTCCTCTTTTTTTATTTAAGTGTTGTTTTCTTTTGCCGCGTCTTTGCGGGCGTCTTTCTCTTCCTGACCGACGCCGGCTTTTTTTTCTGAACATCATCGCCGGACGCCCCGGCTTTCGCCTGTCGGCCGTCTTGAGCCGGCGAAGGCTCCATCTGACCGGCAACGGTAAGACAGTAATGTTCAAAAATCTTTAAACGCCCCTCCATCGTCTGCCGGAATTCATTCATTCCCTTTTTGTACATTTCGATCCAGCCGGCAAATGCCTCCCTGCCCTCTTCCGGTAAAAAGGCCGACTGCCTGCAAAACGCATCCATGATTTTACCGGTCTGCTCCTGCAGGGCATTGAAATTGCCGTCAAACGCCTTTTTCTGAAAGTCCAGCATATTCTGAATCATCGTTGAAAAATCCATGCTCTCCCCCTGTAAATTCCTCTTATTCTTTCTTCTTGAGTTTCATTATAAGCAGTAATTCCTCCTTGTCAATCATTTTTTTGCAGTGCAACATAGATGCAGTCAGATTTTATCGTGCAGAATATTTTTAAATCATTGTTAATTTATGTACTTAAATTAATATTTATCGTGTTCTAAACGACAGCCGCTCATTTTATGTTGCAATAATTTCCGTTCTTGCGTAGAAGGACGGTGAGGAAGACACGTATGGCTGAAAACACCCTGTTATTGAAGAAATACACCAACCGCAGACTTTACGACACGGAAAAAAGTGTTTACGTTACGCTGGATTACGTCACGGAAACCATCCGTCGGGGCCGGCCGATCGAGGTGCGCGACGCCAAAACCGGCGAGGATGTCACTTCCGCGATTCTGACCCAGATCGTTCTGGAGGAAGCTCGCAAAAAGAAATATCTTTTGCCCCCGCCCCTGCTTTATCTGATCATTCGGTACGGGGAAAACGTGCTTACGGATTTTTTCGAAAAGTACCTCGAACAGACCATCCGCAACTATCTGCTTTTGCGCAACATGGCGGACGATCAGTTTAAAAAATGGCTCGAGTACGGCGAAAATGCCTCCAGGACAAACTCCCCGCCCCTGGGCGGCCTGGCGTCTTTTCAATCTCTGTTTGATCTTTTTTCCGCCGCTTCCCCGGGCAGGCAGGGGGAAGGGAAGAAGGAGAAGAAGGAATAACGGCAAGGATCCCGGCGGGCTAAAAATGGCCGCTCGGCGGGGCGCACGGTCCCTTTCCCGGCATTCCCCTGTTATTTTAGCTATTTTTGTTTTCACCTTTTGCGGAACTTTACCTTGACATTCGCCGCCGCATCTCTTAACATGCCGCAAATTTGAAGGGTTTTGTATTTTTCAGACCATGTACTCGAAAAAAATTGTCATTCGCTACACGCCGGAAGTCGTTCAGCAACCGGTCATTTATCTCTTAGCGCAAAAGCACAACCTGGTTTTCAATATTCTCAAAGCCAGAATATTTCCCCGCCGGGAAGGTGTCATCGTTCTGGAATTGTCCGGGCAGAAGGAAGACTTCGACCGCGGCATCCGATTTCTCAAGGAAATGGGCCTCCGTGTCGAAGCGCTGTCCAAGAGCGTCAATCAAAACGTCGACCGGTGCGTTCACTGCGGCGCCTGCACCGGCTTCTGCCCGACGGGCGCCCTGTCCTTCGAAAAGCAGACGCAGAAAGTCCTGTTCGATCCCGAAAAATGCAACGGCTGCGAGCTTTGCGTTTCCGCCTGCCCCGTCCGCGCCATGGAAATCAATCTGATGTAATCCGGATTCTCCAGAGTTTCCCCGTCTTTCCCGCGCCGGGCGTTCATTCGCCCATCGCAGACCCCGGCCGAAATTTTTTTGGATAAAATCGTGCAATTGATATATGAGAACAAAACCGTTTTGTTCGAAAGCACCGTTTTGTTTTACAGACAGACATTTTCGTTCCGGTTCAAATTCATCGCATGCGGTCAAGGAGGCGTCACACGGACCTATGAGCTTTACCCACAACGGATTCGACAATGAAAAATACATCACGCAGCAGACGGAAGCGATTCTCAAGCGCGTGGCACGATTCAACAACAAGCTTTACCTGGAATTCGGCGGCAAGCTTCTCTACGACTATCACGCCGCCCGCGTGCTTCCCGGATACGATCCCAACGTCAAGATGCGGTTGATCAAGGAGCTGAAGGACCGGGCGAACATCCTGCTGTGCATTTACGCGGGCGATATCGAGCGCAAGAAGATCCGCGCCGACTTCGGCATCACGTACGACACGGACGCGATGAAGCTCATCGACGACCTGCGCGGCTGGAATATTTCGGTAATGGGCGTCGTCATCACCCGCTTCGACAATCAGCCGGCGGCCGTCCTTTTCAAAAACAAGCTCGAACGAAGGGGCATCCGGGTTTTCACGCACCGCTTCACCAAGGGCTATCCGACCAACGTGGATCTCATCGTCAGCGACGAAGGCTACGGCGTCAACGACTACATTCCCACGGACAAGCCGCTGGTGATCGTCACGGGACCGGGGCCGGGAAGCGGCAAACTGGCCACCTGCCTGTCCCAGCTGTACCACGATTACAGGCGGGGCATCAAATCGGGCTACGCCAAGTTTGAAACCTTTCCGATCTGGAATCTCCCGCTCAAGCATCCGGTCAACGTCGCCTATGAGGCCGCCACCGCCGACATCCGCGACTTCAACCAGATCGATCCGTTTCATCTGGAGGCTTACGGCGAGGCCTGCGTCAACTATAACCGCGACGTCGAAGTGTTTCCGGTCCTGAAGCGCATTCTGGAAAAAATCACCGGCGAAATGTCGTTTTACAAATCCCCCACCGACATGGGCGTCAACCGCGCCGGATTCGCCATCACCAACGACGAGGTCGCGAAAGAAGCGGCGCGCCAGGAGATGATCCGCCGCTACTTCCGTTACCGCTGCGAGTACGCCATGGGATTTGCCGACCGCGGGACGGTGCAGCGCGTGGAGTTGTTTCTGAGCGATTTCAACCTCAAGCCGGAAGACCGGCGCACGGTTCCCCCCGCGCGCCAGGCGGCCGAGGATGCAAGGCTGCGCAACCGCGGCAACGAGGGAATCTTTTGCGGAGCGGCCATTGAACTGAGAGACGGTTCGATCATCACCGGCAGCAACTCGCCGCTGATGCATGCGGCCTCCAGTGTGGTGATCCACGCGATCAAGCACCTGGCGGGCGTTCCCGATAAAATCAAGCTGCTGCCGCCCACCATCACCGGTTCCATCGGCAAGTTGAAGACGGAAATCCTCGACGAAAAAAACGTGAGTCTCGACCTGGAAGAAGCGCTCATCGCGCTTTCGATCAGCGCCACGACCAACCCGGCGGCGGAGCTGGCCCTGGAAAAATTAAAGGAGCTGCAGAACTGCGAAGTTCACATGACCCATATTCCCACGCCCGGCGACGAGGCGGGCCTGAGAAGGATGGGCGTCAATCTGACCACGGATCCGAACTTCTCGACCAATGATCTTTTCATTACTTAGGAAAGAATCATTTTCCGACGTCTTTCCTGGCCGTATCCAGCATGTCGTTCAGATCGGCCGGCACTTCCTTCGCCTTGCCGGCCAGTTCACGGGTGTCGCGCCACAGGCCGCTTAACTTTTCTCCGATTTGCTTTCCGCCGGTTTGCAGAGTCTCGACGGATCTGGCGATCTTTTCCGGCGTGGTGGTCGGGTCTTTGAAGAGATATATGCCGCCGGCCAGAAGGATGAAAAAAAGCAGCACGACAGCCAGCTTGATGAATTTTTTCAGGATGAAATACAGAATCATGACGACGACGAAAACCGCCAGCAGGGTTGCGGCCGCCGGGTGCGCCGAAAAAAAAGAAACGACGGATTCCATAGCAGTGACCCCCGATTTTTTTGAGCCTGTTTATCGTATTTTTCAGATAAAATCCATGTTTAGTTTGCCTTGACAAAGGGACGCAGGCCCCCTAGATAAGCTAAAACACGATAAAGGAAAGAACAATCGTCCATGAAGGAAAATGTCATTTCCACCGTCGGCCTGGCGACCCTGGGTTGCAAGGTCAATCAATGCGATTCGGCGGCGCTGGCGTGCGATCTCGCGGCGGCCGGTTTTATCCTGGCGCCTTTTTCCGGACCCGCCGACGCCTACATCATCAATACCTGTACCGTGACCGCTTTCGCGGATTTCCAGGCGCGCCAGCTCATCCGCCGGGCGCACCGCGCCAATCCCCGCGCCCGCATTCTCGTGACCGGCTGCTACGCCCAGACGCAGGCCCGGGCTCTGGCCGCCCTTGACCATGTCTCTTATATCGTAGGCAACGATGCGAAGCATAGAATTCCCGAGCTGCTTTGCGCACCCGTCGGGACAGAAGGGCAAAAACAGGTCGGCGACATTTTCAGCGTGCGGCAATTTTTCGCGGCGCCGGTCGCGGGACCGGCAAACCGCACCCGCGCGTTTTTTAAAATTCAGGACGGCTGCGACGCGTTTTGCAGTTACTGCATCGTCCCTTTCGCCCGAGGCAAGAGCCGCAGCCTTTCCCTGGACGGATTTCTTTCCGGCGCGCGCGAGCTTGCAGCCCGGGGCTACCGGGAAATCGTCCTCACCGGCATCCACCTGGGGCTATACGGCCAGGATCTGGAACCGCCTGTCGAACTGGTCCGGGCGCTGGCGGCCGTTTTGCCGGAACATCCGCAGGTTCGCTTTCGGCTCAGCTCCATCGAACCCAACGAAATTACCGATGCGCTCCTGGATCTGTTGATCCGCCACGACAATCTGTGCGCCCATCTCCACATCCCCCTGCAAAGCGGCGACGACGGCGTTTTGAGGCAGATGAAGCGCCGCTACGATTCGGCCTTTTACCGCGCGCTGGTTGCAAAAGTGGTTCAGACGGCGCCTGATGTTGCCGTCGGCGTCGACGTGATGGTCGGCTTCCCCGGCGAAAGCGAAGAAGCCTTCACCCGCACGCTGGAACTGCTCCGGGATCTGCCGCTGGCGTACCTGCACGTCTTTCCCTACTCGGAAAGACCGGGAACCGCCGCGCTGGCAATCGAGCCCAAGGTTTTGCCGGCGGTCAAAAAAGAAAGAGCGGCCATCCTGCGCCGCCTGGGCATGGAGAAAAGAGAAGGCTTCGCCCGCCGATTTCTGGGCCGGACGCTGCCGGTGCTGGTGGAGCAGGCCCGCGACAAAAAGACGGGCCTGGCCAGGGGCTTTTCGCACAATTATTTGCCGGTTGTGCTGGACAAAGCGCCCGGCTCTTTAGTAAACAGCATTCGTAGCGTTAAAATCGAGGAGTACAGGGAGAACAGACTGACAGGCAGGCTGATCGATGGATAATGACAGAATCCAGGCGTTGGGCGCTCTTCAGGAAAGGCTGGGGTATGTTTTCCGCAGGCCGGAACTGCTTTCGACCGCGCTCACGCACCGCTCCTACGTGAACGAAAATCCGCAGGAAGAGATCCAGGATAATGAACGGCTGGAATTTCTGGGCGACGCGGTCCTGGGCCTGTGCGTGAGCGACCTGCTGATGAAAAAACACGCCGACTTCGACGAAGGAACGCTCTCCAAAATCCGTTCGCTCCTGGTAAATGAAAAGCCGCTTGCGGATCTGGCGGCCGGGCTGGGGCTCGGCCAGCGCCTTCTTTTGGGCCGGGGCGAAGAACATTCCGGCGGCCGGACCAAGGATTCGCTCCTGGCCAACGCGTTCGAAGCGGTTATCGCCGCGATTTATCTTGATGCGGGTTTCAGCCGGACAAAAACCGTCCTGAAAAAATTGATGGCGCCCCTGCTCGGCGATGAAACCCTCACCGCACATTCCTTCGACTACAAAACGGCCCTGCAGGAACTGTGTCAGAAGCGGTACAAAGCCGCTCCCGTCTACACGCTGTTGTCCGAAAGCGGCCCCGACCACGACAAAACCTTTGAAGTGGAAGTCATCGCCGCTTCCGGTCTGAAGGAATCCGGCCGGGGCAAAAGCAAAAAAGACGCGCAAAAACAGGCGGCGCAAAAAGCCTGGGAGAGTCTGCACCGTGAAAAGAAATCCTGAAGACCGCCCGGGAAAACCCCTGATTATTCCCTTTTTCATCATGAACGGCGGATGCCCGGGAAAGTGCGTCTTCTGCAACGAGAAAATCGCGGCGGGAGACTTTACGGCGGACCTCCGGCGGGATGTTTTCGACGCCCAGGTGGAAGCCTATCTGCGCTGGAACAAAGACAGGCGCAGGCGCGTGGAAATCGCTTTTTACGGCGGCAACTTCACCGGACTGGCGCGGGCGGATCAGGAAAGGCTGCTCGGCTGGGCCGGCGCCTTTTTGGAAAGCGGTCGGGCGGCCTCCGTCCGGATTTCCACCCGGCCGGACGACATCGACGCGGAGCGCCTGGAATTTCTCCGGGCCCGGGGCGTACAGACGGTAGAACTCGGCGTGCAATCCTTCAGTGACGCTGTTTTGCGCCGGGCGCGGCGGGGGCACGACGCCGACGCCTCCGTCCGGGCCATCCGGCTCCTTAAGGCCTGCGGTTTTGAAACCGGCGTGCATCTGATGGCCGGCCTGCCCGGCGACACGAAAGAAAGTTTCGCCGAAACCCTGGCGCAGACGGCGAAGCTCCGGCCGGACACCGCGCGCATTCATCCCGTCCTGGTGTTTTGCGACACGCCGCTCGCGGACGACTACCGCTGCGGCCGCTATGCGCCGCTCGATCTTGCGCAGGCCGTCTTGTGGTGCCGGACGGCCTGGGACATCCTCGTTCCGGCGGGCGTGCGGATTATCCGCTTCGGCCTGCAGACGACGCCGGAGATGGCCAAGGACGGCGCGGTGCTGGCGGGACCGCTGCACCCGTCCTTCGGCAGCCTGGTTTACGCCTCTATTTTTCTGTCGCAGAGCCTGGCGCTTCTCTCCCGAATCCCGCGCTGCGCCGGGCGCTTGTGTTTCCGCGTTGCCGGACGCGACCAGTCTCATTTCCGCGGACCGGCCAACGCCAACATCGAAACGATAAAAAAGCTTTACCCCGGCGCCCGAATCGTTATAGATACGACAGACGATGCCAAACCGGGGCATCTTTCGCTGTGTTGCGACACCGGCGATTCCTTTTCGCTGGATATTCCGGGAATGCAATAAGCAACAGGAGAATATGTGTGTTTAAGTCAGGCTTCATCGCCATCGTCGGCCGCCCGAATGTGGGCAAATCCACGTTCTTCAACGCGGTGATCGGCGACAAAATTTCCATTGTCGCCGCAAAACCGCAAACGACGCGCAACCGCATCACGGGCATCAAAAACTATCCCGACGCGCAGTTGATTTTCCTGGACACGCCGGGCATGCACCGGGCCAGAACGCCGCTGAACCGGGCGCTGGTCCAGGCCGCCCGCGACACCCTCGGGGACGCGGACCTGATCGTCGCGATGATCCAGGCCGGCGCCGCCATCGGCCCCCAGGACCGCTACCTGATCGAAACGCTCACGGAAATCCGGACGCCGGTCTTTTTGGCCGTGAACAAAATCGACCGGGTGGAAAAGACGTCGCTTTTGCCGCTCCTGGACCAGGCAAGCGGACTTTTCGACTTCGCCGGCATCTTCCCCATCTCTGCGCTCAAAGGCGACGGCCTTGACGAGCTTCTGGGCTGCCTCAAGGACGCGCTGCCGGAGGGGCCGCAGCTGTTTCCCGACGACATCGCCACCGATGCCACGGAGCGGTTTATCGCGAGCGAGTTCATCCGCGAACAGATTCTGGCTCTCACCGAGCAGGAAATTCCCTACGCCTCGGCGGTGACCATTGACGCGTTTCGGGAAGACGAAGCAAAGAATCTGATCCGCATCAGCGCCACCATCACCGTGGAAAAGGAATCGCAAAAGGCGATCATGATCGGGAAGAAGGGCGCCATGCTGAAAAAAATCGGAACGCGGGCCAGAGGGGCCATGGAAAATCTGTTCGGGGCGAAGGTTTTTCTGGAACTGTTCGTCCGCGTGAAAAAAGACTGGACCGCCTCCGATCAAATGCTGCGCGAGTTCGGCATCGTGAAGTAAGGACTTTTATGCAGGCCAAACCGCTCATCGCCATCGTCGGCCGGCCCAACGTGGGCAAGTCAACGCTTTTCAACCGCATCGCCGGGAAACAGAAGGCCATCGTCATCGACGAACCGGGCGCCACGCGCGACCGCAATTACATGGACTGCCTCTGGCACGACCGGGCTTTCACCCTGATCGACACGGGCGGATTTGAGCCGGCGACCGAGGAGCGCATTCTGGTGCAGATGCGCGAGCAGACGAATCTGGCGATCGAAGAGGCGGACGTCATCATCTTTCTGATGGACGGCCGCGACGGCCTCACGCCCTCGGACGTGGAGATCGCCCGGCAGTTGCGCGGCCGCGGCAAGAAGGTCTTTTACGCCGCCAACAAGGTGGACGGCGCGCGCCACGAGGACCTGCTTTCCGAATACTATCGTCTGGGGATCGACGCCCTGTATCCTCTTTCCGCCCAGCACGGCCTGGGCGTCGATGAACTGCTGGCCGTGGTGACGCAGGATTTCCCCCCGACCGCCGAACCGGGGCAGGACGAGCACGAACCCATTGCGGTGGCGATTGTCGGCAAGCCCAATGTCGGCAAATCCTCGCTCATCAACCTCATTTCCGGAAAAGAGCGCAGCATCGCCAATCCGACGCCCGGCACAACGCGCGACGCGGTGGACACGACCATCCGGGCCCACGGCCGGACTTATCTGCTCATCGACACGGCGGGCATCCGCCGGAAAAACAAGATCAGCCTGACGCTTGAAAAATACAGCGTCGTCCAGGCGCTCAAATCGATCAACCGCTGCAACATTGCGCTGGTGCTGATCGACGCGGAGGAAGGCGTCACCGAGCAGGACGCCAAAATTGCGGGGCTGGCCTACGAGAACGGCAAGGCCTGCATTCTTGTCGTCAACAAATGGGACAAGATCAAGAAGGACAATGCCACCGTCGGCAAATACGTCGCGGACATCAAGGACAAGCTCAAGTTTCTGGACTTCGCCCCCATCCTGTTCATTTCCGCCGTCACCGGCCAGCGCGCGCCGAAAATCTTCGGCCTCATCGACGAGGTTTATGAACAGTACACGAAGCGGGTGGGCACCTCCCCCCTCAATGATCTCATGGAGCGCGCCCAACGGAAAAACCCGATGCCGCGCTCTCAAAACCGGTCGATGGGGATCGCCTACGCGACGCAAACCGGCATCAAGCCGCCGACCTTCGTCTTGTTTGTTCCCCAGGCCAAGGGCGTTCACTTTTCCTACGAACGCTACCTCAGAAATTCGATCCGCGAGGAATTCGGCTTTGACAAGGTGCCGCTCAGGCTGATCTTCCGGAAAAAGCGGTAAGCCGTGACGCCTGTTTTACCGCCGGTTGCAGGCAAAGAACATAATGTGCCGGCAGCCTGGGAAATGCGGGTATTTTTCGAAAATCGTTTTCTTACGCCGAGAGGAGAATCATCATGAAACAAAAGATCGACAACCTTTGGACGGGACTGGCCGTCATCTGGGCCATGTCGTTGATGCTGACCGCCGGAATCGGCGCGGCCGGCGCGGCCGAATACCAGTGCGAGGCCGGCGCGGACATGTGCCGCGTGGTGATATCCGGCATGTCGGCGACGGTCTCCTGCATGAAAACGGAACAGCAATGGCTGTGCAGCAGGCCCCCTACGGGCAGTTTCCAGTGCACGAGCGGGTCGCAAACCAAATCCGGCGCCAACAACCTCTTCACCCTTCCCGGCGGCCTGTGCTCGGTCCTCTGCGGCGCCTGCGCCGGCGGCTGGCAGCCCACTGCCGGCCACACGACCTTTTAGCGGGTAAGCGCCGGAGGCGTCCGGCGCCCTCATTCCGCCGCGGATTTTGCGGGCGGCGACTGTCCCCCGAACACCTTTCTTTTCCGCCAGGGCCCTTTCCTGTAGTAGAGCCAGTTAAGCCCCACGGCGAGAGCGCTGCTCGACACCATCGCCATCCAGATGCCGTCCTCGGCAAAGCCCGCGGGACCGGCGAGCGCGTACGCCAGAGGAATGCGGATAACGAACATCGCAATAAAAGAAAGAACCAGCAGGGCCAGCGTATCGCCGGCGCTGCGCAGCACGCCCTGGATGGCGAAAATCACGGCAAAGCACGGAAAAATGAAGGCCATCCACCGGTAGTAATTCTTCACCACCTCAAGGACGGCGGCGCTGTCGGCGGACTCCTTGAGAAAGACGGCGCCGATGGGTTTGGGAAAAAGGAAAAGAGCCAGCGTACAAATGAGCGCGATGGCCAGACCGAAAAAGACCGACGCGCGAAGCGTGGCGTAGACGCGGTCAAATTTCTGCGCGCCCAGGTTCTGCCCGGCGATAGTGGTGGCCGCCATGCCGATGGATATGAACGGAATACTGGCCAGCATGTCGATTTGCATGCCGATGCCGAAAGCCGCGGTGACGTTTGTTCCGTAGCGGTTGACGAGCGTCAGAATGAACACGCCTGCAACCGAAACCACCATCATCTGCAGCGACGCGGGCACGCCGATCGCGAATACTTGGCGGATGATGCCCCAGTCCGCCTTGTAATCCCAGCTCCGCAGATTGATATACGGATTGAAGCGCAATAGATAGGCATAGCCGACGGCGCCGGTCGCCACGGCGGCCAGCGATGATCCCCACGCCGCTCCCGCCACGCCGCCGGGCGGCAGCGGACCGACGCCGCGAATGCACAGCGGCACCAGAACGATGTTGAAGGCCGTGAGCATGGCAAAGAGTTTGAGGACGGTGACGGCATCCCCCATCCCGCGCAGAACGCCCGCCATCCAGTTGACGAAAAACTGAAAAATCAGCGCGGCCATGATGATGGTCAGATACGACAGGGCCATCTCCCGGATCTCAGGCGGGGCGTTGACCCAGTCCAGGAATCGATGACGCAGGAGCAGGGCCACCGCGGAAATCACCAGGCAGAAGAGGACGGAGGTGAAAAAGGAATTGGCCAGGATTTTCTTCAGCAGGGCCGTATCCCGGCGGCCGAAAGCCTGCGCGATGAGCACGTTCGTGGCCATCCCCAGGCCGATCAGAAACGCGGGCATCAGCATGATGATCGGCAGCGAGGCGGACACGGCGGCCACGGCTTTGTGGCCCAGGAGCCTCCCGACCCAGATCATGTTGATGATTCCGTAGGCCGACATCAGCAGGTTCCCGAACAGAATGGGCGTGCTGAAATGAACGATCTGTCTGACGATACGGCCTTCCGTGAAATCCTGCATGAGCGCCTTCTTGTTTTCTGAGAATGACATCCGTCTGCGGTGACGGAATGCGCGGGCGGCGTTTTTTCAAGGGTAAACGGGCGGGCGATGCGTAAAAACCGTTCCATCCGGCATTACCTCAACCGCCTGGCCGTCGATCTGGACGATCTTCGTCAGCGTGGCGGGAACCGGGCGCGCATCGGCGGTCCGGATAACGTCTTGCACGGTTTGAAAACGGGCCAGCTCCCGCAGCGTGACGATCTGCGGCAAAACCATGCCGATTGCTCCCGCTTCGTAGTCGGTCAGCGCGGCCGACGGCGAAAGCCACACGTGGTGCGTGAGCTCCACACCGTCACAGACGGCTGTCTGATTTTCCGGCATCGGCGTCACGAAGAAGCGCACATCGTAGCGTTGGGGCAGAAACTCGGGGGTTACCCAGTGCGAAAAATAATGCAGGGCGTCGGCCGGAAGAAAAAGATTTTCCTCCTCCAGCACCCGGGCAAACGTCATCGCGCCGTCGATGAGCGCCCGCCGGTACTCGCCGAACCGCCGGCATTCCTCCTTGGTTCGGATCGTCACGGGAGACCCGTCGGCGCGGCGGGCGATCAGCAGGCCGACTTCCTCGAAGGTTTCGCGGATGCCGGCCATCCAGGCGCCCAGCGCCTTTTCGGAATGCGACATATCCGGCAGCATTCCCGCGGCCTTCTGCCGGTCGAGTCCGCGCACGAAGCGCTCGGCGCGCGGTTCCCAATCCTCCGGATCGATCACGCCGCCCGGAAACACGTAATATCCGGGCACAAAACTGCTCTTGCGGTTGCGCCGCACCAGGAGGACCTCGATGCCGGGCGCAGCCGCGCCCGCGCCGGGCCGGAGCAGGATGACGGTCGCGGCGTCTACCGG
>JAAYDW010000082.1 GCA_012729055.1 Deltaproteobacteria bacterium
CTTTCTGCCAATCCACATACATCTCTTCAAATCGCATCTTCCGGATCTCCTGTAACATCTCCGTCCGTCTCATCCGTCACCTCCATGAGGTAACTTATCAACCGGACAGTTTATCTGCTACAACACCCGACAAATCATTTGCTCCTTACACCGCCGCAATATTTTATTGACGGCTTGCGTCTTTCTCCCTATACTGCCGCCACAAAATCAACGAATGCAGACGCCTCAGCGCATATTTCCCGGCGGGCAGCGCTTTTCCGGCCCGCAGAAAGGCTTGCCGTCATGATGGATTGGTTTTTTTCTCCCTACTTGATCTGGACAGTTGTCGGACTTCTGCTGCTCATTACAGAGCTAACGACATTAAATTTCATTCTTTGCTTTTTTGGACTTGGCGCGCTGATTGTCGCTCTTTTAACATGGCTCGGTCTCACCGCGTCTTTGAGCAGCCAGTTGCTGGTGTTCACGTTGTCTTCTTTGTTTCTGCTGTTCGTTTTACGCAGGACAGCCAGAAAACTGTTTGCGGGCCACGCGGACGCACCGCCGGACTATGCGGGACAGAAAGTAACTGTTGTGAAAACGATTCCCGCCGGCGGCGAGGGCACCATCGCCTACCGCGGTTCGGAGTGGATTGCGTTTTCCGACGCGCCCGGGTCGATTCCCGAAGGCGCGGCAGTCATCATTGAAACCATCGAAGGCATCCGCGTCAAAGTCAAACCGGTCGAATAACTCTCACAAAGGAGGATACATCATGGAGATTGTGTTGATTGTTCTGGCAATCCTGGCCGTTGTGTTCATCATCAAGGGCGTCTGCATTATTCCGCAGCAGAGCGCCTACGTCATCGAACGCTTGGGCAAATTCAACCGGGTGCTGCAGGCGGGCATCAGCTATATCGTTCCGTTTGTGGACCGCGTGGCTTACAGGCATACCTTAAAAGAACAGGCCATTGATATCCCCGAGCAACAATGTATAACTCGTGACAACGTCCAGGTCGGCGTGGACGGCGTTGTCTTCATCCAAGTTTTCGATCCGCAGATGGCCTCCTACGGTATCAATAGATATGATTTTGCCGTCCTCCAACTCGCACAGACCACGATGCGCAGCGAAGTCGGCAAGATCGACCTGGACAAAACCTTCGAGGAGCGGACCGCCATCAACTCCGCCATCGTTTCGGCCATCAACGACGCCGCGCGGACCTGGGGCGTGAAGATTCTGCGCTACGAAGTGAAAAACATCCGTCCTCCCGAAAATGTTCTGATGGCCATGGAAAAACAGATGCAGGCCGAACGGGAAAAGCGCGCCATCATTCTCCAGTCCGAAGGCCAGAAACAGTCCGCCATCAACGTGGCCGAAGGCCAGAAGCAGAAAGTCGTGCTGGAATCGGAAGCGGCGCGCCAGAAGCAGATCAACGAAGCCAGCGGCGAGGCGGAAGCCATCCGCGCCGTAGCCTCCGCAACGGCCGACGGGCTCAAGGCGGTGGCCTCGGCCGTGCAGGCCCAGGGCGGCCTCGAGGCGGTGCAGCTGCGCGTGGCCGAAAAACTCGTCGAACAATTCGGCCACCTGGCCAAACAGGGCAACACGCTGATTCTCCCGGCCAACTTCGGCGACCTCTCTTCGCTCATCGGCGCGGCGATGAGCGTGATCAAGCAGACCAAATAATTCGAAGCCGGGCGGGAAAGCCCCTCTCCCGCCCGGCTTTTTTGCATCCCGTCCTTACTGCCGCCGGCCGCTGCTTCCCGCCGGAAAAAAACACCGGGTATTTATTTTTCCCGACATTTGTGTTTAGATGACCGCGCGGAGCGGCCAGAACAGCCGCAGCGGAGCGCCCTAAATGATCTTGGAGAAAAAGACAAAAAAAGAATTGATCGGCCTGGTGAAATCCCTTCAGGCCGAACAGTCGGAAAACGACGCCCGGCGGATTAAAGGCACATCGGAAGAAGACCTCTACAAGATTCTGGCGCACAGTTCGCAGGTCGGCTTCTACATCATGCAGGACGGCCGCTTCCAGTTCATCAATTCCCACTTCCGGGAATACGGCGGCTACACTGAAAACGAGTTGCTGCAGATGATTCCCACGGCGATTATCGTGCCGGAAGACCGCCGGAAAACGGCGAAAAATGCGGTCATGATGCTCAAGGAACAGCGGTTTTCCCCCTACGAATTCCGCATCGCCACCAAGGACGGACGGATCAAGTGGATCATGGAAACCGTCATGTCCATCACTTACAAGGGCAGACGGGCCATCCTGGGCAACTCCATGGACGTCACCGAGCGCAAGGAAGCGGGGCGCCGCCTTGAAGAACTCGAAGCGCTGGAATCCTCCATCCTCGACGCGATTCCGCAGGCCGTCGTCGGCCTGCACGAGCGCCGCATCAATTTCGCCAACCACGCGGTCAAGCTCATCTTCGGCTGGCACCGCGAGGAAATGACCGGCAAGAGCATCAAGATGATTTATCGCAACGAAGAGGAGGCGGACAAGATCGGCGCGCTGTTTTATTCCACGCTGGAACATCAGCGGACCTACGAAACGGAATTCCCCTGCCTGCGCAAGGACGGACGCGAAATCATCTGCCGGATGAAGGCCTCGCGCATCGGGGAAAAGCTCCGCGAGCGGCGCATCGTGGTCACGTACGAAGACATCACGGCGGAAAAGAAAGCGCAGGAGGAGCTGGAGCGTTCGCGCCAGGAACTGCGCAACCTCTCCGCCCACCTGCAGTTCGTCCGCGAAGAGGAAAGCACGCGCGTCGCCCGCAAGATTCACGACGAACTGGGCCAGTCGCTCACCGCGCTGCAGATGGACCTGTCATGGCTCGCCAGCCGTCTGCCGGCCGGCAATAAAAGCATCCGCGAAAAAATCGGCGGCATGGCGGACCTTGTGGACGCCACCGTCGAAAGCGTCCACAGCATCACCACCGAACTGCGCCCCAGCCTGCTTGACGATCTGGGACTTCCGTCGGCCATCGAGTGGCAGGCCGCGGACTTTCAGAAGCGCTCCGGCATCCGCTGCCAGGCCCAGATCGCGTGCACGGGCGAACTCATCGAGCGGGATCTCGCCACCGCCCTTTTCCGCATTTTTCAGGAAACCCTCACCAACATCGCCCGACATGCCAAGGCCACGCTGTGCAAGGTCGTCCTTTCCGAAAACGAAAAGGAACTCAGCCTGGAGGTGACGGACAACGGCGTGGGAATCATGCAGTGGCAGGTGGACGATCCGCGCTCCTTCGGCATGATCGGCATGCGCGAGCGCGCCCACCTCTGGGGCGGCACGGTCCACGTCCGCAACGTCAAGCCGTCGGGAACGGCGGTGCGGGTGATCATTCCACTGACGCAAAGGAGATAGAGCAGATGATACGCATCCTGGTTGCCGATGACCACGCCGTTGTGCGGCAGGGGGTCATTCAGATTCTGGCGGACGTGAAGGACATGCTGGTCAAGGACGAGGCGCAAAACGGCGCGGAAACGCTCGACAAGGTGCTCAAGTACGAATATGACGTCGTCCTGCTCGACATCGCCATGCCCGGACGCAGCGGCCTCGAGGTGCTCGAGGACATCAAGGCCCAGCGGCCGAAGCTGGCCGTGCTGATTCTCAGCATGCACCCCGAAGAGCAATACGCGGTGCGCGCTCTGCGCGCCGGCGCGTCCGGATATCTCACCAAGGCCAGCGCCCCGCAGGAACTGATCGGCGCCATCCGCAAGGTGGCCGGCGGCGGAAAGTACGTGACCGCGTCGCTCGCGGAAAAACTGGCCGACGAACTGGAAATCGACACGGAAAAGCTGCCCCATGAACGGCTGTCCAACCGCGAACACCAGGTGATGATCATGCTGGCTTCGGGAAAATCCGTGTCGGACATCGCCGACGAACTGTGCCTGAGCGTCAAAACCATCAGCACCTACCGCACCCGCGTGCTTTCCAAGATGGGAATGAAAAAGAACGCGGAATTGACGCTTTACGCCGTCCACACCAAACTCATCAATTAGCCGGCCGTCCGACAACGTGTCGGACAAAAACCGTCATACCGCCCCGCATCCTTCCGACAGAGAATTCATCCCCCCGCCGATATTTTCTTTACGCCGACCGTGTTAGTCTCCCATCATGTTCAGGTGTTGTTGATCGGATGCAGAAAAAAAATATCGTCCACTGGGAGGGAAAAGGACATGGAACAGGCATTATCGGCGGCAAAGCAGGAACGCTTCACGGCAGGCGAAAAACTTTTGAAAGATGAACTCGCGGAAATGATCCATCAGGCGGTCCGGGACAACCGCAGCTATCTGATGGAGCATGAAAGCAAGGAAATCCTCGAAGGGATCGGCGTGGCGACCACCGGCTACCTGGTGGCCCGTTCCGAGGACGAGGCGCTTGCCATCTGCGAAAAGATCGGTTTCCCCGTCGTTATGAAAATCGTCTCGCCGGACGTCGTCCACAAGACGGACGCGGGCGGCGTCAAACTCAATGTTTCCTCCGCCGAAGACGCGCGCCGCGCGTACCGCGACATTCTCGAAACCTTCAAGTACCAGCACATCGAAGGCGTGGCGGTGCAGCGCATGGCCGCGCCCGGCATCGAAGCCATCATCGGCGTGACGCGCGACCCCAGCTTCGGCCCGCTGATCATGTTCGGCCTGGGCGGCGTGTTCGTCGAGGTGCTGCGCGACGTTTCCTTCCGCATTCTTCCGATCACCGAAAAGGACGCGGCGGAAATGATCAACGACATCCGCGGCTCCGACATTCTCAAGGGATACCGGGGGCAGGCCGTCGATCTGGAGTCGCTGAAAAAACTTCTGCTGAAAATATCGCGGCTGGTAGTGGAAAATCCGGAAATCCAGGAACTGGACCTCAATCCGCTGTTTTTGTACCGCGACGGCTACGTCACCGTGGACGCCCGGATGTTCGTGAGCGAACCGGCCCTGCCCGAAAAAGTGAGCCCGACCGGTGCGGAAAGCCTGCGCGATTTCTTTTATCCGGCCAGCATCGCCGTGATCGGCGCCTCCGACGTGAAGGGCAAACTGGGCTACAACGTCTTCTGGAACCTGGTCAACCACGACTTCCCCGGCAAGCTTTACCCGATCAATCCCGGCAAGGACTCCGTCATGGGCGTGCGCGCCTACAAGTCGATCCGGGACGTGGAAGGACCGGTGGACCTGGCCATCGTCATCGTTCCGGCCAAAGCCGCCGAAACGGCCATCGCCGACTGCGCCGCGAAGGGCGTGCGCTTCGTCGTCGTCGAGGCGGCGGGATTTGCCGAAAGCGGCGCGGAAGGAAAGGCGGCGCAGGCGCGCATTGAAAAGATCATCCGCGAAAACGGCCTGCGCGTGCTCGGCCCCAACTGTTCCGGCGTCATCAACACCCACCACAACATGGTGCAGTCCATCGGCCTTCTGGAAGGGCTCAAAAAAGGCAATGTCGGCATGGTGGCCCAGGCGGGCGTCTACGCCGCGGGCATCCTCACGGGCTTAAGCAACGTGCTGGACTTCGGCATTGTCGCGACCATCGGCAACAAGATGGACATCAATGAAACCGACATTCTCGAATACCTGAGCGACGACGACCACATCTCCACCATCGTCATGTACATGGAGGACATCCGCAGCGGCAAGCGCTTCGTCGACGTCGCCTCGCGGGCGGCCGTCCGCAAACCCGTCATCGTTCTTAAATCCGGCCGGACGGAAGCGGGCAAGAAGGCCGTCTCCTCGCACACCGCGTCGCTCGCCGGCAACGACGAGGTCAACAGCGCCGCCTTCAAGCAGTGCGGCGTCATCCGGGCGCGGGACAATGAGCATCTGTTCGCGCTCGCGCGCGCCTTCTCCAAACAGCCCGTTCCGAAAGGCAACGGCACGCTGGTCATTACCTACACCGGCTCGCTCGGCGTGGCCGCCACAGACATGCTGTACCTCTCCGGCATGCGCCTTGCCTCACTGGAGCCGTACTTCCAGCAGCGGCTCAAAAACGCGCTGCCCGACTACGCCAACGTCGGCAATCCCATCGACTGCTCCTTTTCGATGACGCCCGAGCAGGTGAAAAACCTGATTGAAATCGGCGTGGAATCCAACGACGTGCAGAACTTCATCGTCGTCATCCAGGGCGAAATCCTGGGCTCCTTCGTGGACGTGATGAAGTCGATCGACTACAAGGACAAGCCGGTGCTCGCGGTGGTGGCCTGCAAGGAATTCATGATCGGCGACGTGGTCAAGATGGAACAGGCCGGCATTCCCGTCTACTCCACGGCTGAAATGGCGGCGGAGGTGCTGGGACAGATGTACGCCTACGGCGTGCGGCGCCAGAACGCGATCGCCGATTCGATCGCCCGGCACATTACAAAGGACAACTTCTCGGTCGGTGAAAATCCCGTGCGCCTGCGGCTCATCAATCCCAAGGATATCGGCCTGTGGACGGATTTCGTGAACGGCTGCTCCGAAAAATCCCTGTGGCTCCGTTTCCTGTCGCCTTTCTCCGCCACGCCGGAGCGGGCGCAGCGCTTCTGCAACGTCAATCCGGAGGAGGAAATCGCCGTCGTCGCGGAAATGAAAACGGGCGATTCGCACAAATTCCTCGGCATCGCCAGGCTCATCAAAAACAAGCGCCGCGAAGGGGAAGTGGAATACGCCGTCATTGTTTCCGATCCCTGGCAACACAAATCGCTGGGGATCGCCCTGTCTGAGCAGTGCATTGAACTGGCCCGGAAGGAAGGGTACAAAACCATCCGCGCCGAGACGCTCCAGGAAAACTACGCCATGATCCGCATCTTCCGCCGCTGCGATTTTGCCTTCGAGGGCAAGGATGAAAACATGGTGTCGATGGCGCTGAATCTGACATAAAAAGCTGTAAGATCGCAGGTCCCTGGATCATGACGGGCGCCAGGCGCCCGACAGACGTGCCGGAAACCGTTTTGCCACCCCCTCCGGCGGAACGGTTCCCGGCATTGATTTTTTGCGCGAATTTTACAGGCAGCGCCCGAGAATTTTTTCCACCCGCTCCGGCGTCACGCTGCGATTTTCGCCCAGGGCGACCATGTCGTGCGCTTTGAGCTGTTCGAGCACAAGCGGTATGGCCTCGGCGCCCAGGCCGTAGTCGCACAGACGGGTTTTCAGCCGCATGGACTCGAAAAATGCCCGCGTCTTTTCAATCGCCCGGTCGATCCGCTCATCCTCGCTTCCGGCGTCAAGATTCCAGACGCGACTGGCGTACTGCAGGAGCTTGGCTCTTTTTTCGTCCCGGCGGATCTCCAGCATGGCCGGCAGCAGCACCGCAAGCGTCTTGCCGTGGTCCAGACCGAAGAGGGCCGTGAGTTCATGGCCGACCATGTGCGTCGCCCAGTCCTGCGGCACGCCGGCGCTGAGAAGGCCGTTCAAACCCAGCGTGGCGCACCACATGAGATTGGCGCGGACATCGTAATTTTCCGGTTCGGCCAGCGCCCGGGGGCCTTCCTCGATCAGTGTGAGCATCAGCCCCTCGGCAAAGCGGTCCTGAACCTTTCCCGCCACGGGATAGGTCAGATACTGCTCCGCCACGTGCACAAAAGTGTCGACCACGCCGTTTCCGATCTGCGTCGCGGGCAGCGTGAAGGATTTGGTCGGGTCCAGAACGGAAAATTTCGGATAGATGAGCGGGCTTTTGAAAACAAACTTGGTGCGGATGGAAAGCCGCGTAACGACGCCCGTCGGATTCATTTCCGAACCGGTGGCGGGCAGGGTCAACACCGTGCCCAGGGGAATCGTACGGCTGACGCCTCCGCCGTGCGACGCGACGATGTCCCAGGGATCGCCCGGATGGTGCGCCGCGGCGGCGATGAATTTCGCGCCGTCGATGACGGAGCCGCCGCCCACGGCCAGCAGGAAATCGATGTGCCGGTCCTGCGCGTCGCGGACGGCGCGCAGAAGCGTTTCATACGTCGGATTCGGCTCGATGCCGGAAAACTCCCAGACAGCGAAGTCTTGAAGCGCCGCCCGGACTTCGGAAAGCACGCCGTAGCGCCGGGCGCTGTCTCCGCCGCAGGTGATGAGGATTTTCGCCCCCTGCGGAATTTCCGCGGCGATGTCTTTAATCGTCTCCCGGCCGAAGATAATTTTGGTCGGATTGTAAAATGTGAAATTGAGCATTATGTTTCCTTTTTTACTAAACGAACCCTGAAGACTGCTTAAGGCCTGACCGCCAGCAGAATTTTACCCGCGTGGCCGGAGTTTTCCATAAGCGCGTGGGCCTTTTGCGCCTCCGCCAGCGGAAACACAGCGGAAACGACGACGCGCAGTTTCCCCGACGCGAAAAGCGGCCAGACTTTTTCCTCCAGCGCCGCCGCAATGGCGGCTTTTTCCCCGACGGAGCGCGGACGCAGCACCGATCCGGTCAGGGTCAGGTTGCGGGTTAAAAGGGGCGCCAGATTGAGTTCCACTTTCGCGCCCTGCAGAAAGGCGATTTGCACCAGCCGGCCGTTTCTGGCCAGCAGATTCAGGTTTTTCTGGATGTATGGCCCGCCGATGAAATCGAGAATGCAGTCGATCCCCCGGGCGCCGGCAAAAGCGGCCGCTTCCTTTTCCCAGTCCCCGGCCGCGTAGTCGAAAACGGCGTCCGCGCCCAGCTTGCGGACGAGATCGATTTTCTCCGCGCCGGTGACGGTCGTCAGAACGGTCGCGCCGAACGCCTTGGCCAGCTGAATGGCCGTGTAGCCGATGCCGCCCGCTCCGCCGTGCGCCAGAAAGATTTCGCCCGCCTGAAGCCTGCCGCGTTCAAACAC
>JAAYDW010000083.1 GCA_012729055.1 Deltaproteobacteria bacterium
GCGCGGTAACGGATGGCCTTGCCCGTTTCCGCAAATCCGCGGTAGGCGAGATCGTGCATGGAAAAGGACGGCCGGTTGCGGCTTTGAATCACCCAGTCCAGCGTTTTAAAGCCTTTGCCGCCGGCGATTTTCTGCGCGGCTTTGCCCAGCCCTTCGGCGAACCATTCGCCGAAGCCTTCGCGCCGGCTGATTTTACCGACGGCGGCTGTGAACGGTTCCACCGCGTACTTGTCCATTTCAATGCCGTCCAGGTCCTGAAGCGTGATCAAACCCGCCTGATACATGCCTTGCAGCCACAGGAGCATCGACCACACGGCGAAGGATTCCATGCCGTATTTGTGGATGCTGTTCGTGACCGCCCACCAGACCTGCTGATCCGGAAAGCCGGACAGCATGCCGTGATTCGAGCAGGTTGCCCCGCCGCTGCCGATGCCCGGCATGTTGTAGTTGATGTGGCACTGCAAGGGACAGAAGGAACAGCCCAGGGATCCCACCATGTATTTGCTGAGCATCTCCTTGATTTCGTCCGTATAGACGCCCGATTCTTTTCTCCGGCGATACCGGTAGCCGTCCACAACGTGCCGGGCCAGGCCGCCGCGCTGCCAGGTCTGGTAGTAAAGCCTTCCCTTGCCCTTCGTGTAGTAGTCGAAATACTCCTGCCAGAGCTTGCGCACGGCTTTCGGATCCGCGACCTGAAGGCCTTTCGTTCCCCGCACCGCCAGCGCCTTGAGCTTTTTGGCGCCCATGACGGCGCCCATTCCGCCCCGGGCTGCCGTGTGTTCGATATCGTGAAGGATGAGCGCGTTTACGATGCGGTTTTCACCTGCCGGACCGATGCAGGCGACGCGCACGTCCGGATCCCGGCATTCGCTGCGGATGGCCGCCTGGGTTTTGTACACATCCAGGCCCCAGAGAGCGCCCGCATCAACAAAGCGGACGTCCTCGTTATAAATCGACAGATAGACCGGCTTTTCCGATTGGCCTTTGATCACAATATGATCGTAGCCGGCAAATTTCATTTCCGAGGGAAGCTGTCCGCCCATGCCGCAGTGAACGTAGGGATGATTGGGCTGTTCCGGCGCCCGGGAACAGACGTTGGCCTTGTTGCCGAAGAGACTGCCTGTAAGGGGGCCGGTGCTGAAAATCAGCATGTTTTTTTCGTCAAAAGCTCTGGTGTCGGATGGAACGCACTCGGTAAAAAGCCGGGCGGCGACTCCCGCTCCGCCGATAAATTCTTTTGCATAACCGGACGTCGCGATCCGCTCGATCGTTCGGGCGGAAAGATCGATGATCAGGATGGTTCCCGCGTTGCTCATGTCAAGCCTCCTTCCTTTGCAGTTCCAGAAATTTCACTGATTTTTCTCGGGCGCGGGCGATTCCCACACGCTCTTCCTCCATGTATTGCAGCGCGCCGCCGAAGCAGAATTTGGCGCACTGCGGCTCGTCGTAGTCGGCGCAGAGGCTGCACTTGACGGCCGCGTGACGGTCGGATCGCACGGTAACCGCTCCGACGGGGCAGGCGACTTCGCAAAGCTTGCAGCCGATGCATTTTTTCTCGTCTACGATTTTGGCGTTGCGTCCGTCGCGGCTGATGGCGCCCGCCGGACAAACCGCCTGGCAGTATGGATTTTCGCACTGCATGCACATCACCGGCGTTTTGTAGAGAATGCCCTCTTCAAAAGTTCGGATAACGCGGATGCGCGCCTTTTCGGGATTGAATTCTCCTTCATTGGACAAACTGCAAATCGCCTCGCACACCCGGCAGCCGACGCATTTTGTCTGATCGAAAACAATTCTTTTCATTTTTATCCTCCGGAAGCTGATCGCTAAGGCCGCGATGCCAATAACAATGTTCTCTTGTTATGCTCTTAATGACATAACATATTAATATTAAACGATAACATTGTTTTCCAAATACGGCTAAAAAAGGGGGAAGTCAAGCACTTTCTTTGGAAAGTGGAGGATGGCCGGGAATTAAAGCGATGAAATCGTTAGAGTAAAAAATTTTTTTAAAAGATTTTCCCGGCCTGCGGCCGGGGTAAGGGGAAATGAGAAAAATATGTTGAAATTATTTTTGTCGATTCGGATCGGCAATGGCCCGCCAGATCATGTCGTAATATAAATTGGCGTTGGCGGTCAGGCTGTCTTTCTGGTTGAGGTAAAGCCAGATATAAACGGAGCGGTGCATGATGCCGTACAGGACGTCGAACATGATTTGGGCGGGAATGTCCGGATTCAGGATGCCTTTATCCTTGCCTTCCTGGAAAAGGCCGATGACGCGCGCGGAGAGGTCTTTTTGCTTGAAGGTGTTGTCGGTCGCCCAGGTTTTAAAGGGCACGGTCATCATGACGATGGCGGCGATATCCGGATTTTTTTCGTAAAAATCGAGGATGACCCAGATCATTTTGCGGATCTTTTCCCGGATGTCCTCGAGGCCCTGCAGGTGTTCGGCCAGACGGTCGTCCAGCGCCTGGATCCATTCATCGATAAAGGAAAAGAGCAGCCGCTCTTTGCTGTCGAAATGCATGTAAATCGTGTTCAGGCCCACACCGGTTTTCTCGGCGAGGCAGCGCATGTTGACCTGGTGGAAGTCTTTGTGGCTGAACAGCTCCTTGACGACGTTCTCCAGCTTGCCTTTGGTTTGCGGGTCCAGTTTTCTCTTCGGTATGGAATCGGCCATGACTTTTTTATCCGTCTCTTCCGCAGCGCGGCGGACTTTCCGCAGCTCTTTTGCTTCGGCCGTCCCACGGCGGACTTAATAATGATGTTGCGACAGTTGAGCCCCTGTTTAATGCAACCGCCCGGATTAGTCAATTGAAAGGACAAAAGGAAATCGTCCGTTTCCGGAGGCTGCCGGATTTCCGGGCATCAGGCGGCTCAGGCCGTCGCGCCCTTACTTAATCAACTGGGCCAGGCGGCTCCAGCGGACGGTATTTTCCTCCCTGTCCCACGACCAGTAAAGGATGAAGGCCTTGCCCTGAACGTCCCGAAGATCGACAAATCCCCAGAAGCGGCTGTCCAGGCTGTGATCGCGGTTGTCGCCCATCACGAAAAGCGATTTTTCCGGAACGACCACCGGGCCGAAGTTGTCGCGCGGCTGGGCTTCGGCCGGATAGATCGCCTGATCGGTGTAGTGGCCGTAAGGGTCCGCGTACGGCTTGTCGTTGAGGAAGAGCTTCTTGTTTTTCATTTCGATTTTGTCGCCCGCGACGCCGATGACGCGTTTGATGAAATCCTTGGAGCGGTCTTCCGGATAAACGAACACGATGACGTCTTCCCGCTTGGGATCCGTGACGGGAATGAGCGTGGTGCGGAAATACGGGAGCTTGACGCCGTAAATGAATTTATTCACGAACAGATGGTCGCCGACCAGCAGCGTCGGAATCATCGAGCCGGAGGGAATTTTAAACGCCTGGATGACGAACGAAATAATGAAGCCGGCGATCAGCAAGGCGATCAGGATCGACTCGATGAATTCGCGGATTTTTGATTTGACTTTGACGGGGGCCGATTTGTTTTCTTTCATGATGTTTAACCTTTCCTTTGTGTCGGGCGGTATTTTTTTTCAGGCGAGAAACCGGGCGAGATCGTTTTTGGTTGCCAAAATGGTGAGACCGACGAGGACGATCCATCCGGCAATCGAAAATCCCGCGGACGCTTTGCCAAGCGGAGGGGCCACTTTTCCCAGCATGTCGAAAAGCGCCCTGCCGCCGTCCAGCGGCGGCAAAGGCAGTAAATTGATAGCGGCAAGATTGAGGCTGAGGATGGCGGCAAAGAGCAGAACCGCCGCCTGGCCGCCGCCGATGATGGCGCTTCCCTGCGCGACAATGCCGATGATGCCGGCCAGATCCCCGCTGTTTGTAAAAAGAAGCGGCAGCGATGTAAAAATGGTCAGCAGAATAACGGCGGCTTGTTTTCCCGCCCAAAGCTGCGCGGAAAAAAACCCCATATCGCGGCTCGAGACGCCATAAACGGTGAGCAGCAGGACTGCGGCGACGCCATTGGCGATAATGCCGCCCAGCGTGAAAGCGACGCGGCGCGCCGGCGGGATCGCGGACCATTCCGCTTCTGTTTTGATGCCGGGTTTGAGATAGCCGCCCAGCAAAATCAGCGACAGCCGGTAATCGACGCCCTTCCGGGTAAAGCCGGCCAGGCGCGGCCCGAAGCCCACCGAAAAGGTTTGAACCGGTATCTTTGCCAGGCGCGCCGCCGTGAGGTGCCCCAGTTCATGAATAAGAATCAGCAGTCCGATAATTCCGAGGGTGTATCCATAAAGCATTGGCGTATCCTTACATTTTTCGGCGGTAGTAAAAAACGCCGAACATGTACGTGTAAACCGACGACAGGGCGAACACGAGAATCGGGTACATCGCGTTCAAGGCCGGATGGAAAAGGTAAACCACCACAATAGCCATCAGTCCGTAAAGCGCGACCTGTTGCTGCAGGTTCGCGGCCTTGAGCTCGATCAGTCGTTCGCGCTCATCGACGATCGTCCGCCGGTCCATGACATAAAAAACGATATAGATCAAGGTCGTGACGATGACGATGCCGCGCATGATCCATACTTCATTCATACTGAGATTTCCTTTCTCCCGACCGAACCGGGAAACTGCCGCCGCTTGGTTTGGATAATGTCCGTTTGCCGCTTATGCCTGCGGCAGAAAAAAAATATCCTCGACACGCGCGTTGAGCAGGCGCGCGATGCGCAGCGCCAGTTCCACCGAAGGAATGAACTTGTTGTTTTCGATGGAATTGATGGTCTGGCGCGAGCAGCCCACCTTCTGGGCCACTTCTGCCTGCGTCAGATTGCCGCAGGTGATGCGGGCAATTTTGAGCTTGTTGTCGATCATGAACTGCGTGTAATCCATGCTTGATAATATGTCAAGTATAATTTACATATTGTCTTGCATATTGGATATGTGCCGGCCGTTTGCTGCAAAAAAAGCCGGGCGACACGCGCCTGTCGCCCGGCCGAAGGTCAAGCCCGGAGCTGCCGCTACAGGCGACCGTTCATCCAGTCCAGTTCAACGGCTTTGACGTCCGCGACGGACCGGGTTCCAATTAAAATGTCCACATGGCCGTAGCCCGCCCGATAGGCAACGGTGCGATCATCGGTCGGAATCATGTAGCCGCCAGCGCCGGGCGTCTGACAGGCGCCGCCAGGGCAGCCCAGTTCGCCGCCGATGAATAAAAACGGCAGTGTGACGGCGGTCGTGTTGTGGTAGTCGAGAAAAGGACAGTTGGCATAGCCCGTCATGAAGCCGGCTTCCAGATTCTGGATGTTGGGCCAGAAGCGGCTCAACTGGGCATTGTACCTGACCAGGACGTCGATCGTGGAAAAGCCGCCGTAGACGTTGGTGAGTCTCCCCTTTCCCCAGGTCCAGTAAAAAGCGTAGGCCAGGAGGTCGGAAACCGACTGCGGAGGAGCGGGAATGTCATCCGGGTTGAAAGCGGCGAGCGCCGCTTTGATGAGCGCCGCATCCGTGTCCAGGCTGGAAACGGTGTTGGCCGGCGCCCGCGTAACCGTGTTGCGGGAATGGGGATAGAGCGCCCCGAATCGCGTCCGCTCCGAGCCGCCGCCGTCGGCCAGGAACAGAGGATAGGGAGCGTAGGTTCCCGCCTTGAAGGAGGCGACCGCCGCGTTGAACTGGTCAACCGTCCTTTGCGTGTTGGGATTTTCCACGTTGCGCCACAGACCGGAGCCGTCGAGCGAAATCATGCCCTTGAGGTCGTCGGCGTATTTGGCGGCGTAGGCGACCAGATGAAAGCCGCCGCGGCTGAATCCCGACATGAAAATTTTTCTTGCGCCGGAAGTTTTCTTTGCCTTGTCGACGCAGGCCTTGATGTCCTCGCGGAAAACATCGTACGTCCAGTCGGCGGTCGCCGCGAGCGCGTCGGCAAAGCCCAAAGCCGCAAACTGGTCGTAGTCAAAATAAGGCAGAAACGCGGTGCGGTAGTCGATGGCGTAAAAATCATAGCCGTTGGCGGCAAAGTACCACTGTTGCGAAAGCATGTCCTCGGTGGCATGAATGGCGCGGTCCCATGTGCCGGGATTGAAAAACAACACTTTTCTCGGATCGTCGTGCCGCCGGCCGGGAATGCACTGGGGATTGGCTGTCTCTTTGACGTAGCGGTGCAGTTGAATTTTGTCCCAGGGACCGTAAGGCGGGCAGGCCATTTCCCAGACGTAGTGCCGCAGCGTCGGGTCGTCGGCATTCATGCTCACGCCCTTGTATTGCCAGGGATCGGCCACTTGCGCTATGGCCGGAGCGCTGCTCGACGTGCAGCCGGTTAAAACGGACAACACCAAAAATAGTCCAATGATCGACAAAAACGACTTTCTATTCAACATATTCCCCCCCCCTTGAAAAGATATTGAATGGTTATTCATCAATTGCCGCGCGGCAATTGACCTGCTTGTCTTTCGTCTTGGATGATGAAGTTTCGGATGGATTTTCTCTAGCCGAGGATTGCGGGAAAGTCAAAGGTTTATTGACGGTCCGGAAAGTGAATGCCTGCGTCCTGCCGTCTCCGCGTACGCGGATGAATATCCGGCCGGACTCCCGGCGATACGTCCGAATTTCCGGCAGCGGCGAAGGGGGGACCCTTGCGCGACTGTTTACAATTTACCAGCGGTCGAGAATTTCCTTCGTGAGTTCGGAGCGGATGGCCTGATCGAGGTACACGCTGCCGAACAGGCGGCTGCCGGCCATTTTGGCGTTCAGAACGGACAGGCCGTTGGATCGTTCGTCAAGCCAGGGCACGTCGATCTGATCGTAGGAAAAGTCGCCGGTGAAGACCATTTTCGTGCCTTCGCCGCCGCGCGTGGCGATGGCCTTGACGTGCGAAGGCGGCAGGTTCTGGATTTCATCGACGATCACGAAGCACTTCTGAATCGAGCGGCCGCGGATTTTGTCGAGGTCCATCATCTCGATTTTACCGTTGGCGAGCCAGTCGTTGATTTTGTCTTTCATCCGGTCGGCGACCAGCTCCCTGATGGCGTTGATATTGTCGTAAATCGGATGCATCCAGGGCTTCATCTTCGCGTCGATGTCGCCCGGCGAATAGCCCAGGCGGTCCTTGTTGCCCAGCTGAATCGTGGCGCGGCTCACCAGGATCTGCCGGTAATTGGCCGACTGTTCGAAAGCGGCCAGCAGCGCCAGGAACGTTTTGGCGGTTCCCGCCTTGCCGGTAAGCGCCACCAGCGGCACGGCCGGGTCGCGCAGGAGATCCATGGCGATGAATTGTCCCCAGTTGATGTCGCCGTTGTTGGAGCGGGGGCGCACGCCCAGCAGGTGGATGTCCCGGTCGACGACGCGGAAGGCGTCTCCCTTGCGCACGGCGGCAAACGCCGGACCCCAGACGCCGTCGACGTCGCAGTAGCAGATGATGCCCTCGTTCTGGCGGACCTGCGCCAGCTGCGCGGCAAGTTTTGCATCGGGCAGGCTGACCGGAAAAGACTTGTCGGAAACCCAGCGGCGCTGCAGGTTTACGGTGGGGCGCGCCGTCAGGTGCTGCTTGACATCCGTCTGATCCATCTGCACCGACTGCACGTCAAGGCCGAAGTTCAGGGCGAGCGTTTCCAGGGCCGCGTCCTGCGTGACCAGGATGACTTTCGCGTGGCTCAGCTTTTTCTTGGCGTTGAGGGCGGTAGCGATGATGCAGTGGTCGTTTTTGTCGATTTTCAAATCCGCGTCGTGGGTCAGATTGAAATCGTAATGAAAGAAGCGGACGGAATGGTCCTTGGCGCGAAAAAGATTGCGGACATTGCGGATGACGCTGCGGGCGATGTCCGCCTTGAAGTCGTTGCCGGTTTTGTGCGAGTCAAGTTCCTCCCAGGTCGCGTAAGGGATCAGCACGCAGTTGCGGCCGTTCTGCCGCAGTTTTTCGAAGACATCCATGCTGTATTCCAGCGCGCTGGTATCCACCACGAAATATTTTTCCGGAACTTTGCCTGACGTTTTCACCTTTCTTTTTGCTTCAGCCTGCGTTTTAGCCTTTTTCGCATTCGTCATGAATTCGCTCCCGGGATTTTGAAGTTGCAGAGGATCAACTGCAGATTTTATGAAAGCGCACCTCCTTTGCCGGCGTCGCCGGGTTGTTTGACGTCATTGTACCAAATCTGCAAAAACGGACAAGCGAAAAAGTGTTCCAAAAAAGCGTTCCGGAATCGAAGAATGATTTGAACGCCTGAGTGAAACGGTGCATAATACAGGGCACTGGAGCCGAAGGAATTTAAGCGGCCGGCAGGCGGCGGCGCATTGTGAATATTAAAAAGGTAACGGTTCCCTTTGTTTCCAGTTCCATCATTAAGGAGGTTTCATGTTTTCGGCAAAGCAACACCGGAGTTTAAACAAAGCCGCGGCGGCGCTTCCCGGCCGGCTGGCGCTGATCGTCTGCCTGGTTGCATTTTTGGGGGCGTGTGTGGCGACGCCCGAACTCAAGGACAAAAGCGGTTTGTCGCGGGCGATCAAACAAAAAGCGCCGGTGGTCAACCGGATCGATATCTCGCCGGACGGGCGCTACGTTTTGTCCGGCGGCTTTGACGCCTTTGTCCTGTGGGACATTCTGCAGGGGCAGAAAATTCAGACGTTCAGCCATCCGAAAGCGTTTATGGGCGACACGACGCCGGTCGCTTTTTCCCCCGACGGAAAATATTTTGCCTCCGGCGGCACCGGGGCCAAGCTGTGGGATATGGCCACCCGCCGGGAAAAAATCGCATTCAACCAGGACCGGACATTCTTTCTGTCGTTTTCACCGGACGGGAAGCAACTGCTGACGGGAGGGCCTGCCGCGGGACTTCTGGTCAGCACGCCGCCGAATTTGAAAATCTTCGACGTCGCCACAGGCCGGCA
>JAAYDW010000084.1 GCA_012729055.1 Deltaproteobacteria bacterium
ATCTACCGCATCGTTCAGGAAGGGCTGACAAATATCGCCAAGCACGCCCGGGCGACGGCGGTGGATGTCATTCTCACGTACAGCCATCCGCAGGTGATGTTAACCATTCGGGATAACGGCGCGGGATTGCCTGTTCCGGAAGACGCGCAGGAAAGCAAACGCAAAGAGGGAATCGGACTGGTGGCCATGCGGGAAAGAACTCTGTCTCTGGGCGGCTCTTTTGAAGTGTCCTCGGAACAGGGCAAAGGCACGGCGATCCGCGTCGAGATACCGGTGTGAGGGAGGCCGGTAAAATGAAAAAGATTCGCATCCTGGTCACGGATGACCACAGCATCGTCCGGGAAGGACTCAAGCAGTTTTTGAACAGCCAGCCCGACATGGAAGTCATCGGAGAGGCGGGAGACGGCGGAGAAGCCCTGGAGAAGGTCAGAACGCTGCATCCGGATGTCGTTCTGCTGGACATTTCCATGCCGAACATGTCCGGCTGCGAGGCCGCCCGCCTGATCCGCGACGCATCGCCGGAATCACGAATCGTGGTTTTTTCCATGCATGCCAAGGAAAGCCTGGTCAAGGAAGTCCTGGCCGCGGGGGCGTTGGGCTACGTTCTGAAAGCGTCTCCCAGCTCCGATATCGTGAAAGCCATTCAGGCGGCGCATTCGGGCGAGTATTTTCTGAGCGCCCAGTTAAAGGCGGAGGTGATCCGCAAGTATCTCAAAGGCCCCGGCAGCGCTCCGGCCGTCTGCGGTTACGATCTGCTCACGGAACGCGAGCAGCAGGTCTTCCGTCTGGTGGCCCAGGGCCGCTCGACGGCGCAGATCGGCGATGTTTTGTGCATCAGTCAAAAAACGGTGGAAAAGCACCGGGCCAGCCTGATGAATAAACTCCATATTCACGACCGGTTCGAGCTTTTAAAATACGCCATCAAGATCGGCGTCGTCGATCCCGACCTCTGGGAAGACCATTAGCAGTAGCGACCTCATAACCGTACGTCCTTCCTGCGGCGCGAACCTTCAGGTTCGCCTGACCTGGCGGGTCTGAAGCCCCGCCCTACATCCATGAGCTACGAGCCATGAGCTAAGAGCTATGAGCCACGAGCTACGAGCTATCCACCATCAACTATTCGCAAGCCGTCTCACACTGTTGGAAAGCCGTCATTTCTCGCGAAGGCGGGAATCCAGCGCTGTTAAACGCTTTCCAGATTCCGGATCAAAGCCGGAATGACAACCGGAACAATAACTGCCATTTTCAAAAAAGAGGTTGCTTTTGCCGTCCATAAATCTAATAATACATTTAGAAAGTGCTTCAGCTATTGGATACATCACGAGAGTTTTCTTTAGCTAAATTCGGAACACTTCGAAACGAAATCAACAGATTAAAAAGAAAGAACATCAACTAAATGATGTTCTATTACATGGCAAGGAGAAATGAGTAATGGAAGAAAAAAATTCGAAGAGAGGCATAAGCAGACGAGGATTCATCCAGGGAGCGGCTCTCAGCGCCGGGGCTCTGGCTGTAACAGGAATGGTAGGCGCAAAAAATGCTCATGCCGCACCGCTGCCTAAGAAATGGGATATGGAATCGGACGTTGTGGTCGTCGGTTACGGCGGCGCCGGCGCCTGTGCCGCACTGGAAGCAGCTCGCGCCGGTTGTTCTGTTTTGCTTCTCGAAAAAATGGGAATGCCCGGAGGGTCTACAACCATGTCGGGTGGAATCGTCTATGCCTCAGGCACAAAATTACAAAAGAGTACCGGCATCAATGACACACCGGAAGCGATGTACAAGTACCTCATGGCTTGCGGCCAGGGTCGCGCGGTACCGGAACTGGTCAAGCTGGTGTCTGACATGTCTTCGGAAAACATCGACTGGCTGGCCAGCATGGGCGCGGTTTTTACACAGGAGCTTCTTGCCATGAGCGGCATGGAAAACGAGCCGGAGTATACGGCCGTGACGCCGGCCCAGAAGCGCGGACACCGCGTCAGAGGAACCGGCTCTGCCCTGTTTAAGGTTTTGGCTGATGCTGTGAAGGCGGAGAAGAACATCAAGGTCATGACAAGAACCAGTGGAACCAAGTTATTCACGCGGTCGACTGCATCGGCCGCCAATCTTGAAGTTGTCGGACTTGCGGCATCCAGCAAGGGAAAAGCAATCACCATCAAAGCAAAGAAAGCCGTGATTCTGACGACCGGAGGAATCATGCCGGGTGCAGAATCGGAAGGCTGGCTGAAGGATTATTCGCCGGATATCGCCAAGTGCGTCGCAGCAGGAAGCACCAGCTCAACAGGCGACGGTTACCGGATGGGAATCTCCTGCGGCGGGGCTCTTAAAGCTCTGAACACCGGTGGAACGCTGCCCTCTCTTCTTTTCCCCGGCGCGAAAATGGCCGGTATCGTGTACGCCAACATCTGGGGCTTGCCCAATATTTACGTGAAGGCGGATGGGACGCGGTTCTGTAATGAGGGAGCCAACTATACACTTGTCAGCGAGGCCATGTTCCAGAGGAATGCGACAACGGCCTATTGCATTTTCGATGCCGCAACCGTGAAAAAAACCTTTGCCCTGGTCAAGAAAGGCATTGAGATAAGGCGGACGATTGCCCTTGGTATCGATCCCGAAAACCTTGATGATCAGGTCAAACGGGGATACCTCTGGAAAGGAGATACTATCGCTGACTTGGCAAAAGAGGCAGGTATCGATGGAGCGACACTGGCAAAAACGCTTGAAGCATACAACCGCAATGCGGAAAATGGAAAGGATCTGGAATTTGGCCGGACAAAAGCGTTGGAACCGTTGAAGACCGGACCTTATTATGCGTTCGAGATAAATCCCGGGCTGGTCGCCCATGATGGCGGATTGAGCATCAACACAAAATCGCAAGTGCTTGATCCGTACGCCCAGGTTATTCCGCGGCTTTATGCCGCCGGCCGTGATTCGGCGGGAATTTTCGGAGGCCGCTATCCGGCGAGCGGCGCGGCAATCGCCGACTTGCTGGCGTTCGGGCGCATCGCCGGGAAGACCGCGGCAACGGAAAAAAGCTGGAAATAATTTATAGACCTTTAAGCGTCAGGCAGGCAGCGCATTTGAACTGCCTGCCTGACCTGGATTGAGTCATTGGTGATGCCCCTGAAAAATTAATGTTTTCCTCAAAACAGGCTGCTTTTCCGGGGCAATGCGTCTCCCGGGGATCAGACATTTTTCGATCCGGGCATCTCATTTCCAAAGGTCGACATTCTTCTGGCCTGATGACCTTCTTCCTTGTGACCCAAGAATATGAATACATGACATCTTGTAGTGTCCCCCGAATCGCCCGTTTTTCTCTCTTTGTTTTTCTTCTCCGATTTGCTATTCTGCACGTGCGTGTGCAGCCCTGTTTTGTTTGCGTCTTTGGCCAATCAAATCCGGGTCGGACTGAGAGCTGCTTTTTAAATGTGAAAATAAAATGATGCGTGATCGCGGAGAAAGGAGAAAAGATATGTTCCGGAAAGCTACTTTGGTTGTCCTGGCCCTTTTTGTGTTTGCCGGGTTCTCCACGGCGGCGGAGGACGGCCCGAAAGCGAAGGGAAAGGATTTCGGCAGAGAGCCGTGGGTCGTGGATATTGAAGACGCGACGGTGAAGAACAAGAATTTTCGCACGGCCCTGTGGACGGGTCAGAATCTTCAGATGACCGTCATGTCGATCAAGCCGGGCGGGGAAATCGGTCTGGAAAAACACGACAGCGGCGATCAGTTCATCCGCGTGGAGAAGGGGCATGCCCGCGTTGTCATGGGTGAATCCAGGGATAAAATGACGTTTGACAAAACCGTTTCGGATGACTGGGCGATTTTTATCCCGGCGGGATTCTGGCACAACATCATCAATACCGGTAAAAACTCCCTCAAGGTTTACGTGATTTACGCGCCTCCGGAACACGCCGCCGGCGCCATCCACAAAACGTTTGAGGAATCGGAAGCCGACCACGACCGGTAACGCAAAATTTTTGTTGCGGCCTGGCTGGATCGGCCGGACCTTTATAGGGCGAACCTTCAGGTTCGCCTGGCCTGGCGGGGCTAAAGCCCCGCCCTACATCTATGAACCATCCACCATCCACTATTCACCATCCACCAATCACCATCCACTATTCCTTCGCCAGCAACCCATCTTGCAGGCCATAATCGTCGATCATCTCTATGAGTACGCCGTGGGTCGAGCGCGGCATAATCCAGAAATGCCGGAGATCTGACGCGTCATGGCCATGCGGGCGCTCGTCGATCAACCCGCTATTGACGGCGATGTCCTTTTCTTTGAGCCGGCGATAGGTGTCTTTGAGTCGGGGTGAAACAAAGGCGATATGATGAACGCCTTCTCCGTGCGCAACCAATCGCTTGTAAAGCGGCGACCGCTCATCGGGCGCCTGAATCAGCTGGATTTCACAGGCGTCGCTCGCCGCTCCGAAAAAGGCGGTGATATACTTTTCGTTTGCCGCCCACCGCTCCTGTTTAACCACCTTCCGCTCGACGAGCCCGGGAGAAACCACCTCAAAAATCTTTATGTAATCCGCGATCGCCCGGTCGATGTCGGCGACCAGGATACAGATATGGGCCACTGTCTTTGCCATCTTCCCCTCCCTCGCATCCTCTGTTTTTCTCAGCGCTGTTTGATCAATCTTTGCCCAAAGTCAATGGAAGCCTTTTCCGGCTCCGGGAACCATCGACACTTGCATAACCCATTCGCTGCCGCCGAAAATCCCGGATAGCGGGATGAAAGTCCTTAAAAATGGGCCGCTGCGATCAACGACCGGTCAAAAAGAAATGAAGGCCTGAAAAGCCAAGTCTGTCCCGGAACGCTGAGCCGCAAGGTTTGCGTAAATGATAAAGGCAGGAGCCATTAATCCTCCTGCCTTTGGAAATAAAAAAACCGGATTTAGAGGCTTGTTGCAACGCCGCCAAGCGCCGCCCGCCGGGGGAACATCTGCATATACCGAATTCTTGTCCGCGTCTCTTCATATTGAAATCCCAGGATGTCACGCATGGAGAGAATGCCGACGATTTTTTTGCCGTCGGCAACCGGCAGATGCCGTATCTTTTCCTTCTTCATCGTTTTGATGGCGTAGTCCAGTTCATCATCCGGCCGCGCGATCGCTACTTTTTTGGTCATGATGTCGTTGACCGTTTTGTTTTTAAAGCTGCCTTCGCGCGCGAAGCATTTTCTCAAAATATCCCTTTCCGTAACAATGCCGATCAGTTCGCCGTCGTCATTGCACACGGGGAGCGCCCCCTTGTTGTAATCCGCCATCTTCTGGATGGCGGCCGAGGACAACTCATCCGGTTTCACGGTTACCAATACCTGCGGTTTGAATCTCATGGCCTTCAACATTTCGCTGACGTTCATAATCTCCCTTCCCTCCTTATTAAGAATTACGGCCTTGCCGAACCGTCTGACGCCGGATACGGGCCGTTGTATCCGCCGCTTCGCTTTTTTACTGCAAACCGTCCCGGGAAAGATACCCGCCGGCGATGTACGACTCCAGATCATTGATCGTGGCCTGCTGCTGATCGATGATTCCCTTCACCACGTCGCCGATGGAAATAACGCCGACCAGTCTGTCATTCTTTAAAACGGGCAGGTGGCGGATGCGCCGCTCGGTTATGAGCTTCATACAGTATTCAACTTTGTCTTCCGGCGCCACGGACGTCAGTTCTTTAACCATGACGCTTCCGACAAGGGTATTGTTCTCCCGTTGACCTTTCAGCGCCACTTTCCTGGCATAGTCGCGCTCGGAGAAGATGCCCAGCAATTTTTCATTCTCGATGACAAGCAGGGCGCCCACATCATAATCGGCCATCATCCGCAGGGCCTGGTAAACGGTGAAATCGGGATGAACCGAAACGGTATTATTTCCTTTTCTGGACAACAGATCGCTCACGGTAAGCATAAATCATTTCCTCCAACAGATATTCGTTGATTTTACTATATCCGAATATTGCACAGGCGTAAGGTTAAAAATGGAGGAAATAAAGTTCTATGCAAAATAGAACCTATGCGATGAGATCAAGGTGGGTGGTGATGTTGCCGGATTTGTTCCGCATGCCCAGTTTTCCGCGGATGGCATATTTGTGTTTTTTAACGGTTGAGATGGAAATGTTCAGGGTTTCCGCGATCTCCTTTTCCCGGTAATGCGCCTTGAGGAGTTTGATGACGGAGATTTCCGTGGACGTAAAATTGTATTTTGAAGTGACGAGCTTTCGATAATACGCGGACGATATCTGGTCCAGATGCTCTTCCAGCAGGCGGAAGGACGCGTCACCGGGATAACGCCTGGCCAGCATCTTCACGAGGGGCAGGATGTTTTGCTCCACGTTGTACCGGACGTTCATCCGTAGAGTGTTTTTCCCTTCCTCGATGGAGTCGAGCACCTTTCTTAAAACGAACTTTTGTTCCTGAATAGTGTGTTTGACGACATCCCCGATGGTGATGATGCCGATAATTTTATTTTTCTCGAGAATGGGAAGATGCCGCACGCGATGGGTCGTCATCATCGCCATGCAGTCTTCCATCGTATGCCGGGACGTCACGCGACGCACTTTCTTGGTCATGAATTTTTTTACGGGGAGTCGCATGGAAAGCTGCTGAACCGCCGTGGCCTTTCGGGCAAAGTCCCGTTCGGAGAAAATCCCGATCAGCTTTCCTCTTTCGATCACCGGCGCCGCCCCGATGTTCTTTTCGTCCATCATTCTGAGGGCGTCATAAAGAGAGGTATCGGGCGACACCGTCCAGACTTTCTTCTTCTTGGCCGCTAAAAATGTTTTCAGAGTAAACATCCGCTTACGTGACCGTCACTGCACCGGCGCTAATTTATGACCTCTTTTGTCATTCCTCGCAACAGCGGGAATCCAGCGGGAAGTTTTTATCATTTTCTGCCGCTTCCGGCAATAACAACCAGCAGAAACAGGCCGGCCGGAGCTCAGCTGCCGGGCTCCGCCGGTTCGCGGTCGTCCGCATCAGGAGCGTCCACCACTCTCCGGTAGGGCTTCCGGTTGACGCGCAGTTGAAAGATATCCGGCCGCGAATAATGTCCGCCCACGTCGCAGGCGGATTTGGCCGCCAGAATATTCTCAAGCGATCCCTCCGCCGTCAGGATGCCTTCGCCCTTGACCGGCCCGGCAATGACTTCTCCGCGCGGATCGATGATGAAGCTGTCGCCCCGGTAGCGCGCGGTAAGTTCCCGGTACTCGGCCGGCACATCGTCGGCGCCGAGCATTCCACCCGCCAGAATCACATAGGCCGCGGCCTGCGACGCAAACGCACGCGACAACAGCAGTTGCCGCGACCACATGGGATCGGGAGATGTTGGCGCCTTCGGTTCGGCGCCCGGCCAAGCCGCAACATGGATCTGCGTGCCCTGGGACATCAGCGCATAGCCCGGCAGCACCATGTTGTGCTCCCAGCAGTTGAGCCCGCTGATCCTGCCGTACGGTCGCTCGTAAACGACGAGTCCCGTAGCGTCGCCTTCTCCCCAGATGGTGCGCTCCCGGTGGGTGGGTTTGAGCTTGCGGTGTTTGCCCAGAATTTTTCCCTCGCGGCCGATAAACAGCAGGGTGCAGTAAACGGTGCCGCGGGTGACGGGATCGCGTTCGACGACGCCGATCGCAACGTCGAGGCCCGCCTCTTCGGCCGCCCGGCAAAGCCGGTCGGTCACCGGGCCGGGGACGTCCACGGCGCAGGCCAGGTAATCCGCGGCCGCCTTCCACTTCAAAAGCGGATCCTTGCTGTCGCTCCAGACAAAAAACGGGTACCCCGGAAGCCACGTCTCGCCGAAGGCGGCGATCGCCGCTCCTTCCCGTCCCGCCTCGGCGATGAGACGGCAGGCTTTTTCGGTGGAGGCTTCCAGGTTGAAAAAGACAGGCGCGGCCTGCACGGCCGCCAGTTTGAATGTCGGATGTTTTCCCATGGCGATCCCCCGGCAATTGGTTTTCTTTCGCGGCGGGAGCCGCCGCAAAAATCTTCTTTTTGAAATGCCTGAATATTGCCGACGTGTCAAGCTCTGCAAAAGAGCAAAGCACCAAATACTCCACCGGGAACAGGGAATAGCGCACTCCGTTTTGCCGTATGAAAATCGCCGTTCCTTTTCCTTACCGGAAGAAGTGACGAAATGTAGAAAGGGATGATTTCGTTGGGGGCAGCGAACTGCCCCCAACGAATTTTAAAGCTGACGGAAAAAGAAACGATGCGCGGCTCAGTCATCAGTGGCCGCGAGATTCTTTCCCGGCGCGGCAAAATTTTTTCCAGAGGAAAGAGGCTTTCCCGTTTGGAACGGCTTATGCCTCTTTTGCCGCGCTGATTCCGGCCAGGCGGCCGAACACGATGCAGTCGGCCGTCGCATTGCCGCCCAGGCGGTTCGTCCCGTGGACGCCGCCCGTCACTTCACCCGCGGCATAAAGCCGGGGGATGACCTTCCCGTAGCGGTCGATAACCTGCCCGGTCGTCCCCTTGGTGCGCAGTCCGCCCATGGTGTGGTGGACGCCGGCCTGGGTGGGACTGGCATAGAAGGGCCCCTGTTCAATTGTTTTCAGATTGGCCGACTTCTTGCCGAACTCCTCGTCTTTCCCCTTTTTGACCATTTCGTTGTAGCGGCGGACGGTTTCCAGAAGCGTTTGCTCGGGCATGGAGAATTTTGCATTCAGAATCCTGGCCAGTTCCTCCAGCGTATCGGCTTTGAAAGCCAGGCCGTCCTTGAGGATCTGTTCCGTCATGGCCGGATTGAACCGTTTGGTGCAGCGTTCGTCCGCCACCCACAGGAGCACCTTCTGCGGCTGTTTCAGGATGGCGGCGGCCAAAACGTCGCGCCGGGCGTCTTCGGCGACAAACCGTTTGCCTTCCGTGTTTACGAAAACGGCCGAATCGATGCCCAGGTTGGTCAGTGAGCCGTACCGCTTCGTGTAGAAGTTGCAGGCGACCAGAAGCTGAATGTAGTCCATGCCGACGACATCCGCGCCGATATCTTCCGAATAGGTAATGGCTTCGCCCGTGGCCGTCCTGACGTTGGTCGTGGGAATTTCCTTGTCCAGTTGCGGATTGTACTTGGAACGCATGGACACGTCGGCGCTGAATCCGCCGGTCGCCAGCACGACGGCCCGTTTCGCCTTAATGTACATCTTTTTCTTGCGGTACTCGGCTTCGATTCCGAGAACTTTGCCCTCGGCGGGTTTCTGGCGGACGATGCCCGTAAGCGCGCAGGGAATCAGGACGGGAATCTGCCGCTTGTCCACCTGGTTTTTCAGGGCTCGAACGATGGAGCCGCCCCGGCCCTTGTTCGCCGGATCATGGCTGCGCGGCCAGAGCGCGCCGATGACGGTGTACACCTTCGGTTCGAAGACGGCGCCCATTTTCTCCAACCATTCGACGCCCTCCATCGCGTGCTCCACGAGAAAACGAACCTTTTCCGGATCGCCGCGAAAATCGCCGCCTTCCATGGTTTGCTTGTAGTGGAGGTCGATGGAGTCTTCGATGCCCTGCTTTTTCTGCCGGCCCGGATCAACGGCGTTGTAAGCGCCGCTGGCGATCACCGAGTTGCCGCCGATCACCTGGCTCTTTTCGATCAGAATAACCTTTGCTCCCGCGTCGTGGGCCTCGATGGCCGCCGACAAACCGGCAAAGCCGGTGCCGATGATGACGACATCCGCTTCCCGGTCCCACTTCTTGGGTGCTTCCACCGCCTGAAGAGCGCGCGGCAGGAGCATTCCGCCGCCCACAACGCCAGCCGTCACCGCCGCTCCCGCAATCAGCTGACGACGCGTCACGCCCCCCGCTTCATTGTCCTGTTTTTCTTTCACCAGGGGCTCTCCCCTCTTCCCGTTTTTTTCCTGCATTTTGCACCTCTTTTCTCCCGGCACGCTCTCAAACAGCGACCGGGTTGTCGATCACGCCGGTGGCGTGTTGTTTGCGATAGTGGAAGAAAACGTGCAATTTGTCAATAGCGCAGAGTTGCCGAATGCGCAGGATCAGCCGCTGCTCCCGGGCGGGTAAATTTTACATTACGCACGCAAGCAGGACGGGAGGAAAACATGCAACGGGTAAAGACAGCGCCAGCGGCTGATATACAAGAGCGGAGGAAGGCTTTATTACCTTCCTCCTCCGGTTTCCTAAGGGGTTTTCAGCTGTCCACAGTCGATGCCATATTTGCGAATTTTTCCCGCGAGCATCCGTTTCGTGGTTCCCGGCATCCGTGCGGCCTTGCCCAGGTCGCCGCCTGTCCGCCGCAATGCGTGAAGAAGCACCGTCTTTTCGCAATCGGACAGGCAGCGCTCCAGGATGTTGCCTTCGCTGCCGGGGTTGTCGTTTAACATGGTTTTGACCTCACCCGATGGCCACGCCGCCCCGCTCGCCGGAGCTGATCCGGACGCATTCGGCCAGCTCCACGACGAAGATCTTGCCGTCTCCCACGGAGCCGGTGTGGGCGCCTTTCGTGATGGCGGCAATCGTCGGTTCGACAAACGCCTCGTTCACCGCAATATCAAGGCGGACTTTATTGAGCAGGCCGCCCGCCTCCTTGGCGCCGCGGTAGATTTCCGTGACGCCCTTCTGCCGGCCCTGGCCGAGCACGTTGGCGACGGTCATCAGATTGACTTCCACGGCTTCCAGTTCCCTTTTCACCGCGTCGAGCTTGTGCGGTTGAATGATGGCAATGACGAGTTTCATGGTTTTCCCCTCCTATTCAATGACGGTGTAAGCGGCTTCGCTCTGTTGGGTCAGATCCAGGCCGATGATTTCGTTTTTCTCTTCAACCCGCATGCCGATGACCGCGTCCACGATTTTGAAGATGATGAAGGTCATGATCGCGGCAAAGGCAATGGTCACCACGAGCATCAGGCATTGAACTCCGAACTGGTGCAGGTTGCCGAACAGCAGGCCGTCAGCGCCCGCCGCATTGACCGCCTTTTCCGCGAATAATCCCGTGGCGATCGTTCCGACCGTCCCGCCCACGCCGTGCACGCCGAAAGCGTCCAGAGAGTCGTCGTAGCCCAGCTTGCCTTTAATCACGGCAACGGCGGTGTAGCAGACCAGAGCGACGATGATGCCGATAAACAGAGCATTCATCGGGTTGACAAATCCGCAGGCGGGAGTGACCGCAACCAGACCGGCGACGGCGCCGGTGGCCACGCCCAGAATCGTCGGCGTTCCATTGTGCCACCATTCAATCAGGGCCCATGTCAGCCCGGCGGCGGCTGTCGCCGTGTTGGTGGTCACAAAGGCGTTGGCCGCCAGCCCGTCGGCCGCGAGAGCGCTTCCCGCGTTAAACCCGAACCAGCCGAACCACAAAAGCGCCGCGCCCAAAACGGTGAACGGCAGGTTGTGCGGCCGGATCGGTTTGGAGTTGTAGCCCACCCGTTTGCCCAAAAGCAGGGCCAGCACCAGAGCGGAAATTCCCGAGCTCACATGCACGACGATGCCGCCGGCGAAATCCAGCCCGCCCAAAGACTTGAGCCAGCCGCCCGTGCCCCAGACCCAGTGCGCCAGCGGATCGTAAACAAAGGTCGCCCACAAGAGCGTAAAGAGCAGAAAGGCCGGAAATTTCACCCGTTCGGCATACGCGCCGATGATGAGCGCCGGTGTAATGATGGCGAACATCGCCTGGAAGATCATAAAGACGCTGTGCGGAATGGTCGCCGCGTAATTGCTGTTGGGAGCGGCGCCGACGCCCGCCAGTCCCGCCCATTCCAGCGTTCCGATGATGCCGTGGAAATCCGGGCCGAAGGCCAGCGAATAGCCGAAAAGCACCCACTGCAGGGAAATGACGCAGACGATGATGAAGCACTGCATTAAAATCGACAAAACGTTCTTGCGGCGGACCAGGCCCCCGTAGAAAAAGGCCAGCCCCGGAATGGTCATCAGCAAGACCAGGGCGCTGGCGATTAAGACCCAAGCGGTATCTCCTGAATTCATGATCCTTACCTCCTTGAAAAAATTTGTTTTCAGCCTTGATAAGCGCAAGGAGGATGCCAAGCCGCAACGATTAATATAAGACCATGATTTAATAATAGTTTTATTGAATTTACGTCATTGAAAAACGAACAAAATTGTTCCATTGTTCGTTTGCACAGACTAAAATGTCGGCGGAAAAGGATCTACGTCAGCAGTTTCAAGAATATGGTGGCGAGCCCCAGAAAGGACAGGAAACCGAAAGCGTCGGTAAAAGCCGTGAGAAAGATATGGGATCCCAGCGCCGGATCCTGATTGAGCTTCTTCAGCAGCAGCGGAATGAGCGCGCCCACCAGCGTGCCGGCAAAGATGCTGATGATCATCGCCAGGCCGAGAATCAGTCCCAGAATGGGAAGGCCTTTCCACAGCCAGGCAATCAGGCCGATGGCGATGCCCACGGCCACGCCATTGGCGATGCCCACGGCAACTTGTCTGAAAAGCGCGCGCCTGGCGTTTTCAAACGTAATTTCTCCCAGGGCCATTCCCCGCACAATCAGCGTCAACGTCTGAGAGCCGGCGTTGCCCCCGAGTCCCGCCACAACGGGCATGAAGAAAACCAGCGCGACCATGATTTTTATCGTGTCTTCAAAAAAGCCGATGACCAGCACGGAGGCGAGCGCGGTGATGAGATTGAGATAGAGCCAGGGCAGCCGCTTCTTGACGGATTCCCGGGTATTGTTGAATACCGTGTCGTCCTGGCCCAAACCGGCAATGCGGTAGATATCTTCCGAGGTTTCCTCTTCCACCGTGTCCATAACGTCGTCGATGGTAATCCGCCCCACGAGACGCTGCTCGCTGTCGACGACTCCCACGGAAACCAGGTCATATTTTTTAAACAACCGCGCGACCTCTTCCTGGTCCATGTCCACCGGTACGCTGGGAATGTCGTCATCGATCACGTCCACAACGGGCGTGAAGCGCCGGGTTGTAATCAGGCTCTGCAGCGGAACGGTGCCGACGAGCCGCTCCTCGTCATCGACGACGAAAATATTGCTGATGTTTTCAATTTCGTCCTTGGCGCTCGCGACGGCCTGGAAAGCGTCGTTGATGGTGGCCGTCTTGCTCACGGACACCAGCTCCGACTGCATGATGCCGCCGGCCGTGTCCTCGGGGTAACTCAGCAGTTCCTTGACTTCTTCGGATTCCGCAGGCT
This sequence comes from Deltaproteobacteria bacterium, assembly GCA_012729055.1. Lineage (GTDB taxonomy): Bacteria > Desulfobacterota > Syntrophia > Syntrophales > Smithellaceae > UBA8904. The sequence goes on from JAAYDW010000084.1 coordinate 13,107, forward strand.
CGATGGCGTCGAGAACGGCCTTGGCCTGGTCGTCGGACAGCTCGGCGATAATGTCCGCGCGGTCGTCGGAATCCATCTCTTCGATGATGTCCGTGAGCTGTTCGTTGGAGAGATCCTCGATGATCTGTTCCCGGGACGAGTCGGAAAGCTCCAGGATAACATCGGACGCCTTGTCCACGTCCAGGAGGGAAAAAAGATGCAGGCGGTCTTCCTCGTCGAGTTCGTCGATGAGATCGGCGATATCCGCCGGATGCATGTCGGAAAAGAGATCGATGATGTCGAACTCGCGGTTGCGTCCGATCAGCTCCTTGAGGGTCGCCAGCGTGGTCGGTTCTTTTTTCTTGACCTCCGTCATGGGTCCGCCTGATCTTTCTTATGCGCTTAAAATTTTCCGATGGTTTTCTGATTCAGCAAGAATGGTGTCTTGTTGCCTGTCCGTCCGCCGGCCGGCCGGCATCGCACGAACGCTAAACGCTTCGTCACCGTCGTTCCTCCCGGCAGCGGGACTATAAGGAAGTTCCCGGGGGATGTCAATGTTTTTCTGATAAAAATCGAACAAATACCGTCCGGGACCAAGTGACCCGGAACGGCGCGCGAGGCAAACCTAAAACAGGGTAAGCGGCGTCCGGATTTCCGGCAGCCGGTCGCCCTCGTAGAGGACCTTTTCCAGAAAAAGGCCGGAGGGAGGCGCCGTGTAATGGGCGGGAATTTCGGAATAGGCCTTAAGCATGCCGCCGATTTCCCCGACCGTGAAGCGGCCGCGGCCCGCTTCAACCGTTACGCCGATGATGCGCCGGACCATTTTCCAAAGGAAGTGCGATCCCACGATGCGCACGGCAATCAGGTGATCGAACTCCCTAAGCTCCACGCGCTCGATGGAAACTTTCGTCGAGGCGTCCTTGTCGAGCCGCTTGTCGGCAAAAGAAATAAAATCGTGAAATCCGGCAAACAGCTCCAGCGCCTGCCGCATCCTGGCGGTGTGGAGCCGGTCCTTGATCCACCAGACGTATTTCTTCCCGAAGGCGGTGCGCCTGGTCGCAATCAGGTACAGGTAGCTGCGGCCCTGGGCCGAATGGCGGGCGTGAAAACGCGGATGGGCATTTTCCACGGAAAGGATGTTGACGCCGGCCGGCAGCAGATCGTTCAGCCCCATCCGCAGCGCGTCGCAGGGAACTTTTCGGGCGCACTCCAGATGCGCCGCCTGCCCCAGCGCGTGGACGCCGGCGTCGGTGCGCCCGGCGCCCTGAATCTCCACGGGCGCGTCCAGAAATGTCCGGGCCGCTTCGACAAGCGCGCCCTGAACGCTTCTGGCGTTTTTCTGCGCCTGCCAGCCGCTGTAGTTCGTGCCGTCGTATTCCACAAGGAGTTTGTACTTGTTCATCGGGCGGGCGTCTCCCGGTCGGTTCCCGCCAGAACGGACATGGCGGCAATGTGATTCAGCAGGGTGCCGGACGACGCGTCCAGATTGTTGAGCTCCCGGCCCGGCTCCAGGGTGGTGATGACCGCCTGGCCGATGATCTTCCTGCCCTCGCGGCCCTGCAGATCGCGCGTCCGGATGCCCCAGATGTTATGGAAGATGAGCGCCCGGCCGTTTTGAGAGCCGATGTAGAGCATGACATGTCCCTTGCGCCACAGGAGCGTGAGGTAGGGAACGCCTTTTTCGAGAATGATTTTTTCCTTTTCGGCCGGAGGCAGCCCCGAAAGGTCGGTCAGCCTGCCGGCTTCCCGGACCTGGTCTTCCGAATGGCGGGGAAGCCAGATGCCGAACACGGCAAAGAAGTCGCGGGTCATGGACGAGCAGTCCCGGTTGCCGTACATCCCGCCCCAGCCGTAAGGTTCGCCGATCATTTCGTTGGCGATCCTGGCCGCGTTGACGAGAGTCAGGCGCAGGGGTTTGGCCGCGGCCGCTTCCGTCGAAACAAATCCGCGGCGGATGACGGCCTGCCCGCCGGGGTCGGCCACGGCGACCGCCACCTGCAACCTGTCGGCGAGGACGGCCGCTAGAGGAAAGATATGCCCCACCGACCCCCGGACCAGGAACCGGCCGTTTTCATCCAGCACGGACGTCCGGTCGCGGGTGAGCACCGCATAGCGTCCCGTTTCCCAGGCGCGAACGAAAGCGTCCCCGGCTTCCGCCAGGTCTTCCGCCGGAATCCAGCCGTAGGTAAAAGACGTTTCCACCAGCACCCAGGACTTGTCCGCGCTTGCGTGGCAGATCATGACCGGCGTGTTGGCGGCGACGGCCGAGCGCTGCAGATTGTCAAACGGCCAGGCCGAGCTGTCGCCGTCGGCGCTCGTGAAAGAGGGCGACTGGGTCGGCAGCTCTCTCAGGCTCGTATTGCGGATCGTGATGCCGCGCGACAGGGCGTTGGGATAATTGTGCAGCGACGCGTTGTGCCGTATTTTTTTGAACCAGGACGGCGGATGGCGTTTTTTGTTTTCTCCGAAGCCGGGCTTCATCACCGCATATTTGCGGACATCCTGCTTCACCCGTTCGGGCAGCGCGTGAAACGGCTCGCTCTGGCGCCAGACCGAAAAGGTGATCGTGTTGTAGTCCTCATCCATCCGGGCCTGCTCGGCGGCCGGCAGAAGCTCTTCGCCGGCGGCAGCGGGAAAATACGCGGCGTGGTCCTGGCGCAGATCCCGGACGTCCCGGATCGCCTCCGGCGCCGCTACGCAGCCGAACAAAAAGAGAAACAGCATCGCCGCCGACCAGCATCGTTTGCTCATGGAAAAACAATCCTTATTCAAAAAGTAAGTTATCTTATATTCTTTTTTTGCGCCCGGGGCAAGGGCGCAGGTGGCCAGGCCGCCGGCAGCCGGCTTTTCCGATCATTTTATTTTGCATTCGGACGAATTTGGTGTAAATTATGAACCGACCGGCGCCTTTGTCCGACAATTTTGTAGCATAAGAAACGGAAGGCTGGTATAAGAAAAATCAACTTTTAACCTCAAGGAAAGGAGCCCATCATGATCGCGATCAGTATCCTGAAGTCGTTCGCTTTTTTTAAGGATTTCACCAACGATCAACTCGTTAAACTTGAATCTCTGGCCAATGAAGAGACCTATCCGGCCGGTACGCAGCTCTACTCCACGGGCGATCCCGCCAGATGCCTTTATCTTCTTCAGGAAGGGAAGATTGCGCTGTTCATGGACAACTACATGGGACCCGGCAAACCGCCCATGCAGGTCACCATCGACATCATCACCAAGGGAGAATCCATGGGCTGGTCGGCGGTCGTGGAACCCTACATCTACACGCTCAGCGCCCGCTGCCTCGAGAATACCAGAATGATCGCCTTCGACGCCGCCAAGCTGCGCGCCGTGATGGAAGAAGATTGTCCGCTGGGTTACAAAATCATGCAGTCCACCGCCAAAATCATCGCCTCGCGGCTGACGCATACCCGTATTATTCTGGTCGGCGAGCGCGGCCTTTCCACATTGACCGATTATTAAATTTGTTTTCAAGGAGACGGCTATGCAGAATTTTGTCCCCAAAAAGATCTTCTTCACCAAAGGCGTGGGCACGCACAAAGACGAGCTTCACTCCTTTGAGCGTGCCTTACGCAACGCGGGCATTGAAAAATGCAACCTGGTTCAGGTGTCCAGCATTTTTCCTCCCGGCTGTAAAATGATTTCCAAATCGCAGGGCCTCAAGTCGCTCGTGCCGGGCGCCATCACCTACTGCGTGATGAGCCGCTGCTGCTCGAACGAACCCAAGCGGCTTCTGGCCGCTTCGGTGGGCTGCGCGATCCCCGCGGACAAAACCTCATACGGCTACATCAGCGAACACCACGCTTTCGGCATGACGGAAAAGCAAACCGGCGACCACGCCGAAGACCTGGCCGCGGCCATGCTGGCCTCCACGCTGGGCATCGACTTCAACGTCGATGAGAGCTGGGACGAGAAGAAAGAAATATTTAAAATCAGCGGCAAGATCGTCCGGACGCTGAACGTCACCCAGTCAAAAATCTGCGTGGACAACAAATACACCACCGTCGTCGCCGCCGCTGTTTTTGTTTTCTGAAAAAAACGCCAACCGGCCGATCCGTCGCTGCAACGGCAGTCCCGCCGCCCTGCTGCGACGCGCCGGAAATATCGCAGCCGCCGTCGGGCGGCAAGAAACTGTCGTGACCTATGAAAATTGAAATCCCCGAATTGAAATACCAGGACGTCGGCGGCGCAGAGCTCCCCTATCTGTATTATCCCGGCGGCGAAAAGAAAATGCTTTTCGCCCACGCCACCGGCTTTCTTCCCTGGTTGTGGCATCCGATCATCGAGGCGTTTGTTCCCGAATACTCCGTCTGGGCGCCGTACATCTGCAACTACCGGTCGTGCGATCCGCACGAAGGCGGCCTGAAGTGGAATGTCATTGCCGAGGATCTGGGCGCGTTCTGCCGCGCGCAGAACATTGAAAACCACGTGCAGGTCGGCCATTCCATGGGCGCCGCGGTTTCGACGATCACCGCCGCGCTTTTCGGCGTTCGTCCGCGCGGCATGATCCTCATCGAACCGATTTTCCTGCCCGAGGAATTTTACAGCCTGACGCCGAGCGTCAAGGACCATCCGCTCGCGTCCAAGTCGATCAAGCGCGTCAACCACTGGAAAAGCGAAGAAGACGCCATGGCCTATCTGAATTCCCGTTCCTTTTTTACGAGCTGGGACAAGGAGATCCTGGATCTGTACAAGCGCTTCGGCATGGAAAAAATGCCGCAGGGCGACATGCGGCTCACCTGCGCGCCGGAAAGCGAAGCGGCGATGTTCATGGGCGGCTGGTGCTGCAATCCCTGGCCGCTTCTGCAAACGATCGGCTGCCCCGCGCTGGTGATTGAAGGAGTCCAGAGCCCCAACCGCGATTTCGTGGACGTCCGGCGGGCCGTCTCGCTTCTGCCCGAGGGGCAATACGGGTCGGTGGCCGGCGCGGGCCATCTCATCCCGATGGAAAAACCCGGCGAGACCACCGCCATCATCAGGGATTTTATCGCGAAGCTGCCCTGAACGTTGCGTGTGCGGTCGCAGCTTCCGGAAAAAACACTGGAGACGCAAAACATGGCCGGTCCCGACATCATCGCTTTCTGCAATCAAAAGGGGGGCGTCGGCAAAACCACCTGCGCCCTCAATATCGCCGTGGGGCTCACGCTGCTTCGGAAAAAAGTCCTTGTCATCGATTTCGATCCGCAGGCGCACCTGACCTACTCCCTGGGCCTCGACGCCAACACTCTGCCGGGCGCGATCGACGCGGTGATGACGGGCGAAAAGCCGCTTGCCGAAGCGGTTCTGGACCTTAAGGGTATGCGGGTTCTGCCCGCCGGCCCGGGCCTGGCAAAACTGGAAACGGAACTTGCCGCACGGTCTGAAAATGAATTTATTCTAAAAGACCGCCTGGCCGGCGTCACAGATGTCTCCTACGTCATCATCGACTGCCCGCCGTCGGCGGGGCTTCTGACCGTGAACGCCCTGGTCGCGTGCCGGGAGGTGTTCATTCCGCTGCAGATGGAGTTTCTGGCCCTGAAGGGCATGAGCCGTCTTCTGACGCTCATCGAGGACATTCGGAAATCCTGCCGAACGGACGGCCCTTCCTACCGCGTCATTCCCACGCGCTACGACGCGCGCAAAAGGCTCAACAACGCCATCATGGACAAGGTGCGCGAACGCTTCGGCCCGCGCGTGTTCCGGGCCGTCATCCGCGAAAATATCGCCGTGGCCGAAGCCCCCAGTTTCGGCCAATCCATTTTCGAATACGCCCCCAGAAGCCACGGCGCGGAAGACTATCTGGATCTGTGCCGGGAAATGCTCAGAAGGCGTCAGGGTTAAGGAAAAAAAGCAAGTTATCCGATGAAGAAAAAACTATTCAGTCTGTTGCTCCTTATTGTTTCTTTGCTGCTCATGCATGCCTGTGCATCCGTTCCGCTGGCCACAACCGAAGAGGAGACGCGCATTAAAAATATACCGCCTCCGCCGGACAAGGCGCTCCTCTATGTTTACAGAGACAACCTGTTTATGGGGTCCGCCGTTATTTACCACGTTTATATCGATGAGCAGCGCGTCGGCGGCTCATTGGCCGTTAACAATTTTCTGGCCGTTGTCCTGGAACCGGGAGAGCACCGCTTTTCTTACGTTGCCTCTCATCTGGCGCCATCGGCCCTGTCCGCGTATCTCTCCGACAATTACCTGCCGGTGCAGGTTGACTCCGGTCGCAAGTATTACATCAAGATTTCCGCTCAATCCGGCCCCGGCCGGTCCAGAATGGTCGATGTGCTTCCCGAATCGTTTCAAAACGCCAAACTGATCGATAAAAGCCGGCAGCCGGCCCCTCTGCAAACCGCTCAGTCCCATGCCCGGCCTGCTTCCCCCCCGGCCGGGCAACAGCGGCCGATTCCCCGATCGGATGTCGATACGCTTTTTCCGGCGACGGTACGCATCCAGCAAAACAGTTACGCCATTGTCATCGGCGTTGAGGAATACCGGGAGAAATTACCGAAAGCCGATTTCGCCGTGAATGACGCCCGCGTGATGGGGAAATATTTTTCAAAATCGCTGGGGATACCGGAAGAAAATCTGGTCATTCTGACAAACGACCGGGCAACGAAAAGCGATATGGAAAAATATTTCCATCGCTGGCTGCAAAACAACGTGACAAAAGAAAGTGAGCTGTTTATCTATTTCTCCGGCCACGGCGCGCCCGATCCTGCAAACGGCGACGCTTACCTGGTCCCCTACGACGGGGATCCCGCCTACATCACGGAAACCGGCTATCCGCTGCGCCGGCTGTATGAGGTCCTCAACCGGCTGCCGTCCCGAAGAAACGTGGTGATTCTGGATTCCTGCTTTTCGGGCGCGGGCGATCGATCCGTCATCGCCAAGGGACTGAGGCCGCTTGTGGTTATGGCGGCGGACCAAAGCCGCATCGGGCTTGCGACGACGGTTCTGTCGGCGTCCGCCGGCAACCAGGTCAGTTCGACGTATCTGGAGAAAGGGCATGGCTTGCTGACCTATTACGTTTTAAAAGGATTAAAAGAAGAGAAATTTCTCGGTGCGGAAGGGCGGCTTGATATCGAAAAACTCTATCCTTACGTGAGGCAGAATGTCGAGCGCGTCGCCCGCAAACAGTACAACAACGCGCAGACGCCGCAGCTGATCGGAACGCGGAAAAATTAAGGAAGGCGGCCTATGCAGAATGTTTTGAAATGTATCGTTTCCGGCATTGCGTTACTTCTTCTGGCCGGCTGCGCGGCAGGCTTGGTCGGAGCGGCCAGGAACGGCGACGTCGCCGCTTTACAGAAACTGCTGGACGCGGGAGCGGATATCAATGAAAGCGGTCTGTCCGGAAACTGCAACGGCCCCGCCCTGGCTCATGCCGCCTACTACTGTCATCCCGAAGCGGTTCGGTATCTGGTGAAAAGAGGCGCCGATATCGAAGCCGTCGGCGCCATGATGGGCGGCAATCGTCCGCTGCATCTGGCGGCAGGTTCGGACTGTGTCGAAGCCGTCCAAATCCTGCTGGATGGGGGAGCGGATCTGCATGCCCGGGCCATGCGGGGTTCGGCTCTGTCCGTCGCCGCGATCGAAGGCAACATCAAAACCGTGAAATACCTGATCACCCGCGGGGCGGATGTGGACGACGCCGTTACCACACTGCAAAAACGCGGAGAAAAAAAGGCGCTGGCGCTTCTGGAAAAATACGCTCAGCCGGCCCTGGCGGCCGGCTCCCGCGGAAAAGCTCCCGCCGCAAAGCCGATCCGGTCCGATATTGATGCCGTTCCCGCTTTCACGGCCGCGCCCCGGCCCGACGATTACGCGGTGGTCATCGGCGTTGAACGTTACCAGGGGCTTCCCCCTTCGGACTTCTCAAAAAACGACGCGGTGGTTTTCAGCCGTTATCTCCAAGCGCTGGGATACCCGGCGCGTAATATCGAGCTGGTGACAGACGACAAAGCAACCAAATCCGCCATCGAAAAAGCGCTGGAAGCCTGGCTTGTCAATCACGCTAAGAAGGGCAGCAGAATCATCGTTTACTTTTCGGGCCACGGCGCGCCGGAGCCCGCCACGGGAGAAGCCTATCTGGTGCCCTACGACGGAGATCCGAATTACCTGCCGCAGACCGGATACCCGCTTAAAAGACTCTATGAACAACTGGCGAATCTGCCGTCTCGGGAAATGATTGTCGTGCTCGATTCCTGCTTTTCGGGCATGGGGGGCCGCAGCGTTCTGGCCAAAGGGGCCAGGCCGCTGGTCATGACGGCGCCCACAATGACGCTTCCGACTAATGCCGTCGTGCTTACCGCCTCGGAAGCCGGCCAGATTTCCACATCGTCGCCGGACAAAGGCCACGGCGTTTTCACGTATTATTTTCTGAAAGCCCTCAAAGACGGCCGGAAGAACATTGCCGAAATCTACGAAACCATCAAACCGCAGGTGCAAGACGAGGCCCGGCGCTTAAACGTCCGGCAGAACCCGACGATCAGTCCGGCTGCGGAAGCGCTCCAGGGGAGGTTTGCTTTTTAATACGGCATGTCAACACAGAGGATGTCTCAGGAACTGAGGTGGATTGTGTGTAAAAGAGCATTAAGAGTTATTTTTGTGTTCTCCTTGTGCGTCACATTGTCAGCCTGTGCGACGGGCGGTTCGCTGCATGTCGCCTCCGGTCAGGGCAATCTGAAGGCGATGGAGGCGGCTTTGAACGCGGGAGCCGACCCCAATGAGCATAAAGGAAAGATGACCAATATTATTGATGGGTGGACGCCTGCGGGTTGGGGTGGCCCCCCCTTGCACCATGCGGCGTACTATTGTCAGGACAAGGCGGCGGCGCTGCTCATCGCAAAGGGCGCGGACGTGAATGCGCTTGGCGGCGGAGATCTCACAGCGCTGCACCGGGCGGCCTTCCGAGACTGCGAGAAGGTCATCAGGCTTCTTCTCGAAAACGGGGCGAACATCAATGCGCGCGACGCAGTTTATCGGGATGGCTACACACCGCTTGAGTGGGCCGCGCTCGCCGGCGCCAGGCGAGCCGTACGCGCGCTGGTTGAAAACGGCGCAGATCCGGAGGCGGCGATCTTCAAAATCAAAACCGGCAATCAGCACCTGGATAAATCATTACATCCTGAAGCGGCGCTACAGCTTCTCAGTGTTTTTGCCGGGCAAAACAAGCGGACGGGCCAGGCTGCGGAGCCCAAAGGCACGCCTGAAGGTATCCGGCCGGCGATCGTATCCGATATTGACGAGCTTCCCTCCGCGAAAGCAACTCCCGACAAAAAAGCCTATGCGATTGTGATCGGCATCGAACGTTATCGCCAGAGCCTTCCCCGGGCTGATTTTGCGGACCGGGATGCCGCTGTCGTCGTAAAATATTTGGAAAACACGCTTGGCTATCCCGGGGAAAACATCATTACCCTGACCAATGACCGGGCGCTGCAAAGTGATTTTGCCAAGTATTTCGAAAAGTGGCTGCCCAATCATGTGGAGCCGGGCAGCCGGGTGTTTATCTATTATTCCGGCCACGGCGCGCCCGACCCCAAAACCGGCGGCGCCTACCTTGTGCCGTATGACGGAGACCCCACGTTCATCACCGAAACCGGCTATTCGTTAAACAGAATGTATGCCGCCCTGGGAAAGCTCCCGGCAAAAGAGATCATCGTGGTTCTGGACTCGTGCTTTTCAGGAAGCGGGGGGCGCTCCGTGCTGGCGAGAGGCGCAAGGCCCCTGGTGATGAACCTGCAGACCGCAACGGTCCTTCCCAAAAATATGACCGTGATGGCCGCCTCTTCCGGAGAGCAGATCAGTTCGACCTATCATGAAAAGGGCCACGGCTTGTTTACCTACTTTTTGCTCAAGGGTATCAAGGACGGGGATGTCCTGACCTCCGACGGCGCCCTGCGCATGGACGATCTGTACGGATACGTCAAGCCGCAGGTGGAGCGTATTGCCCGCAGGCAGTACAACAACGAGCAGACGCCGCAGTTGATCCGGGGAAAGTAAGGAAAGAGAAGTCGCCATGATAAAAAAAATTTTTCTTCTTCTGATCGTTTTGTGTTTTCCCTGGCCCGGCACGGCGGCGGAGCGGCCCGTCTGGGTGGACGCAACAGGCGAAGCCCGAATGGGCGATTTTGATACGGTTAAAGAGGTCAGAGAACGCGCCCGGCGCGACGCCCAGGTAAAAGCCGTCGAACAGGCGGTGGGCGTCTTCATCAAATCCCATACGCTCGTTTCCAACAGCCAGGTGTCCGATGACCTCATCTATGCCGCGGTTCGCGGCAAGATCACGAAGGAAAAAACGGTAAGCGAGGGGTGGGACGAAAAAGACCGCCACCTCTACCGGGTGGCGATCCGGGCCCTGGTCGAGCCCGTTTATCCGGAAAAGGGCGGCGCTCTGGCGGTGAAATTGTCTCTTTCCGGATCCGATTTGCGCGAAGGCGACGAAGTGAAAATTTTTTATACCGTGAGCGAAGATGCCTACGTCTATATTTTTTCGGTTGCCGCAGACGGGTCCGTGACGCTTTTACTGCCCAACGCCCGGATGGCCGACAACTTCGTCCGGGCGAACGCGGCTTTCCAATTTCCGCCCGCCGGCAGCCGTATTGCGCTGAAAGCCATGTTTTTGCCCGGCTTTGAAGGGAAATCGGTCGAAGAAAGAATCAAAATCATCGCCACGAAAAAAAAGGAACCCCTGCTTTCTCTGGGTTTTCAAGAAGGCCTTTTTCAGGTATATGACGAAAAGTCGACCGGCATGATCGGCGATCTCGTCCGCAGGCTCAACGCCATCGATCCTGCGGACTGGGCTCAGGCCGTCGCGGTCTACCAATTAAAAAAATAAGGAGACGCTTATGAAAAAAAGTGCGATGTTTTTGATCGTTGCGGCGCTGGTACTCTGGACGGCAGCCGCCCAGGCGCAATTGAAGGACGGCCTGTGGGAAATCACCTCGCAGGTGCAGATATCGGGCATGCAGCAGCAGATGCCGCCGGCAACGTTCCGCCAGTGCATCACCAAAAGCGATCCGGTTGTGAAAAACCAGGACAAGGATTATAACTGCAAAACGACCAGCCTGAAAGTCAGCGGCAACACCGTCACTTACGCCGTCGAATGCAAAGGCAAGGAAGGCGCGATGTTCAGCGAAGGCAAAAATACTTACACCGGCAGTACGATGGAAGGCGCGGCGACCACGAACTTCAAGATGCAGGGTCAGCCGGCGATGCAAATGAAAAGTAAAATGTCGGGAAAGTATATCGGCCCTTGCAAGTAACATGCAGAATACGGTTCTTCCGTGACTGCAAATAATATGAAGGAGAAATCAATGAGACTCAAAGACAAAGTGGCAATCGTAACGGGATCGGGACGCGGCATCGGAGAAGGCATTGTGATGCGTTTTGCCGAAGAAGGCGCAAAAATCGTCGTCAACGACGTCAACGAAGCGGATGCGGCCAATGTGGTAAACCAGATCAAGGCCAAGGGCGGCCAGGCCGTAGCGGTGCTGGGGTCGGTTTCCGACCGCGCCACCGTGCAGAAAATGGTCGATACGGCCGTGAAGGAATTCGGCAAGCTGGACATCATCGTGAACAACGCGGGCATCACCCGCGACGTCATGCTGCACAAGATGACGGACGATCAGTGGAACGCGGTGGTCGACGTGAACCTGACGGGCGTGTTTTACGGCATTCAGTGCGCGGCGCGCTACATGCGCGAAAAGGGATACGGCAAGATCGTCAACATTTCTTCGACGAGCGCGCTGGGAAACGCCGGCCAGCTTAACTATTCGGCCACGAAGGCGGGTGTGATCGGCATGACCAAGACGGCGGCCAAGGAGCTGGGTGCCAAGGGCGTGAACGTGAACGCCATTGCGCCGGGCATGATCTGGACGGACATGATGAAGAACATGCCGCCGGACGTGATCAAGCAGATGGACGCCATGCTGCCTTTCATCGTGCCGATGAACCGGAAAGGCTCGCCGCAGGACATCGCCAACCTGGCGCTGTTTTTGGCCTCCGACGAAAGCTCGTTCATCACCGGCCAGGTCATCTTCTGCGACGGCGGAATGAAGATCTGAGAGAGGGCTCGGGAAACGAGGCTGTAGACTGTTAGGTTTAAGGAGGGAGCAATCCAAAACGGATTGCTCCCTTTTTTATGATGAGGTTTTTCCGATCAATCCTTCCGAACCGCGGGCGCGTCGGTCTTATCGGCCGGTCGCTTTTTCCTCCATCTGCTTCCGGATATGAGCCATCACCAGTTCCTTGCCGGTCGTGTTGCTGAAAGAGCTTACCGGAGACAGGCGCCGCAGGAAGACGATTTCCTCGTCTTGGGGAACCGGAAAAGATCCCAGCGGATCGGCGATCTTCAGATCCCAGGGAATATCGGCGCGAACCTCGTCCACGCCGACGCCTGGGAAAAGGGCGTCGAGGTACATTTCCCTGGTCTCGGGGTGGAATTTGAAAATCCCCTTCGGCGTAATCAGAATGCTGGGCCCCGATCCGGGCGTGTAGCGGCCGGATTTCTCCCGTTCGTCGCCGCCCCCCAGATACCCGGGCGAAGTCATGTAGGGCAGCTTTTCGACAAATCCCTTGCCTTTCATCGTCAGGATGGTCTCTTTGGCATAGGCATAGAACTCCGGCGCCCCGCCCGCCGCCGTAATGCGCTGCGCGGCGGGAGGCGTGCCGAGAAAGGATGTGTTGAGATTGCCGTACTTGTCGATCTGCCCGACCCCAAGAAAGGCTTTGTCGAGGTAGCCGGCATAGGCGATGGTGGTAAAGACGCTGAACAGATCCACGGAATAGCCGTACCCCCTCGTGCAGGTCGCATCGGCGACGTTGACCGGCAAAACGCACGGTTCGAAATCGACGATGCCCGATTCCATGAGCAGCACGGCTTCGGGAGCATGGGTGTTCTTGGCGACCGCGCCGGCCAGGATGGGCATGCCGATTCCCAGAGCGACCACGTCCCCGTTTTTAATCTGCCGGGCCGCCGTGACGATCAGGAGTTCCTCTTTCGTGACTTGTTTAGTCAACATCGACTAGGTCTCCTTTCTCGGCAATCAGTTGCTCCAGGCCGGCTATATCCACGCCCAGCAGCAGGGCCTGTCCGTACGTATCCCAGCCGGACTCGAAGGCCACGCCATAGTCGGCCGGCGCCGAATAGTAGGATCTGGCCCGGTAGCGGTTCAACGACTCCACGCCGAAGACGTCTATGTAATGCTTGATGTAGGAGGCGCGGTCCGGCAATCCGTAAACCCATTCGTCGAACATCGACCGCAGCCCCTCGTCGGAAGAAAAGGAGTTGTCGATGAACCGCAGCATCGTCATGTCCGGATTCCGGTAGCCGGGCAGCTCCGAGGGATGGCACCCGTAAGGCTCTTCAATCACCGCGCTGACGCGGAATCCGGGAACGATGGTATGGTGAGGGCTGGATTTGATGACGTCGAAATCGACCAGTTCCTCGCAGCTGACAATGATCGTTTTGCTGGCCAGGCAGGCATGCACCGTGGACCCGAGGCCGCCCCAGTGCTGGGCATTTCCGTGTTTATCGGCCCTCTGCACGTGCAGCAGGCAGACATCGGGATTGGCCGCCGGAACCACCGGAATTTCCCTTCCCGTAAAGGGACAGCGGACGACGCCGAATTTGTTTTCGCCCATGTAATCCCTGATCTTGAAAACATCGGAATCCATAATGGACGGCAGAACGGGCATGAAGGAATAGCCGTTGGCTCCCGCGGCGAGCCGCGCGTTGTACGTGAAATTGCTGTAGTCTTCGACCTGGAGCTTGCCCGCCCGCTGGTAGCGCTCCACCATGCCGCCCGCGGCCCTGCCGCCCCACTTGTGCAGAAAGGCGGTGCAGAGCTTGTCGACGCAGTCGCCGGCAACCATGAATTCTACGTCCGCCGAACCGGATTGGCTGTAATAGGTCAGTCCTTTTTTCCTTTGACGGATGATTTCAAACAGCAAACTGAAAGGCAGACCTTCCGTATAGTTGCCGGTAATCACGCTGTCGCCGTCGTGAACATAACGGCTCACAGCCTCATGCGCCGTCATCACTTTGGATGGCCGACAATTCTTCATGAACATTTCCTCCTGCTGGACATTTCATATCTCTTGAGCATCCCCCTGATGCCATGCATCCATCCTTTCGTCAAAACTTTTTTGAAAGAGCGGACAGGTTTCCTTCATTACACTGCGCAAACGGGGTGTGTAACGCCGGAATTACGCGGCAGGCTCTTCTTACAGCGCGGGAATTTGCGGCGGGACATTCCTGCTCCCGATGTGAACATCATTATCCGAAGACAAAAACCTGTGCAGGATGTGCGGAAGGCGGAACGCGCCTGTTTCCTTCCGCACATCCTGACGGATTGCCGATTACTCTCCCCAGTCGCTCTTTCCTTTGCAGCGATCCAGCTGCTGATCCATGTAGGGAAGTATCTTCCCGGCCGGAATGAGCCACGCCGGTCCGGTAAAAGAGCAGCCCTTGTACCAGGAATAGGGAGGAATGGTCATGGATACTTTCTGTTGTTCCGGCGGCACGAATTCCGTAACGGAGAAATCCTGAATGCTCCGGTGATCACAGGCTCTCATTTTAACGATCGATCCGTTGGCATAACGATACGTGTCGCCCTCCCAAACCTTGATGATTTTTTCCGGATCGGTGCTTCCGGCTCTTTCGATGACGCTGAAAAGCCAGTAGCCCGTCTGACCGTAAAGCGCTATCGATGTGGTGGCGCCAATCTCAAACAGGGAGCTTTTGTAAGGCAGCGTCGTCCATTTCTTCCACTGGTTCACCCATGTTTTGTAAAATTTGATGAACGGGGGATGGTGTTTGAAGGGATAAGGCATATCGTAGACATCAATATGGACCAGCCCTTTTGTGCCCTCAACGCCGATTTCGATCAGGCCATTGGGTTCATTCATAAACAGGTTTGCGACAGGCAGTTTGATTCCCATTTGTCTCATCTGTTTTAAAAGAGTGACGGAATCGGGAACCCAGTCGCCCGTGTAAACGACCTCGGCGCCCGAAGCCCCGATTTTTGTCAGGTAAGGAGCAAAATCCGTCAGGAAAAGCTTATGATAATCCTCTCCGACAACCTGCGCCTCCGGATAGTAATCCTTCAATCCCTGCTTAAAGCTTGCGGCCATTGCCCGGCCGAAGGAATAGTCCTGGCAGATGATATAAAACTTCTTTTCCTTTTTCCGAATCTGACCGTAGTAGTAGGCCAGGCCGCGCCCGATCTGATCCGTTCCGGGAGAAACCATAAAAGTATAACGGTTGAAATTCGTGGCATTCATGAGATCGTCGGCCAGCGACCCGTTATTCACGGCAATAACCTTGTATTTTTCGGCGACATTGCTGATGATTTTCATTAGATTGCTTCCCGACGTGCCGACCAGAACATGGACCTTGTCCTGCAAAACCAACCGCTCGGCAACCTTCTTGGCCACATCCGCTTTCGACTGGTGATCCCCGATAATCACCTCGATCAGCTTCTTTTTGCCGTCGACCAGGATGCCTCCGCGCCTGTTGATATCGTGCGCGGCGTACATAAGAGGCAAGGCATGGATCTGGCCGTTGATCGCGCCCGGCCCGGAAAAACAGTTTATATACCCGATTTTGATCGTGTCGCCTTTGGGGGCGACATAGGTGGCCGGATCAAAGTCCGAGACGTCCCCCATCTTGCTGACATCGTAGGCCGCATTCGGATTGGGATGCTTTTCGGCCATGGACCCTCTGACTGCCTCGGTCTTAACCGTCTTTTCCGTTTTTGCCGGTTTGGCGGCAAAAAGGTCCGCCGGCTGAAAAGCGACGATCGACCAGATAAAAAGCAGCGCTACAAAACACGTTAAACTCCTGACTGTCTTTTTCATTGTATTCATCCTTTCTCCGTGTATTTTTTTCTCGTGCGAGGTGCCTTTTCTTTTATTCCGGTATGTCCCCCAAAGGACCACAAAGGGGATCGATAGGCAATGTTCAAACAATCGTCTGTTATTGGTCATGAAATTAGACCATTATGAAAGGTCGGCGCTGAAATTGCGGAGGTTTTATTTGGAAAAGAGGACCGGACGCGATCCGTTGAGAAAAAAAACGGGCTGCAGAGAGACGCTTTCGATCTTTGCAGCCCGCGGGTTTGTGCAAACCGGGCGGCCCTAGGCGGCCGGCATGGTCGTGAAAACGCCGCGCGGATCGACCTGGGCGCGGATGATCTTCAGGCACTCGGGCGTGATCAGTTTCGTGTCGGGAATTTCCCCCTCGGGGCGAAGCAGCTCGAAGCCGGTGAGCTGCTGGGCGATCTCAAAGGTGACGCCGGGGGTGAGCGATTTGACCCGCATGCGTTTGCTTGCCGGATGAAAGTCGTAGACGCCCCAGGGGCTGATCACCGCAGCCGGGCCGTTGCCGATGAGGCCCGCTTCTTTGCGGGAATCGCCGCCTTCGAGCCAGCCGACGGAGGTGATGAAATCAACCTTCTCCGGAAACTTGTCGGGCGTTTGCAGTCCCACCAGCACCATCTTCTCCGTGAGCGACGACAGATCGTTGTTGCCGCCGCTGCCGGTGAGGCGGACCTTTGGCTGGTGATAATCCTTGCCGATCATGTGCGTGTTTACGTTGCCGTACATATCCACCTGGGCAAACCCGAGAAATCCGATGTCCACGTAGCCGTTGTAGCACTGCGCGAACGAATAGGACATCTCCATAATGGTGGGGGATTTGCGCCAGGTCATCGGACAGCCGACCGACCAGGGCATGTCGCCTTCAATCGGGTCCTGTCCGCCGGACTCGTAAACCAGGGTGATGTTGGGGGCGTGGGTTTTCTTGGCCAGAATCCCCGCCACCATGGGGATTCCCGTGCCGATATAAACGACCGAATGGTCTTCGATCTGCTGCGCGATGATATACGCCAATGTCTCCAGCGGATTGGCGGGTGCGTTTAAGTCTCGCATGATTCCCTCCTTAATAATAGCGGCCCGGGTCGTGGGTCAGTGTGTATTCGTCGTACGAAAAATCGATGTCCTCGTTGTCGCCTTCGGCGGCTTTCGTCTGGCGGCGGGCCTCGGCGATCCACCGGGCGCCGCCCAGCTTTTCGATGAATTCGTACTGATTTTTTGTCCCCAGGATCCACTCGTCGCAGAAGATCCGGTTGTTTTCCTCGGACGAGCCGCCGAAGCGCATGCACTTTTCCCACCACTGCCGCGGCCAGTAATAGCAGCCGGGCATGCTGCCGGGAAGCGCGCCGAAGGGCATTTCCACCACCGCATCGGCATAGAAGAAGGGAATGATCTGCCCGTGTTTGTTGTAGCGGATGTCGTTTTCGGGTACGATTTCCTCCGCCGTGATGATGAGCTTGCGCGCCGCGGCCGCCACCGCCAGGTCGTTTACGGCCGGGCCGTAAATGTAGGCATTGCCGTACTTGTCCGCCGCGTGGCAGTGGATGATCGAGACGTCCGGATAAAGGGCCGGAACAAACACCGCCGGATCCTTGACCGCCTTCAGGGGATTCTGAATGACCTTGAGGTAGGGGTTGTAGCGGACGAGGTCGCTGCCCAGCATCTGCTTACTGAGAAGCCCGGGAACACCGAGCTGCGCGGCCTTGAATCCCTGCGCGACACCGCCGTGGCTCCATTCGGAAAGAATCGTGATCCGGCCGGCCTTGAGCGCGCGGTCATAGACCTTGTCGATGCCGCGCATTTCCGCGCCGGTATAAGAGCTGTGGGAGTGGGTCACCAGTCCGTAGGTGATGAAAAAGCTCTGATTCGTGTTGGGCGCGCCGATCATCTGCAGGTTCTTTTTCCCCTGGCGGATGATCTCGTAAAAAGCCTGGTGGGCCGTTCGCACGTAGGAAAAGCCGCCGTCGGTGATGACGTCCCCGTCCTTCACGAACGTCGCAATCGCCTCGTCAAGCGGCATGCGCTTGTCCTTCTTGGCGTGTTCCTTTTTCAGATGCGCTTCGCGCGCCGATTCGAAATCAACCAAACGGTCCAGGACAGAAGTATCCTTGATCCGAAGGTTCTCCAACGCCTCCTCATTGTAGAGATATTCAGCCATCTCTAAAGCCTCCTCTTGTATTTTCCCGTTGTATCTCCCGCAGACTTCCTACCAGAAGAGTTTACACCAGGTCTCAAACGGCGGTCAAGCTTTAACAACCGGCGGTCAGCGCATAATCCTGAAACGCAATAATATCAATGACTGATGAGGTTTCCGGTTGACACAGGGCCTTCTTCTCACTATACTGCTCGCAAGTAGAATCGGCGCCAAAACGAAATATTCCGCAAGCGCCGGATGCTTTTCCTTCAAAAATCATTTTGACCGGACACAGACGGGGAAGCCTCATGAGCAAAGACACATCAAAGTCTCAACAAGCATGGCGCTTCATCCGCCAGGACATCTGGCGCATCCGCCGCACCAGTCTTCCCCCCGGCAAATCCTTTATCCTCAAACTGGCGCGGGTGCTGATTCTCTCCATCCGCGGCTTTGACGAAGACAAGTGCCAGCTGCGCGCTTCGGCCCTCACCTTTTACTCGCTCATTTCCATCGTTCCCGTTGCGGCGATGGCCTTCGGCATCGCCAAGGGATTCGGCTTCGAAAAGCTGCTGGAAGCGCAGATGAAGAGCAAACTGGCCGGCCACGAAGACGTTCTGGACAAGGTTATGGAATTTTCGAACGCGCTTCTGGCCAACACGCAGGGCGGACTGATCGCCGGCGTCGGGCTCATCGTGCTGTTCTGGGCCGTTCTGAAGGTCCTGGGACAAATTGAGGAGTCGTTCAACGATATCTGGGGGGTCAAGGAAAAGCGCTCCCTGGGCCGGATGTTCGGCGACTACCTGTCGCTCATGCTTATCTGCCCGGTGCTGCTTATCCTTTCCGGCAGCGTGACGGTGTTTGTCACCACGCAGGTCAATCTGCTTCTGGAGAAATTCACGATTCTGGGAGGCTTCGCTCCGCTCATTTTCTGGTTGCTCACGCTTTTGCCCTACACGCTCATGTGGGGCCTCTTTACCTTCCTGTACCTGTTCATGCCCAACACGAAAGTGCGCTTCTCGTCCGGTCTTCTGGCGGGAATCATCGCCGGCACCACATTTCAAATCCTTCAGTGGGCGTACATCACGTTTCAAATCGGCGCCGTCAAGTACAACGCCATTTACGGCAGCTTTGCCGCGCTGCCGCTGTTTCTGGTCTGGCTGCAGCTGAGCTGGCTGATCGTCCTGTACGGCGCGGAGCTGGCCTTTGCCCATCAGAACGAAGACACGTACGAATTCGAGCCGGACGCGCTCCAGGCCAGCCATCGGCTCCGGATGCTGCTCGCCCTCCGGATCACGCAGGACCTGATCCGGCGGTTTGCCGCGGGTGAAAAGCCGGCGACGGCCGGCGAGATTTCGACCCGGCTGGAAATCCCGATCCGTTTCGTCAACGACATCCTTTTTGAACTGGTCCGCAGCCGGATTCTGTCCCCGGCCGTCGTCCCGGAAAACGGCGAGCGCGCCTATCAGCCGGCCCGCGACATCGACTCCCTCACGATCCGCTTTGTTCTGGACGCGCTGGAGGAGAGAGGGACCAACCGCCTGCCTTTCACCGACGGTCCCGAATTCGCCGCTTTGTCGGCCCGCCTGGAATCGTTCGAAAAGGCGATGCGGGAGCTGCCCGACAATAAACCGCTCGGAGACGCGTAAAGGAAAAATCAAGCGTGGTCCAGGGTTTCAAGCCCCGGCAGGGCCGTCTTTCTTTCCAGGCGCCGCGCAGCGGCGACAATGACGGATACGAGCGCCAGATAAACCAGCCCGGCGGCGACATAGGTTTTTAAAAACTGAAAGTTCGTGGAAGCGATTTCCTGCATCTGGGCAAAAAAATCGGGATACTGAATCAGAAAGGCCACGGACGTGTCCTTGAGATTCTGAATGACCTGGTTGGTGAGCGACGGCACGGACAATCTTAGCGTCTGGGGCAGAATGATCAGACGGAAAGTCTGGCCAAACCGGAAGCCCTGCGCGCGGGCGGCTTCGATCTGCGTCTTGTCCAACCCGTTGTAGGCGGTCATCAGGTAGCGCGCGTTGTAAGCGGATACATTGAGCGTGAAGCCGATGACGGCCACTGCAAACGCCGAAAGCCGGATGCCCAACTGCGGGAGACCGTAATACATCAGGAACAGATGCACCAGCAGGGGCGTTCCGATGAAAAAGGAGATGTAGCGCTCCGTTCCCCAGCGCAAAAGCCGGTTTTTGCCGAGCGTCAGATAAAACACGCCGATCCCGCCCGCCAGGCCCGCAATCGACATGACCGCCATGAGCAGGAGCGTATTTTTAAGCCCCGCCAGAATTTGCGGAGAATAATGGATCAGATCTTGAAGAAAAGCGTCCATAAGGATTTCACCGGTGGTCGATCACGCTTAAGTAAAACTGCCGGATGCGCGGATCGTCATGTTCATAAAAGAGCCGTTCGGCAATGTCCTCCGCCACAATGACGCCTTCGTGCATAAAAACGATGCTGTCGGAGATGTACTTCGCCAGAAAGGGATCGTGCGTGACGCAAAACATGGTGATGTTGTCCAGGTACAGCTTGTTGATGACGGTCACCACTTCCCGCGACATCTGCGGATCGAGGGCGGAGGTCGGTTCGTCCAGAAAGAGCACCGCCGGGTCCATTGCCAGCGCGCGGACGATGGCCGCCCGCTGCTTCTGCCCGCCGGACAGATGCGCGGGATATTTCTTCCGGTGCTCGAACATCCCCACGCGCTCCAGTTCGAAAGCGGCTTTTTCCCGGGCCGCCGCCGTCTTCATTTTCCTGATCTTGCGCAGCCCCAGGGTGATGTTTTCCTCCACCGTCAAATGCGTGTACAGGGCAAAATGCTGAAATACGAAGCCGATGTCCTGGCGCAGCCGGTGAATGTCCACGCCCGGCCGGGTGATGTCTTCCCCCTTGAAAATGATCCGCCCCGACGTGGGGGCCACAAGGAGGTTCAAACATTTGAGCAGCGTGGACTTGCCGCATCCCGACGCGCCCATCACAACCTTGGACTGGCCTTCGGAAAGTAACACGTTAACGCCTTTGAGCACTTCCTTGCCGTCAAATCGTTTGACCAGATCCTGAACTTCAATGAGAGCCATGGGCGGTCCTTTTTTTCATTCTCCGGCCAGTCCGGGAATACGGAATCTTTTTTCCAGCGTTTCAAACGAAACCACGAACACCTTGTAGATCAGATAATAGAGAATGCCGACGGCCAGGTAGATTTCCAGCCCCCGGAGCGTCAGGGCGGCCAGACTCATGGCCTCCTTCATGATTTCGGGAATGCCGACGGTATAGGCAAACGGCGTGTATTTCAGGATGGATGTAAACTCGTTGGTCATGCCGGGCACGGCCATGCGGAACATCTGCGGCCAGATGACATACAGAAAAATCTGCACCCGCTTCATGCCCATGGCTTCGGCGGCGGTAATTTCGTCCCGACTGACGGCGGCCATCGCTCCCCGGAAGATTTCCGCCAGATACGCGCCGGAAACGAGCCCCAGGCAGAGAACCATGGAGAAAAAAGGGGGAATCCGGATGCCCATTCCGGGCAGGCCGAAAAAAACGATGAACAAAAGGACCAGCACGGGAATGCTGCGGAACACGTAAGTATAGGCAGCCAGGAGCAGCCGGACCGTTTTCCATCTCACCAGGCTTAAGACGGCAAGCAGCAATCCTACCGCCAGGCCGGCGCCGATGCTGGCCAGCGTCACCAGAACCGTGTATCCGGCGCCCTTGACCAGGATGAGCAAAATATTCCAGAAAGTCATCTGTTCGGCGGGCGCCCTTCTAGTTCATCCACTTGTTGACGATGGCCTTGAGTTTGTCCGGTCCCAGTTCGGCAAGATAGCGGTCGAAGTCATCGCGCAGCGGCGATCCTTTGGGAAAGGCGAAGCCGAACATGTCGAAGCCGGTAAAGACGTAGCTGTCCTGTATGTCCATTTTCTTTCTGTACACCGAGGCCACCGACCCGTCCAGAAAAGCCAGATCCAGGTTGCCGTTTTTCAGATCGGCCAGCACTTCATTGTACGTCGGATACATCTTGACGTCACTGAGCTTGTAAACGCCCTGCGGCTCCAGCTTGTTTTTGATAAAGTCGCTGTACGCCATGCCGCGCGGATAGCCGATGGAATATTTCTTGAGTTCGGAAAGATCTTTGATAACGAGATTTCTTTTTTTCAGACTCACCAGATTCCAGGTGTTGTCCATGTAGGGTTTGGAAAAATCCATCACTTCTTTGCGCTTGTCGGTGATCGAAATCGCCGAAAACGCCACGTCCGCCTGCTTGCCGATCACCGCGCCCAGCATGCCCTGCCAGTCGTAGGAGGTGATGCTGTACCGGCGGTTTCGGGCCTGGCAAAAGCCTTCAAATATTTCCAGGTCCATGCCCAGGTGCTTTCCGTTTTCCTCATACAGATTGGGCGGCGACGTCGGACACACGGCCACCTTGATCACGGAGGCTTCCTCGTTTTTGCTGCAACCGGAAAACATCAGGGGCAAAAGACAAAACAGGCAAACAAGGAGTGCGATTTTTTTCATAAGGCGTCCTTTTCCTTTCGTCAGTGTGGAAATTCTTCGAACGAATGCGGCGCGATTATAGGAAGATCGCCCGGCGGTGTCAATGGATTTGTGAAAAATTAAGAGATACCGCCACGGGCGTTAGATCGGGGAAGCCGCCGTGAAAAAGCCGGAAATGTTTTTATCAAAGCCGACCCGGTCAGGCTTCGGACTTTCCCCGGCTGAAAAGCTTCAGCATGAGCCCCAGATCGCCTGTGACCCGATACTTGCCGTCCATTATCATCTGCGCGCCGTCCGCCTTGCGCGTGAGAATATCCATCCACACCTCGAAAGGCGTTTCGATCACCAGCGTGGGCTCGTCGCAACTGCCCGCGCACGGGCTCACCCGGCCGCCCGCTACGGCAAAGTAGCACTCGCCCGGCGCCGCGCCGGAAAATTTAAACTGCACGAATACCTTCCGGTCGCCCGCCGCCTTGGCGTTGATGGCGTAGGTAAACATCAGCAGGAAGTCTTCGATATTGCGCGGCCGCGGCATCATCTTGCGCTCATCGAACTGTTTGGGCGTTACTTTCTCGTCGATGCAGGTCTGCCAGTACATGTCGCCCATCTGATCGAAGAGCTTGGGGCTGCCCAGCGATTGCTCGATCTGCGCAAGCGTCTCCGGCGCGATGGCCGACGTCCGGACCAGTTCGCGCCCCGCCTGCTTCGTGGCCTCCAGAATAACTCTGGCGCGGCCCGCCAGAAAGGGGCTCGCGAGCAGGGACGCGCCGGCGCGGCAGATGACCGCGAGCGTCCGCACGTCGGGATGCCGCGTGCGGGCCTGAAACTCCCGCAGCGCGTCGAATTCCGCAACATCGGGAAATCCGCAGACGGACAGCAGAACGTTCGCCGGAATACGGGTGCGGACCGGATGATACGTATTGCCGTTTTCGTCCTGTTTGAAAAAGGGCAAAATGGCCGGCAGCGTTCGCTCCATGAAAGTGGCCAGCGCGGCGTTGATGGTGTGATAGTAAAGCGGCGTGGCGTAAACGACCAGATCGCAGGCCAGCCACTTGGGGAAAAGCTCGCGGCTCATGTCGTCTTTGTGAACGCAGATTCCCGGGGTTTTCGTCCAGCAGGCAAAGCAGCCGATGCAGTATTTGATTTTTTTCTCGCGCAGAGCGACGACCTCGACTGCGGCGCCTTCTTCGCGCAGACCTTCGACGAGGCTTTTGAGCATCATCGCCGTGTAGCTTTCCGCATCGCTGCGGGGGCTGGAATTGATGGCCAGTACGTTCATAAAAACTCCTTTTTTGAAGAATTTGCAAAGAACGCGGCGACGAACCGTTTCGTTCTTCTTTGTGAACAGGGAAAGCATCCGGCCGCAGACATCCGCTTCTCGCGGCAGAGTATAGGGAGATTCGCTTCCGCCGTCAAGCGCCTCTTCCCGGCCGCCCCGGTGTCCAGCGTTCGCTTCCGTCCGGATTTGTCCGGCCCGAATCCGCCTTCGGCAAAGCCAGATAGCGCTCCACCGCCTGCTCGATGGTCGGAAAAAAACTATCCACGCCGATCCGATTGAAAAGACCGTAGCGCTTCAGCGAATCCTTCACCGGATCTTTCATTTCCGCGAAAACCAGATCCATCCCCGCCTGGTGCAGCGACTCGTCGAGCAAGGCGAGCATGTCGGCCGCGGTGACATCCACATCGGTGATCGGCTCGGCCGTCACCACCACCCACCGGGTGGGCGTCGGCGCATCCGCCACGGCGGTTTGCACCTGCTGCCGGAACGTCTCGGCGTTGGCAAAGAACAGCGGCGCATCCCAGCGGAAAAGCACCAGGCCGTCGATGAGCGTCGCGTCGGGATAGCGGGAAATGTCGTGGTAGCTTCGGAGACTGTCCACGTAGCCGAGAACTGCGTCGTAGGGCCGCCAGGCGCGCCAGATGAAGGCCAGGAGCGCGAGGCCCACGGCGATGAAAATCCCCTGAATGACGCCCAGGAGCGCCACGCCCAGAAAACAGGCCAAAGACAGGACGAACTCGCCCGGGCGCAGACGGTAAAGGCGAAAGACACCGCGAATTTCCACCAGACTCACACAGGCGGCGATGACGACGGCGCCGAGCGCCGCCTGGGGAAGATTTCTGAGCAAAGCGGGCGCAAAGACGAGCAAAAGCGCGATGCAGGAGGCGCCGACCACGCCCGCGATCTGCGTCCGGGCGCCGGCCGCCTCGGCCACCGGCGTGCGCGAGGCGCTGCTGGTTACGGGAAATCCCTGGAAAAAGCCGGCCGCGACATTGGCCGCGCCGAGCGCGATGATTTCCTGATTGCTGTTCACCGTGTCGCCCGTCCGGTGGGCGAACGTCCGGGAAAGCGCGCTCATGTCGGCAAAGGACACCAGCGCGATCGCCACGGCGGCCGCGCACAGGTCGCGCCACTCGGCCGGCGCGAGAGCCGGCAGTTCAAACCGGGGCAGACCCTGCGGCAGGGGGCCGATCACGGCGACGCCGGCCGCGGCGGACAGATCCAGTGCGGAAACGACAAGCGTCGAGCCGGCCACGGCCAAAAGAACACCGGGAATCCGGTTTCCGCAGCGCCGGCAAAGAAGAATCACCGCCAGGCAGGCGATACCGATCAGACAGGGGGCCGGACGGACCTCCCCGCCCCGGATTCCTCCGAGCAGGCCGCCCGCTTCCGCAAGAAAATTGTTTCCGCCCGCGGAAAAGCCCAGCACCTTGGGCAACTGGCCGACGAGGACCGTGAGCGCGATGCCGTTGAGATAGCCGTAGCGGATGGGCTTGGATAAGAGGTCCGTGATGAAGCCGAAGCGGGCGAGCCCCGCCGCGATGCACAGTCCGCCGGACAAAACGGCCAGCGCGGATGCAAGCGCCACGGCCCGGTCCGGATGGCCCGCCGCCAGCGGCAGGATCGTCGCGGCAATCAGCCCGGCGAGCGCCGAGTCGGGCCCCAGGACGAGAATGCGGCTCGGTCCGAAAACGGCATAAACCAAAAGCGGCACGATGGTGGCGTAAAGGCCGTAAATGGCGGGCAGCCCCGCCGCCTGGGCATAGCCCATGCCGACCGGCACCAGGATTGCCGTCAGCGCCAGGCCGGCGCCGATGTCCCGGATCAGCCGGCCGCTCCGATAATTTTTCAGGGTTTCCAGCAGGGGAAGCCAGCGCCCGATGCCGCGGGGCCGCGGGCGCTTGAGCAAAGAATCGGCCGAAGGAAGTTGTTGCGTCGCCAAACCTTAACCTCGCAGGAGCGTCAGATGCGTGTGTTATAATCGCCGGGCGGACTTTTTACAAGATGCGTTTTGAATCGTCGTGTTCGCGTGTTCAGATTCCCGCGTTGAATAGTCGTGTTGAATAGTCGTGTTGAATAGTCGTTGACAACCCCGGTCTTCACTTTATAATGGTCTTGCGCGTCGGAGACTTCCCGATGCGGAAAGGAGATTGCGCATGATTTCAAAAATCCTCGTCCCAACGGACGGATCGAAGGCCTCCCGCAAGGCGGCCGCTTATGCGGTGGACCTCGCCCGGCAACTCGGCGCCGCCATTGTCGCCGTGAGCGTGATCGACAAGCGGCTGTTTCTGGGACAGACGGTTCCGGCGTCGAAAACCCCCAAAAACATGGAGGAGACGGTGGAAGATTACCTCCGGGACGTCGCCGGCGGATACCTCGGGGAAATTCAGAAACTCTGCACCCGGCGCGGTGTGGACGTGAAGGCCGTGACCCGCATGGGGTATCCCGTCGAGGAAATTCTCGGAGAAGCCAGAAAGTCCAGGGCACACCTGATCGTCATGGGGTCGCGCGGCAGAAGCGCCCTGTCCGCAACCGTTCTGGGCAGCGTCTCCTACGGCGTACTCCACAACGGCAAGAGCATCCCCGTCCTGATCGTGAGAGGCTGATGACCGCCCGCGGATAAACCTTTTTTACCGGCCAGAGACGTCGCTCCTGTTTTTGGAGACGGCTTGATCACGGCGCGGCGGCGCAAAATCATGCCGCCGGAAAGGGCCGGTGGCTTTTCAAAAGTTCGGCGAACTGTTCCGGTTTCACCGGCTTGCTGAAATAAAATCCCTGCATCTGATCGCAGGTGTGTTCGTCAAGAAACTTCATCTGCTCCGGGGTTTCCACCCCTTCGGCAACAACCGTCAGGTTGAGGGTCTTGCCCATAGCGATGATCGCTTCCGCAATGGCCTGGTCCTCCGGGTCGCGGGCGATGTTGCGGATGAAAGACCTGTCGATTTTCAGCGTATCCACCGGAAAATGTTTGATCTTGGCAAGCGATGAATAGCCGGTGCCGAAATCGTCGATGGCGAGCCGCACGCCCATGTTCTTGATCCGGGTGAGCAGTCCGATGATGCGCGACGGATCGTGCATGACCATACTTTCCGTGATTTCCAGCTCCAGGTGCGCGGGATCCAGTCCCGACTCCTGAAGGGCCTTTTCAATATCCCTGATCAGGTTGCCGTCCGTGAGCTGGCGCAGCGACAGATTGACCGCCATGGAAACCGGAGGCAGCCCCTCGCGCTGCCATGCGGCATTTTGCGCGCAGGCTTCACTAAGCACCCAGCGGCCGATGGGCACGATCAGGCCCGTTTCCTCGGCGACCGGAATGAACTGCGTGGGCGTGATCTCCCCCAATTCCGGACTGTGCCAGCGCAGCAGCGCCTCCACGCCGCTGATCGCGCCCGTCTTGAAGTCGCGCTTGGCCTGGTAATGCAGGGACAGTTCGCCCCGTTCCAGGGCGAAGCGCAGGCGCGTCTCGATATTCAGCCGTTCAGTCGCCTTCGACTTGATCGTCCGGGCGTAAAACTGAAAATTGTTCTTGCCTTCCTCCTTGGCAAAATACATGGCGATGTCGGCATTCTTCATCAGGGTCTGCTCGTCTTCGCCGTCTTTCGGATAGAGGCTGATGCCCACGCTGGCCGTCACGCGGCATTCATCGCCCTGAAGCAGAACGGGTTCCGTGGCGGCCGCCATCACCTTGCGGGCCACCAGGGCGGCGTCGCGCTCCTCGGCGATGTCCTCCACCAGAATGACGAATTCGTCCCCGCCCAGACGGGCGACGACATCCATGGCCCGCAGCGTTTGCCGAAACCGCCGGGCGATTTCCTGAAGCAGTTGATCGCCCGCCTCGTGCCCCAGCGTATCGTTGATGATCTTGAAGCGGTCCAGATCGACAAAGAAAAGGGCGAATTTCGTCCGGTAGCGCTTCGCCGACTGGATGGCGTGATGGAGCAACTGGCCGAAGAGCATGCGGTTGGGCAGCCCCGTGAGGCCGTCGTGCGTGGCCAGGTACTGGATGCGTTCCTCGTCCTTCTTCCGCTGCGTAACATCGCGGGCGATTCCCCGGAATCCGACGGGTGTGCCCTGGGCATCCCGGATCAGCGATGCGGAAATCTCATGAAAAGATTTGCTGCCGTCCTTGTGCATGAGTTCAAAAGCGAAGGCCCGAACCGGCCGGCCGCTCCGGTAGATTTCCACAAAAAGACGGTGCAGCGCCTTGGCGTTCCTTTCATCCGTGAAGATGCTGCCGCCCCTGCCGATCAGTTCTTCGCGCGGATAGCCGAGATTCCTGCACTCCGCGTCGTTGACAAAGGTAAAACGGCCGGCAAGATCGGTTTCAAAATAACCGTCTTCCATTTGTTCAATGATGCCGCGGTATCGCTCTTCGGACTGGCGCAGCGCCTCTTCCATCCGTTTGCGCGCGCTGATGTCGCGCGAATTGCCCCGAAAGCCTGCCGGCCGGCCTTTTTCGTCCCGGATCAGGGACAAAGAAAGTTCGTAGATTCCCAGCGTGCCGTCCTTGTGCCGGACGTGATATTCAAACGCGTTTACC
The DNA here is from genome assembly GCA_012729055.1 of Deltaproteobacteria bacterium. GTDB lineage: Bacteria > Desulfobacterota > Syntrophia > Syntrophales > Smithellaceae > UBA8904. The sequence goes on from JAAYDW010000084.1 coordinate 41,403, forward strand.
TGCCTTCCTGTCTCATAGACCTTACTGAAAACCTCGTACGTCCGGCGGGCCTGTTCCTTGTCCTGCATCTGCTGATTGGAGATCCCGATCAGTTCTTCCCGCGAATAGCCGAGGTGCCGGGGAATGACGTCATTGACAAACGTGAACTTGCCCGCCAGATCCGTTTCGAAATAGCCGTCCACGATGCTGTCGATGATGCCGCGGTACCGCGCCTCGCTTTTGCGCAGCGCTTCCCCGGATCGGTGCTGTTCGGTCCTGTCCCGCACAATCCCGCGAAAAGCGACGATCCGGCCGGCGGCGTCCCGGATCGGCGTGATGGACGTCTCGAGAAAGCGCCGGCTGCCGTCTCCGGCGATGATTTCATAGATTACTTCCTTTTCGGATTGACCGGTGGCGTACACTTTGTTGTAGGCGGCAAAGATTTTCCGGGCGTTTTCTTCGTCCATCAGGTCGCGGAAATTTTTCTTCAGGAGCTCCTCGCGGGTTCGCCCCTGAATGTCGCACAGCGCGTCGTTGAAAAAAATCAGATTGCCCCGCAAATCGAGCTCCGCATAGCCGTCTTCGATGTTCTCCAGGACGGTCCGGTATTTTTCCTCGCTTTGCACGAGCGAATGCTCGATGGCCTTGCGCTCGGTGATGTCCATGCAGCTGCCGAGCGCCGCGCCCTTTCCCCGGAGGGAAACGGAGGAAACCGTTTCCAGAATCCACAAGGCCTGACCGTCTTTCCGGTTCAGCCGGTATTCATAAGACGGTTCGGCGCTCTGGCCTTTGAAAATCCGGACCGCGTTTTGGCGGACCGTCTCGCGATCGTCGGGATGCACCAAATCCAGGGGGTTGCGCCCGATCAGCTCGGCCTCGGAATAGCCGGTAAGCTTCCGGTACAAGGGACTGACGTAAGCCAGCACGCCGTCCTCAACGATATAGATGCCGACGCCGATGGAGTCGATGATTTCATGAAAAAATTGGGAAAGGTCATTGCGCCCGGATTTGCGTCTGTTTCCGGAGCCTGTTTTTGCTTTCGATTGAACCGCCATGCCGTCACTCCCGCCCTCATGTCGTTTTCACCCTGACACAAATCCGGGGCATTTTCAACCGCTCCGGCGCTTTTCTCAGGCGGGCCTCCTTTCAGGCGCGCCTGCCGATCTCAGCCCAGCGGCAAAAATTAGAGGCGGCTTTCACTGTCTGTTCGAGCGAGGCATAGACCGGAAATCCCGCGGCGGCAAAAGTCTTTTTGAGCAGCAGGTTGTAATGCCGGTCTTCCTCGTCTTCGAGGTACGGGTCCAGGGACACCGTGACCAAAACGGGTTTTTGCGCGCCGGCCAGCGCCCGGCGCAAGCCTTCGACCATCAATTCGAGCAGTCGCCGCATATGGGCATCGACGTCCCGGCCCAGCACGCGCCGCAGGTAGCGGAACTGATCGAATTGAAAAACCAGCATGTCGATGCCGGGATCCGCGGCAACGACCCCGATAATGTCGGCGATGTTTCCCTCCGGCTTGATGTTGTAGTAAATGGGCCAGGCGTCCAGGGGATTGCCGATGCCGGTTCCGGCCGCCGGAACCAGCGCGCGCAGGGCTTCAACGGTCGCCGCGGCAAACCGGGGCACGGCAATGCCTGCCTTATGGCACAGATCGGTCTGAATGACGCTGAAGCCGCCGGAATTGGAAATGAGCGCCATCGACCGTCCGGCGGGAAGCGGCGAGGCTTCCCGGGCAATCAGGACATTGACCATCTCGTCAAAGTTTTCCACCTGCAGAACGCCGCACTGTTTGAAGAAGCCGCGCCAGATGTCCGGGGCGCCGGCCAGAGACGCGGTGTGCGAAGCGGCGGCGCGCATGCCCTGCTCGGTCATGCCGCCCTTGATGACGACCACCGGCTTCTTCCCTGCCGCGCGCGAAAGCGCCCGGCAGAGGCGCGGGGCGTTCCGGGTTCCTTCCACGTAAAAGGCGATGATCGACGTATCCGGATCGTCCGCCAGGTAGTCGAGAAAATCGGCGCCGTCGAGATCGGCGGCGTTCCCGTAGCTCACCACTTTGCTGAAGCGGAGGTTCTTGGTCATGGCGAAATAGGAAAAGGACTCGGCAAAACTGCCGCTTTGCGCAACGACGCCGATGTGCCCTTCCTCGACAGGAGACTCCGGCACGATGGCCAGGCCCGCTTTCGGACAGTACACGCCGAAGCAGTTGGGGCCGATGAGGCGGATGCGGCCCCGGGCGATTTTTTTGAGCTCCTCTTCTCTGGCGATGCGCTCGGGCAGGCCCGTTTCGCTGAAGCCGGCCGTGAAGATCTGCGCGACCTTTACGCCCTTCTCAATGCATTCCTCCAGAATCTTCGGCAGGACCGCGGCAGATACGGCGATGCTCGCGTAATCAACGGGCGCTTCCACGTCCAAAATGCTGGAGTGGCATTTCCGGCCCAGCACCTCCGTATATTTCGGGTTCACCAGGTAGAGGCGCTCCCGGATTTTCGTTTTCATCTGAGAAAGAGTTGCCAAATCCGCAGGGGACGCTCCGATCACTGCCATGCCGCGCGGATTAAAGACGGCTTCCAACACGTTTTCTTCCGCTTTCATAGATTCCTCCTTAGCGTGCGCCGTAAAGGGTTCCTCTATCACACGTTGCTCCGCAATTCGAAGAAAATAACGGTCCTTTTTTCAGTTGCGCATTGACATCCGCCGCGCGGACGGATAGCGTTCTTGATCAAGGAGAAAGCCATGCCGCAAAGCCCCCCTAAAAAACGGACCGCAAAACCGGCCGCAAAAAAAACGCCGCAACCGACTTCCGTAAACGCCGATCCGCGTTACTGCGGTCTAAAGGACGCCGTGAAGCGCGGCTGGTATAACCTGGCCACCGGCGAACTCTTTGCAGGCTTTCGCGTAACCCGCGACGACGTGGTCCTGGACGCCGGCTGCGGCGAAGGCAATGCCGTTTTGTTTTGCGCCAGGCAGGGCGCGCACGTCGTCTTTGCGGACGTCGATGAGCGCAAGGTCGCGGCGCTCATCGAAAAAGCGTCCCGGACGTCCGCCCGCAAAGTCGAAGGCTTCGTGAGCGGCTGCCTGCCCCTGCCCCTGCCGGACGCTTACGCCACCAGAATCCTGGCCACGGAAATGCTGGAGCATACCGCAGACCCGGCGGCCATTCTTGCCGAGCTTGTGCGCGTGGGAAAATCCGGCGCAAAGTACCTCATCACGGTGCCCGACGCCCGTTCGGAAAGGTTACAGGAGCCGGTGGCGCATCCGGTTTATTTTTCTCCGCCCAACCACATTCAAATTTTCGACCGGGAGCGGTTCACCGGCCTGGTGGAAAATGCGGGACTTGCCGTGGAACGCTGCGAGACGTGGGGATTTTACTGGACCGTTTTCATGTCGCTGTACTGGCTTGTCCGCCGAAACGACAAGATGAGCGGCGCCGTCCTGGACCAGATCGGCCCGCCCTACCATCCGGTTTTGCAAAGCTGGGCCGACACGTGGGCGCAGGTCATGGAGCTTCCCGGCGCGGAAACCCTCATGGAATCCTTCGACCGGTTTCTGCCCAAAACCCAGGCCATCATCGCGTCCAAGCCCTGATTGCCTGCTCCGTCCCGCGATTTTATTGAAAAGAAAACTGCCACCCTGATTTTTTTGACAGTCGTGGGCGTTTGCCTTGCTATTCGCGCCACGACGCTTTATAAGATCTGAAAATTTTACCCAAAAGCATCCGGCACACACAATGGATGATCAAAAGCTTCTGGAGAAATACCGCGCCCTGACGGCTGAAAACGAACTCCTGAAAAAGGAAAACGCCCGGCTCAAAGCGCATATTCGAAGAACAACTGCAAAAATATTTTGGTTTCACTACGTTTAAACCATGAAAGAGTTGCTCACCATCGGACATTCGGTTCATACCGTTGAAACGTTTATAGAGTTGCTCAAGCGGCATGACGTCAACGCCCTGTGCGATGTCCGGTCCAGCCCTTACAGCCGCTATTCGTCGCAATTCAATCGTGAATCGATAAAAGAAGACGTCTTGAAGCGCGGCATCGCCTACATCTACCTCGGCGCTGAACTGGGGCCTCGAAGTTCCGATCCATCCTGCTATGTAAACGGCAAGGTCCAATATCAACGCCTGGCCGAAAAAGAAATTTTTCAGCAGGGGCTCGCCCGTCTGCGCAAGGGTATCGAGCATTATCGCGTTGCTCTCATGTGCGCGGAGAAGGATCCGCTCATGTGCCACCGGATGCTGCTCATCTGCCGCCATCTGCGAGGAGAGAACATCCATGTCCGGCATATTCTGGAAGACGGATCGCTGGAAGACAACCGCGACACGGAACAGCGTCTGATGAAACTTTTAAAAATCGACCCTGCGGATCTTTATTCTACCGGTGAGGAACAAATTGAGCGCGCCTACGATCTGCAGGGGGACAAAATCGCCTATATTTTGCCGGAAGGACGGCAACCGGCAAAAAAGCCCCGGGAAGCCGGTAATCAGTTATAAAATCAACCGCGCGAGCAGCCGGGGCCGGAAAGCGAACTGCGTCCGCCTGATTGAGGCGTCACCGTCATCTGCGTGCCGATGCGTTCTTTAAGCGCGAGGACATGGGAAATAACGCCGATGAGCTTGCCGTCCTGCTGCAACTCCGACAGGGTGTCGAGCGCCGTTTCCAGCGCGTCGTCATCGAGCGTTCCGAATCCTTCATCCAGAAACAGCGAATCCACCCGGACATTGCGGCTCGCCATCCGGGAAAGCCCCAGAGCCAGCGCCAGACTGACGATAAAACTTTCGCCGCCGGAGAGGTTCTTCGTCGAGCGCACTTCGCCTGCCTGGTAATTATCGATGACATTGAGTTCCAGCGGTTCGACGGCATCGCGCACCAGCAGATAGCGGTCCGTCATTTTCTGAAGCTGACGGTTGGCGTGCGCCGTCATCATTTCAAACGTCAGGCCCTGCGCAAAATTGCGGAATTTCTTGCCGTCGGCGGACCCGATGAGCTCCCGCAGCGTTTGCCAGCGCAGGCATTCCTTTTTTTGCGCTTCAATCTCATGAAGACGGCTCTGCCGCTTTTCTTTTTGCAGACGATTATCTGCAAGGCTTTTTGCGTCGGCGCCGATCTCCTGCCGGATCTGCTTCAATTCTGATTCGGAGCCCGCAATCTTTTCTTTCAGCGATTCTGCCGACTGGTCGCTTAGTTGACCGGCCCGCTGCACCGCCAACGCTTCTGATTTGTCTTTTTTTCGGGCCTCAAGCTGAACTTTTTCTTCGAGCAGCGATTTTTCTTGAACTTCAAGCGCCTCACATTGATCCGCAGGCAGACGGGAAGAAAGGAAATCCGCCTCGTCTTTAAATCCGGATTTTCTTATTCCGTCGCAAAGCGCCAATTCCGGTTTGGTGAGTTCTGCCGCCCTGCGCTCCAGATTGCCCGTCAGAACATTTTGCCTCTCTTGCAACGCGGCAATTTCGCTTTCCAGCGCGCTCGATGCTTCGATCTTTTTTTTCAGCGCCTCTTCCGCCTGCAAGACGGCATCGGCCAGACGCTTTTCTTCCGTATCCGGGTTTTTATCGCCGAACAACTCCCGGCGGCAAGCGGACAGTTCACCATTGTCAGCAGCCAAAGCGTTGCGCTCATCGCTTCTTGCGGTCATGTCTTTTCCAAGACTTTCCAGAAGAGCCGAATCCCTGCCTATTGCGGCATTGAGCTCGCCGATTCTTTTCTCAAGTGTCCCTTTTTCCTTTTGCCTGTCTTCCCATATTCGCTTGCGTCCGGTCAGTTCGCTGATAACGGCGGAGGCAACCGGCGGGAGTTCCGTAATCCCGAAAGGCGCAACGTCGCCCAGCGCCGTCAAACGGGCCTTTTCAACATCTGCGCTCGCTGCGTCGCACGCGTCGGTCAGCCTCCGGATTTCATTTGCAACCGTTTCCAGTTGATATGCCGCTTCCCGAAGCGCGTTTTCTGACGCTTCAGCCTTTACCCGCAACTTTTCCAACTCCGCCCGGCCGGTTTTTTCCTGATTGCTTTTCTCCTCGGCGGCTCCAACAATGGCGGAAGTTTCGGCAATGCCCGCCTGAACCTTTGCCAGCTCGTCTTTCACGCCGGCGGCGCGTTTTTCAATCGTCGCGGGCAGACTCAGGACCTGCAATTCCCGGGCGCATTGCCCTTCATGGATTTCCAGACTCGCTTGCTTTTCAGCGATGTCCTTTTCTACATGTCCCAATCCTGCATCTTTTTTCGCCAGATCGGTTTCCAGTTTTGCCAGTTGAGCGGAGACTTTCTTGAATTCCGCCTTCAATTTTTTCAGCTCTGCCTCGCCCTGGTTTAATTTCGGAACATTTCCCCGGGCAAACGGATGATCGGTTGCCCCGCAGAGCGGACAGGGCTTGCCGTCCTCCAGGCGCTTTCTTTCTTCCTCCAGCTCCCGGATGCGGGCAAAGAGAGCAACCTGCGTTTCCAGATTTTCTGCGTCTTTTTCGCAAGCCGACTTCCGGAGGGTTGCTTCTTTGGCATCGGCCAGCAACCGTTCACGTTCCGCCTGCAATGTTTTTCGCTCACCGGTCAGGCCCTCCAGCGTTTTTTGCAGAGCGTCGATTTGCAAAAGACGGTCATGGACTTGAAGCAGCAGCCTGCTTCGTTCCCGCAGGGTATCGAGATCGTTTCGCCACTGGCCCGGTTCGCGGCCTTGAAGGAGAACGTGAAGATCTTTTGCCAACGCACTCAGCGCCGTCTGTTTCTTTTCGAACTCCGTGCGGAATTTTTTATGCTCGTCCTGAAGTATTTTGAAAGCGGCCGCGGCTTTTTCTTTCTTGCCTTCCGCGGCGGACACATCCTTGCCGATCTTTCCGCGCTTGACTTCAGCTTCGCCAAGCGCTGCAAAGGATTTCAAAATACCGGAAAGATGAACGGTCAGCGCCTCGTCCGCCGCATGCTCTGCCTGATAAGCGCAAACAGCATCCAGATCTTTCTGTGACTGCTTCAGCGCCTCGCAGGTTTTCCCGATGCCGTCTTGAAAGCTTTTGACCTGTCTGCCCATGGCGGCCAGCGCCTTAGCCGCTTCATCGAGCTGCTTTTTCTTTTCAGCCAGACGCGCATCGAGCTCGCGCACTTTTTTAAGCGTTTCGGCCTGCGCCGCCTGCCCGGTCCTGATTTCCTGGAGACCTTGCGCCGCCTGATCTCTTGCCGCTTGGGCTTCGGCTATGGCTTTTTCTCTGTCCGGTAAAAGCGCCTTTGTTTTTTCCAGAGCGTTGACATCCGCTTCCTGCTGGCGGCGAAGCGCGGCAACTTCCTTGTACGCGCCTTCCAGCAGAAAAGCCCGGCGGGCTTTATCCAGCTTGGCCGCTTCCGGTTCAAACGCGACCCGGCGGCGCTCCCATTCCTGCGTTTTGCTCTCCAGAACAGCAAGTTCCTTCTCAAGCGCGGTTATGCCTTCCACCCAGGCCAGCGCCCGCCGCAAAACGGTCAACTTCTCCGCCGTTGCGTTTTCGCGGGTTTGCTTTTCCTGAAGCCCAGTGGAAATCTGCGCTTCCTCCTCGTCCGTTAAAATCTTTACGCCCTGGAGTTCGGCCTGCAGCAAATCGAGCTTCTCCGATTCGTTGCGACTGCGCTCGTGAACTTTAATCGAAATGGTGCTGTAAATCTCCGTTCCGGTGATCTGCTCCAGAATCGGCGAGCGCTTATCGGGCGTCGCCGAAAGAAACGCTGCAAAGCCGCCCTGGGCCAGAAGCATCGAACGGGTAAAGCGGTCAAAATCCATGCCCGTCACCTTTTCGACCATCCCGGCAACAGCTGTCAGTTTATTCTCCAGAATTTCTCCGGTTTGGATGTTTGCGATTTCGTGCTTTGCAGGCTGCAATTCCCCATCCGGTTTTTTCCGGGCGCGATGCTGGCTCCAGTGGCAGCGGTAACGGCCCTTTTGCGTTTCGAAGGTGACTTCGGCAAAACAAACACCGGCCTGGCGCGACATGATCTCATTGGTGGTTTTGGTAACCTTGTCCAGGCGCGGCGTCCGGCCATAGAGCGCAAGACTGATCGCGTCCAGAATCGTCGTCTTGCCCGATCCGGTAGGGCCGGTTATCGCAAAGATGCCGCCGGAGGCATACTCGGGATGCGTCAGATCGATCTGCCACTGTCCGGCCAGCGAATTGAGATTTTGAAAGCGAATGTTCAGTATTTTCATGGACTGCCCCTAAGAAACTTCCCCGCCCCTGGGCGGGGATTGAGGGAAGGGGGAAGACCTTGTTTTTCACCCTCCCCCTGCCCCTCCCACGTGTGCCCTTCAGGGTATCGAGGGAGGGGAGATTACGTTTCTCCCATTAATAGCTCTGTGCACAGCATCCGGTAAATTGCCCGCAAGGACATTACAACACAGTCACCTGATGGGCAGGAGGCTATTTCGCCATCACATCCTGCTCATTGATTGAGGCAATAATTTCCTGATAGGAGCTAAATAATCCTGCCCGCTGCTCTTCCGGAATATCGTGCACATCCAGCAAGCGTGTAAAGACATCCACCACATCCAGATCATCGAGCGTTTCTTCCGCTTCTTTTGAGCTGAGCGCTTTTTCAACGATGCGCTTATTTCGAGTACGCAGAATTTCGAGACCGGTTCCCGCAACTGTCTCCATCAGCCGTTCCTGAAGGTTAGCGGCGATTTCATCACCCTCATAGATCACCTCCAGCCAGGCCCGGCTTTTTTGCGATTTCAAGGCGTCGAGAGTCCGGGCCAGCACCGGCCAGTCGCCGCGCAATGTTCTCAGCTCCTGAAAGCGGGGCACGGCAATATTTGAAACGTTTGGCGTCTTCTCTGAAAATTCCACAAGGATCACATTCTTCTCCTGGCCTGCCTCGCCAAACCCCATCGGCAGAGGCGATCCTGAATAGCGGACAACATCGGAGCCGCCGACACGCTGGGGAACATGCAAATGCCCCAGCGCCACGTAATCAATATCATCCGGGAAAACATCATTGCGAACCTGTGCAAGCGAGCCGATGTAAAGCTCGCGCGTGCCGTCGCCTTCTGTGGTTTGGCCGCCCGCGGCAAACAAATGCCCCATCGCAACCATCGGAACGGGCCTTTCCAGCGCCGCCCGCTTTTTCAGGGCCGCATCGCAGACCTGCCGGTAGTGCTCCTTGATTCCTTCGACAATTTTTCTTTCTTTGTCTTCGATGCTTTCCCCCGCCTCCGACGTCCGGATATCGCGGTCCCGCAGATAGGGAATCGCCAGGACCATCAAACCGGGTTTTCCGTCCGCTCCGGGAAGCACCAGCACCTCGTCTTCCGGCCGGTTGGAGGCAAAACCCACAACATGAATATTGAGAAATTTCAGAAGTTCTTTAGGCGCATTGAGAAAGGAAGGCGAATCGTGATTGCCCGCAATGACCACCACCTGCCGGTTAGCCGAAGACGCCACCCGGCACAAAAACCGGTAATAAAGCTCCTGCGCATAATTGCTGGGCGTACTGTTGTCAAAAACATCGCCTGCAATCAAAACCACATCAACGCTTTCGTTTTCAATCAGCTGAAAAAGCCAGTTCAAAAACGCTTCATGCTCCTCATATCGCTTGCGGTTATGAAGCATGCGTCCCAGATGCCAGTCGGAGGTGTGGAGAAGTTTCAT
>JAAYDW010000085.1 GCA_012729055.1 Deltaproteobacteria bacterium
ATGGTGAATGGATGTAGGGCGGGGCTTTAGCCCCGCCTTGGCGAAGCTGAAGCTTCGCCCTGCATCAAAAAAAGATTCGTTCCCCGCGGGGCGGGGGCGCAGGGGGTCCTTGCAAAAGGCGGTCGCGCGGACCTGAAGGGCGGTCCCATCAGTAACATGATTACGTCGGATCAAGTGTGATGCAAAATGGCTAAGATATCAGGGATGAGATCGAAAAGCGTGATGACGATTGCCGGCGCGCTGCTTTTGATCCTGGCGGTTTTTGTTTCCGGCGGAGATAAAGCATGAATGAGGTGACCGCCGCATTGGGATTGACTCTGCTGGCCGGCATGGCGACCGGCATCGGCAGCGTCATCGCTTTCCTGGCCGGCCGGACCAACTACCGCTTCCTGTCCGTGGCGACCGGCTTTTCCGCGGGAGTAATGCTGTATGTTTCCTTCGTCGAAATTCTTCCCAAAAGCGCCGGCTGGCTGGCGCTGCGTTACGACGGGGAAGGGGCGCGCTGGATCGCCACGGCGGCTTTTTTCGGCGGCCTGCTGCTGATGGCCCTCATCGACAATCTCATTCCGGCGGCCGAAAACCCGCACGAAACGCATTCCGAGGCCGAAACGGCGTTGCTGGCCGATCGGTCCGCGGCGCCCGGCGTGAAGCGGGAACGCCCCGCGCTGCTGCGCACCGGCGTCTTTACGGCGCTTGCGATTACGATTCATAATTTTCCGGAAGGCATGGCGACATTCACGGCGGCCCTGCAGGATCCGGCGCTGGGCGTCTTTATTGCCGCGGCCATCGCCTTGCACAATATTCCCGAAGGCATCAGCGTTTCCGTTCCGATTTTTTACGCGACGGGAGACCGGAAGAAGGCGTTTTGCTATTCGCTCGCCAGCGGCCTGGCCGAGCCGCTGGGCGCGCTCTCGGCGTGGGCGGTGATATTTCTGGTTCTGGGCGGCCGTTGGCCGGCGGCTGCCTCCCCGTTTGCGGGAATTTTGTTCGGCGGCGTGGCGGGGATCATGGTGTATATCAGTCTCGATGAACTGCTGCCGGCAAGCCGCGCTTACGGCAAAGGACACGACAGCATTCTGGGCCTGGTGGCCGGCATGATGGTGATGGCGGCCGGTTTGCTGATCATGAACTAAACAGCCTTGCGGCGAAGTCGCCGCATCGCATCTCGTTAACAGGAGGAACTATGCTGGAATCTTTGTCGGGCAAAGTCGCCTGGATCACCGGCGCTGGAACGGGCATCGGCGAGGCGGCGGCCGTTGCTCTGGCGCAAAACGGCGCCACCGTTATTCTCTCGGGGCGCAGGAGCGCCGTTTTGCAGCAAACGGCGGAGCGCATCGCCGCGCAAGGCGGCGCCGCCTTCGTGGAAACGCTGGACGTTTCCGATGCCGCATCCGTCGATGCGGCGGCCCGGCGGATTCTGTCGCGTTCGGGCCGGATCGACATCCTGGTCAACAACGCCGGGACCAACGTCGCCGAGCGGCACTGGGACAGGGTGACGCCGGAGAAATGGAAAGAGGTGATCGACGTCGATTTGAACGGCGCGTTTTACTGCGCCCGCGCGGTTCTGGAAACCATGCGGAAACAGCAAGACGGCCTCATCATCAATGTTTCGTCGTGGGCGGGGAGATTTTACTCGTTATTGACCGGACCGGCTTACAGCGCGGCCAAGCATGGTCTTCTGGCCATGAACGCCAGCATCAACATGGAAGCCTGCATGGACGGCATCCGCGCCTGTGCTTTGTGCCCCGGCGAAGTCTGGACGCCGATCATCGACCGCCGGCCCGACGCGCTGGCCGACGACGTGAAGGCGAAAATGCTCCGTCCCGAAGATGTGGCCGAGGCGATTCTGTTTGTGGCGCGGCTGCCCAAAACGGTCTGCATCAATGAGATGATCATCAGCCCGACCTGGAACCGCGGGTACATTGCCGAACTTGCGCCGTGATGCAGGAAAGCGGACGAAAAAAACCGGTCTTTGGCGCCGCGCGAAACGGCCTTTCCTTTGCGGCCGGGCCGGTTCCAGTTAAAACGTGAATTCAAGGGAGGAAGAAGATGACGCGAGAAGAGATGAGGGACAAGGCAATTGTGTTGATGGCCAGGGAGCGCTTTCATTGAAGCCAGGCGCTGGCGGCGGTCGGCCGCGAAAAACTGGGCAGAGGCCATGACGATGTTATCCGCGCCATGGGCGCTTTCGGCGGCGGTCTGGGCGGCTACGGGGAGGTTTGCGGCGCGCTGGCCGGCGCGCTCGCGGTGATCGGCCTGCGGTACAGCCGCGCGGCAGCCGAAGAAAAGGAAAATCCGAAGATGTGGTCCGACGCCCAGGAAATGGTGCGGCGGTTCCGCGACGAGATTGTCGGCCAGGGCGGGACGATCGCCTGCCGGGACATCGCCCGCGTGGACTGGACGAACCGCGACGAGGTCCGGGCCTTTTACCGGGGCGAACGGGTGCAGAAGTGCATCGGCATTGTCGGCGCGACGGCAGATGTCCTGGGCGAACTGCTCGAACGCGATTTTTTCACGATCCTGTAGACGCGCACCGCGACCCCCGCGTGCGGCAAAGCGAGACCAGGACGATTTGCCGCACGGCAAAAGGATTGTCCGCTTCGATTTGTTCGAGGGCGTTTGCCGCCGCGCAGGCGGATCAGATGGCTTTCCGGAGCAGTCTTTTCAAACGGTGCTCCAGCGACTCCTTTTCTTTCTCCGAAAAGGCGCCGGCCGCAAGCGCGTTTTCAACGAGCGCGGCGGCTTCGGCGGCGCGCTTTGCGCGATGCTCCAGATACTTGGCCAGCTCGGATACGGGATAAAATCCGGCGGCGCCGCAATCGGCCATCTGCCGCCACAGGACGGCGGCGTCCTCGAGCCGGCCCGTGCGCTTGTAAAGCTGCGCCAGCTTTTTCTTCGACGTGAGCGAAAACTCGGAACAGGCGTCTTCCCGGAAGAGGTCCAGAATCTTTTGCGCTCCTGCGGGGTGGGTGCGTTTCAGTAAAAGCCCGGCCGCGGCCAGGTAGTCGTCGGGGTGGGCGTGCTGCCGGAGGGTCTGCGCGGTGAGAATGTCCGCCAGATGCGCGGTGAGCGACGCCATGGACACCACGTCAAGCCGGTTGTGCTCGAAGATGTTGTAGAGCAGTCGCGGGTCGCGCCGTCTTAACCAGTCGAAATACCGCTGGGGGATTTCCCAGCCGGGGATGTCCCCTTCGCGCCGGACGCCGAGGATGTCCGCTTCCAGCGTCGCCAGGCGGCAGTTGTCCAGTCGGTGTCCCAGAAGACGCCGAGCGGGATGGAGCAAGTCCAGATGGGGCAGTTCGGCTAATGCGTCCGGCAGCCGGTTGAGAATGAAGCGCGCGGCAAGCAGATTGACGTCAAAGGCCTTGCCGTTGAAGGTGATCAGAAATTTTTTTTGCCGGGCGATGTCCGCCAGACAGGCCAGGGCCGCCGCCTCTTCGCCGAAATCGCGCGCCAGGATCTGCCGCACCTGAAAGTCGCCTTTTTCAAACCAGCCCAGACCGATGAGAAAAGCCATCGTGCCGGTGCCGCCGGAAAGGCCCGTGGTTTCCGTGTCCAGAAACAAAGCGTCGGAAAAGCGGCATTTGCCGATGGAAGGATCATCGGCAAGCGTTCCCGCCGCCGTCATGTCCGGATCGGATATTTCCCGGAGATTGCGGTACCCGTGGCGGCTGGCGCCGGAAAGAGAGGCGCTTTTCAAAAAAAAGCGGCCGCAGTCGTTTTCTACCTCCTCGCCTTCCAGAAGATCGCGCAGGCCGCGGTCGCCGCGCCGCCGCGCCTCTTCCTGCGCCGTGCGGCTGCGCTCGGCCGCGCGCGCGACGACGGTTTCAATGCGCCGGCGCAGGTCGCCCAGCTGTTCCTGCTTTTTGCTTGCGGCGCAAACCGGCTTTGCCGGCTCCGCTTGGGGAGGCGCTGTCGCTTCGCCGGTCAGGCGTTTGAGCTTATCAATCGATTTCATTTATTCAAAACCAGATCAATGATCTTCGGCACGATCTCTTTTGCGGTTTTGCCGACTTCCAGCGTGGGGCCGACGCAGGACGGGCAGCCGTAAGCGCAGGGGCATTTTTCGATGAGGCTTTTCGCGGCCGAAAGCAGGTTGTCGTGTTCGCGGTAGAGGAGTTCCGAAAAGCCTATGCCGCCCGGGTAGGCGTCAAAGATGAAGATCGTCGGATCGAATTCATCGATGCGGACGGCGTCGGCGCCGCTTGCCGCCTGCGGCCGGCCGGCGGAAAACGTCGTGATGACGCGGCCGGTTTTGCCCTGGCTCACGAACCACTCGCCGGACTTGTCGCCGAGCGACCGGTCGATGTCGTGGATGTCCGCCATGAGGAACATGGCCGACAGGTGCCGAATCGTGTAGGCCAGCGCCGAAAGTCCGTCGATGATTTCCGCGGGCGTAAACGCGAGGCTGCGCAGGCGGTCGCGCGGAATGGTGAACCAGTAACTTGTCGTGTGCATGTCTTTTTCCGGCAGGGTCACGTCGCCGTAGCCCAGGTTTTCGGAGGTGTAAAACTTGATCTTCTTATAGCCCACGACTTTGCGTACGACCTGCACTTCGCCGTGCTCCACGATGGTTCCGCCTTCGCGCCGGTTGTCGAAAGAATCGATGACGCGCACGTTGGTGTAAGTCATGGCGTCGGTATAGTAGTCCGTGTCGACTTTCCTGACATAGGCCTTCTTGCGCTCCAGGTCGAGCTTGTCCACGTGGTACTGCTCGGAGGCCAAAAGATAAATCGCGTCGTCGTGCACGGCGGTAAACGCGCTGTCCCAGTCGACTTCGGCGATGATCTTGTGGCTTCCCGCGTCGGTGGTGTCGACCACCACGACATTTTCGGGATTGATGGCGCGCAGGCTCACTTCATCGGCCGGGTAGCTTTCCGCCGCCCAGTGCCAGCGGTCGTCCGTCCGGTGGAGCACCCCCTTTTCCTCCAGGTACTGCAAAAACTCTTCGAGATTTTCGCCGCCGAATTTTTCTCCTTTTTCAAACGGCAGCTCGAAGGCCGCGCTTTTGATGTGGTGCAGCAAAATGAGCAGATTGTCGGGATTGATCCGGCAGTGTTCCGGTGAGAGCGCAAAGAAATAGTCCGGATTTTCCATAATGAACTGATCGAGCGGATTGCTGCGCGCAATCAGGATCGCCAGAGAATGGCCGGATCTTCTTCCCGCGCGTCCGGCCTGCTGCCAGGTGCTGGCAATGGAGCCGGGGTAGCCCGCCATGATGCAGGCCTCCAGATTGCCGATGTCGATGCCCAGTTCGAGCGCATTGGTGCTGATGACGCCCATGACCTCGCGCGACCGCAGGCCGCTTTCGATGTCGCGCCGCAGGTTCGGCAGGTAACCGCCACGGTAGCCGGTGACAAAGTGGTCGTCGAAGGGCTTGGATTTGACGAACTTATCTTTCAGATATTTGGTCAGCACCTCCACGCTAAGGCGGCTGGTGGCAAAGACAATCGTCTGAATGGAATTGTCGATCAAGTCTGACGCAATTTTCCGCGTGGGCGTGAGCGCGCTCTGGCGGATGCCGAGTTCGCGGTTCACGATGGGCGGATTGTACAGGACGAAGGTTTTCGCCGCCGCAGGCGCGCCGCTTTTGTCCAGCAGCGCCACGGGCCGCTCCAAAATCTTTTCGGCATGCTCGCGCGGATTGGCCACCGTCGCCGAGCAGCAGATGAAGACGGGATCGGCTCCGTAAAAGCGGCAGATGCGGACCAACCGGCGGATGACATTGGCAAAATGCGACCCGAAAATGCCGCGGTAAATATGCAGTTCGTCAATCACCACGTATTTCAGATTCATAAACAGCTTTTGCCACTTGGTGTGGTGCGGCAAAATGCCCGCGTGCAGCATGTCGGGATTGGTGACGACGATGTGTCCCTGCCGGCGGATGGCCCGGCGCGCGTCGTCGGGCGTGTCGCCGTCGTACGTGAAGGTTTTGATGTCGGCCTGCAAATCGGTAATCAGGCTGTGCGCTTCGTGCATCTGGTCCTGCGCCAGCGCCTTGGTGGGAAACATATACAGCGCGCGCGTTTCGGGTTCGTCGAGGATGCTCTGGAGCACCGGCAGGTTGTAGCACAGCGTCTTGCCGCTGGCCGTCGGCGTGACGAGGACAACGTCCCGGCCGCCACGGATGAAGCGCACCGCCTGCGCCTGGTGCCGGTACAGCCGCGTGATGCCGCGCCCGACCAGCGCGTCGCGCAGACGCGGGTTTACCCAGGAGGGGTAATCCTCCCACTCGCCCGGGCGGGCGGGAAGATCGACCACCGCCGAGGCGTTGGCGTTGAAGCTCTTGTTTTTTTTCAGGCGGGCGATCCACTCGTCCAGGGTCAATTTGGCCATCAGAAGTCTTTCCGGTTTGTGCTTTGTTCGGGGCATTATAAAACAAAAACAAAATATCACAACAGAGAATCGCAAAAAGTCATTGCAATAACCATATTGATGGTTTATCTGAAGAGACGTCGGCGCGGGGCCGCCCGCGGCAAGAGATTTTCCCCGGAACAAGGAGGCGCGATGTCGCTTTTCACAATTGATACAAGTAAATGCAAACGCGACGGTATTTGCGCGGCCGCTTGTCCGGCGCAGATTATCGTCTGGACGGATAAGAAATCTTTTCCGGCGCTCCTTGCGCAGGGCGAAGAGTTTTGCATCAACTGCGGACACTGCGTCGCCGTCTGTCCCCACGGAGCGCTCACGCTTGAAACCATGGCGCCGGCCGATTGCCCGCCCGTGGAGCGCGGCCTGCTTCCCGGCGCGGATGCATTGCGGCATCTGCTTCTGGCGCGCCGCTCCATCCGCCGGTACAAAAAGACGCCCGTTTCCCGGAAGGTGCTCACGGAGCTTTTGGACGTCGCCCGTACGGCTCCCACCGGCAGCAACCGGCAGGAGGTGCACTGGCTGGTCGTTTCCGATCCCGAAGAGGTGCGCCGTCTGGCCCAGATGGTGATTGATTTTATGAACATCATGCTGTCCGTCACGACGGATGAAGCGGTGGCGAAGCGTTTCCGGCGCATCGTGAACGCCTGGGATAACGGCCGCGACCGCATTACCCGGGGCGCGCCGCATCTGGTTTTGGCGCACAGTCCCGCCGATCTGTCGTTTCCCGCCGCGGACTGCGCAATCGCGCTTACCTACCTTGAGCTTTACGCGTATGCCAAGGGCCTGGGCACCTGCTGGGCCGGCTATTTCACCGCCGCCGCCGGGCTGCACGAGCCCCTGATCCGGGCGCTCGCATTGCCGGCGGGGCGCCAGTGTTACGGGGCGGTGATGCTCGGATATCCGCAGTACCGCTATCTGCGCATTCCCAAACGTAACGACGTACAGGTCGTCTGGCGCTGAGAGCGCCGGCCGTCCGCCGGAAATTTCTGGAGCAGCAGGGATAGGTTTTTTTCCGTCCGCGGCCGGATTGTGGTGTAGGACAAACACGGACGCCGTGTCGGCGTTATTCCCACTATGAAATCGGACAAACTCCGATACCGGAAGCTTTTCAAAAAGTGTATTCAATAACCGCTTTTCAAGGGGTACACGTATTGCATCCGCCATATGTAATACGCCCCTGCGTTGCGGCCGGTACTTCAGATAACGCGTGTCTGAACAACAGGAACGAAGCCCTTCGCCGGGGCGTACCCCTCCTGAAAAGATTGGCAATCCCCATCCTTCTCTTTAGCTCTTTGGGGGAAAAGTAAAGATTCAAAAGGTTCAGAGCTGTTAAATAATCGACATCTTGCCTTTTTGGCGGACTTGAAGAAGGCATAAAAAATAAAAGGAGAATAATATGGCTGAAATTAATGAACAAGATTTTTACGACAAGGTTTTTCCTGTACCTGAGAGAGTAAGAGAAAAATCCTACATCAAGAGCAGAGCGGAATACGACAAACTTTACAAAGAGTCGATTACCAATCCCGATGCTTTCTGGGCGAAAATGGCGATGGAAAGACTGACCTGGTTCAAACCCTTCGACAAAAATAAAGTGTCGGACTGGTCATTTGACGCGAAAAACGTCCATTCCAAATGGTTTGAAGGCGGAAAGCTCAATGTCTGCTACAACTGCATCGACCGTCATCTGGAAACCAAGAAAAATAAAGCCGCGATCATTTTCGAAGGCAACGATCCCAACGACTGGAAAGTATACACCTATTACGACATGTACCGCGAAGTCAACAAATTCGCGAATGTTCTCAAAAGCCTGGGCGTCAAAAAGGGCGACCGCGTCACCATCTTCCTGCCCATGATCGCGGAGCTGTCCATCGTCATGCTGGCCTGCGCCCGCATCGGCGCCGTTCATGCCATCGTTTTCGGCGGATTCTCGGCGGAAGCGTTAAGAGACCGCATCAACAATTCCGGTTCCGCAGTGGTCATTACCTGCGACGGAACCTACCGCGGCGCCAAAGCCGTTCCCCAGAAAGACACCTGCGACAAGGCCGTGGCCCAGTGCCCGGGTGTGAAAACCATGGTGGTCGTGAAACGGACCGGAACAACGGTTAACATGAAAGAAGGCCGCGACATCTGGTACGAAGAATTGATGGCCAAAGCGGACCGCTACTGCAAACCCGAAGAAATGGACGCGGAAGATCCGTTGTTCATCCTTTACACCTCCGGTTCGACCGGGCAGCCCAAGGGCGTCGTTCACACCCAGGCCGGCTATCTGCTGTATGCTTCGATGACCCAGCAGCTGGCGTTTGACGTTCGTGAAGACGATACGTACTGGTGCACCGCCGACATCGGCTGGGTCACCGGTCACAGCTACATTGTCTATGGCCCGCTGTGCAACGGCCATTCCAGCATCCTGTTTGAAGGCGTGCCCAATTATCCGGATTTCGGCCGGTTCTGGGCCGTCGTCGAAAAATACAACGTCAACAACTTCTACACCGCTCCGACAGCGATCCGCTCCATCGCCAAAGAAGGCGACAAGTGGGTCGACGCACACGATATTTCCTCGCTGCGCGTTCTGGGGTCGGTCGGCGAGCCGCTCAATCCCGAAGCCTGGTGGTGGTACTACAACAAGATCGGCGCCGGCCGCTGTACGATTTCCGATACCTGGTGGCAGACAGAAACCGGCGGACACATGATTCTGCCGCTGCCCGGTGCGATCGACATCAAACCCGCGAAAGCCATGGTGCCGTTCTTCGGCGTGGTTCCGGTTCTGTTTGACGAAGAAGGAAAAGAAATCAAGGGCGTCGGCAAAGGCGCGCTCTGCATTAAAAATTCATGGCCCGGCATCGCCCGCGGGTTGTGGGATGACAAAGAAGGCCGTTTTGTCGAAAATTACTTCTCGCAGTTCCCCGGCACGTACTTCTCCGGAGACGGCGCGGAACGCGACGCCGACGGCGATTACAAGATCACCGGCCGTGTTGACGACGTCATCAATGTTTCCGGTCACCGGCTGGGCACCGCGGAAGTCGAAGCGGCTCTGACGTCTCATCCGGATGTCGCGGAAGCGGCGGTGGTCGGCTTCCCCCATGACATCAAAGGCCAGGGCATCTTCGCTTACGTCACGCTGAACAACGATGTGGCCAAGACGGATGACCTCAAAAAGGCTTTGATCGCCCACGTCCGCAAGGTCGTCGGTCCGATCGCGTCGCCCGACCAGATTCAGTGGGCGGACGGCCTGCCCAAGACTCGCTCCGGCAAGATCATGCGCCGTGTTCTGAGAAACGTCGCCGCGAAAACATTCGGCGATTTCGGCGATACCTCCACGCTGGCCGATCCGGCGGTCGTGGACGATCTGGTCGCCAACCGGAAGAAGCTGGGTTAATATCGACATCCCTTCGATGCAGGGGCGGCAGCAGCCGTTTCCTGCATCGTGAAGTCCCTCCTCAAGTGCCGTTTTCCGGTTGCCCGGAAAACGGCACTTCCTTTTTCCGACTTTCCCGCGATGTGTTTTCCGCCCGCGCCCGCGGGGCAAAGTCCATTACGGTATGATCAGTCAGGATGAGGTTCGTTTTCCTCCCCGCGCCCGCGGGGCCAAAGGAGGGAACAGTCTCGATGACCTGATGACCTGATGACCTGAAGGTCACGCGAGGTCACTCGAGGTCACAAGCCGTTCCCTACGATGTCTTCTTTTCCGGCCGCACGAAAGCGAATTTCAACCATCGGCAAAAAAGGCTTGACAGCGCTCTTCGATTTTAGTAGTTGACAATTCAGTTAACAAAATTGTTAACAATCCGGCGTGAGCGGTTCGGACGACGCTCATGGAAAGCATCAACGGGCAGCTTCCTTCACCAGGCAGGGTCCCATGCAAAACTCGGGCGGCAAATTCAATTTCAGCACCGGCGACAGGGCAAACAGCATGCCGGCGCCGTTTGCGGACTGGAAAATCGCCGTGGTGGGCGCCGGCACCATGGGCCACGGCATTGCGCTCGCGTTTGCGAGGCACGGTCTGGCCGTCTCGCTTACGGATCAGGATCCCGGACAGCTGAAACAGGCAAAACGGCTGATCGCCGCGCATCTTAGTCTCCTGGCGGAAATGGCGGAAATTTCGGCCGACCAAATTGAACAAACCCAAAGCCGCCTGGCTTACTGCCCGAGCCTGGAAGACGCGGTTCGCAACGCCGACTTGGTGATCGAGGCGGTAAGCGAAACGCCCGACGTCAAGCAAAGCCTCTATGCGCTTCTCGACAACCTGTGTTCCGGCGAGACCCTTCTGGCCAGCAATACATCAGCGCTCAATATCTATGAGTTTCTTACCGTCAGCCGTCCGGAGCGCCTCATCATCACGCACTGGTTCAATCCGCCCCATCTCATGCCCCTGGTCGAGGTCGTGCCCGGTCCCCGCACGGCGCCGCAAACCGTTGAAACGATAAAAGCGCTCCTTTCTGCGCTGGGCAAAACGCCGGCGGTCCTGACCCGGTACGTGCCGGGATTCATTATCAACCGCCTGGCGATGGCCATCATGCGGGAGGCAAGCTACATGGTGGACCAGGGCTGGACGTCGCCGGAGGATATCGACGCGGCCGTTATCGCCACCTTCGGCCCGCGCTACGCGTTCGAGGGTCCCCTGGGGCTTGCGGAAAATGTCGGTTGGGACGTTATCCGGTCGGTCCTCACATTTCTTGCTCCCCGACTGAAAAGCGACAGCGAGCCGTCCGCCTTCATTGACGGTCTTTGCGCCGAGGGGCGCCTGGGCGTGAAAGCGGGCCGGGGCATCAGGGATTACGGCGACCGGGATATCCGGGAGATCCAGAACGAGAGAAACCGGAAGATCATTCGGATGATTCGCGCCGTTAAAAACGTGTAGAGAGGGGCCTATGCACAAAACACAAACGCGCCACGACGCCACGAAACCCGCCGACGACATTTACAAGGCCCTTCGCGATGAAATCTTCGCGGGAAAGCTGAACCCCGGCGAACGCCTGGTGGAAAAGGAATTGTGCGACCGGTTGGGCACGTCCCGCGGCTACGTCCGCGAGGCCCTCAAAATGCTCTGCGCGGACGGTTTTGTCGTGCTGATCCGGGGCAAAGGCGCCACCGTGACCAAGATTTCCTACCAGGATACGAAAAATCTCTACGAGATCCTGGCCGCGCTGGAAGCCAAAAGCGTTGAGCTGGCCGCGCCGAACATAACTCCCGCGGATCTGACCGACCTTGCGGCCTGCAACGAGAAAATGAAGGGCTGCATCAACCCCAAAGACCGGGCGCTGGCCAGAAGGATCTGGCAGGAAGCCAATCTGGAGTATCACCGGCTGTTTGCCGCGCGGTCCGGAAACTCGGAACTCAGCGCGCTCGTGGAAAGCATCCGCTGGCGGACGTTTGATTTCAAGTACGTCGTTTTGTTTGAGCCGTTTTACCCTCTTTTCGTCGAACAGCATGAGGCGTTGATTTCCGCCATTCGCAACAAAAACTTTAAAAAAGCGGGGAAGATGATGGAGAGCCACGTCAACAAAGCTTCCGAAGTGCTTTTGCACAGTTTGGAGAAGGTGCCCGGGATTTAACGCGGCTTGCGAAAACAGAGGGGGCATGGACCGGCAACAATAATTTCAGCGCGGCGCAAGGCCGCGCCGGAGAAGAGGTTCTCAGATGGGTGAAGTCATAATTCAGTTGGTCATCAATGGGTTGCTGCTGGGCGGTCTCTATGCGCTGCTCAGCATCGGTTTGACGCTGATCTTCGGAGTGCTGGAAATCGTCAACTTTGCGCACGGCGAGTTTCTGATGATCAGCATGTATCTCGCTTTTCTTTTGTTCTCGTTCTTCGGCATGGACCCGTACCTGAGTCTCATCGTCATTCTTCCCGTTTTCTTTCTGTTCGGCTATGCGATCGAGAAGATCATCATCAAACCGCTTTTGAACGATCCGCCGCTCAACCAGATTTTCGCCACGATCGGACTGGGGCTGATCTTTTCCAATGTTGCGCTCCTGCTGTTCAAGGCCGATTTCCGCACCGTCAAAACGCCTTACAGCGACGTGAATCTCATTTTCGGGAATTTCTTCGTCAGTGTGCCGCGGCTGATTGCGTTCCTCATCGCCATCGCCCTGATCGCGGCGCTCCTGGTCTACCTCAAGAAGACCTTCACCGGCAAGGCCATCCGGGCGCTCGCGCAACAACGGAAAGCCGCGATGCTGATGGGGATCGACGTCCACCGGACCTACGCCATCGCCTTCGGCATCGGCATTGCCTGCGTCGGCGCTGCCGGCGCGGTCCTGCTGCCGCTGTTCTTCGTCTTTCCGACCGTCGGGTCCCTGTTCTCGCTGATCGCCTTCGTGATCGTTATTCTCGGCGGCTACAACAGCCTCGCGGGATCGCTGGTGGCCGGGCTCATCATCGGCCTGATCGAGGGCTTCAGCGGTTTCTTCATTTCACCGCATTTAAAGGAAGTGGTGTACTTTGTCCTGTTTATATTCATCTTAATCTTCCGGCCGACCGGGCTGTTTGGTAAACGATAGGATAGAAAAATGAAAGCATACCTGACCACACTCGTTGAATCGGCAAAGCGTTTCCGCAAGCCGCTTATCGCGCTGGCCGTCGTCCTTGCGCTGGTGATTCCGCTTCTTCCCCGGAATCCGTTTTACCAGGATCTGATCATCATGATTTTCTTCTGGGCCACGCTCGCGACCGCCTGGAACCTGCTCGGCGGATTCGCGGGGCAGATTTCGCTGGGCCATGCGGCTTTCTTCGGCATCGGAGCCTATACCTCCACCATTCTGTTTCTGACCTTCAACCTCTCTCCCTGGATCGGCATGTTCGCCGGTGCCGGCCTTTCCATGCTCGTCGCCTTCGTGGTCGGTTTCCCGACCTTCCGGCTGACCAGCCACTTTTTCGCCCTGGCCACGCTCGCCTTCGGAGAAGTGCTCCGGCTGCTTGCGTCCTACTGGCGAGAGCTTACCAACGGCGGCGTCGGTCTGCTCATCCCGCATACGCCGGGCTTTCGGAATTTCATTTTTGACAACAAGGCCGCCTACGCCTATGTCATCCTTGTCATGCTGCTGGCGGTTTTGTGCGTGACTTACATCTTCAAGAAATCGCGGTTCGGCTACAGCCTGTTTGCTCTGCGGGAAGACCAGGGCGCGGCGGAAAGCCTGGGCGTCAACACCCATCGCGCGAAGATGTACGCGCTCTTGATCAGCGTATTTTTCACCTCCATCGCCGGCACCTTCTACGCGCAGTACGTCGCGTTTATCGAGCCGGATATCGTGTTTGCCTCGCACGTGTCGATTCAACTGGCGCTCCTGTCCATCATCGGCGGCATCGGCACCGTTTTCGGTCCGCTGGTCGGCTCCCTGTTTCTGACGCCGCTGGACATTTTCCTGCGCGGCTGGCTGGGCGGTGTCTTTTCCGGCCTGAATTTCATCGTCTACGGCGTCATTCTGATTCTCGCGGTCATGTACTTCCCGCTGGGCATCGCCGGCTGGATTCGGAAAAAAATCGCCGGATTCGAAAAGGCGCCCGCGCTGCCGAAGGTAACGCCGGCCGATCCGGCGGCGGGCCCGGATGCGCTGACGGCGCGGCGTGCGGTGATGGGCGCCCCGCTCATGACGGTGGATTCCCTCTCCAAGCGGTTCGGCGGACTGGAGGCGGTGAAGGACCTGAGCTTCATGGTTCGCGAAGGAGAGATTCTCGGCCTGATCGGCCCCAACGGCGCCGGCAAAACGACGGTTTTCAATCTGATCAGCGGTTTCATTCCGGCGGACCAGGGGACCATCGTCTTCAACGGCAAGGATATCTCTTCTCTGAAGACGCCGCACTGCTTCTGCCGGGAATGCATCGGCCGGACGTTTCAGCTGGTGAAGCCGTTTGGGCACATGACGGTGTTGGAAAATGTCATGGTCGGCGCCTTCGCCTGCACCGGGCACACGGAGGAAGCCCGAAAAGAGTCGCTGGCGATTCTGCAGCGGATTCATCTGTCGCATCACGCTTACACCCTGGCGTCCAGCCTGACCATTGCCGACCGCAAACGGCTTGAACTCGGCCGGGCGCTGGCGACGCAGCCGAAGCTGCTGCTCCTCGACGAGGTGATGGCCGGCCTGAATCCGAAGGAAACGGAAGACATCATCGGCATCATCCGGTCGATTTCCCGCGACGGCGTAACGATCATTATGATCGAGCATGTGATGAAGGCGGTCATGTCGCTGTCCGACCGCATTGTCGTGATCAACAACGGCATCAAGCTGGTGGAAGGCCTGCCCAACGACGTGGTGAAGGACCAGCGCGTGATCGATGCCTATCTTGGGGGTGCATATCATGCAACTGCTGGGCTTAAATAATGTAACAACCAAATACGGGGATCTGACGGCGATCCGGGACGTTTCGATAAATGTCGAGGAAGGCCACATCATTTCCATTGTCGGCTCGAACGGCGCCGGAAAGACGACGCTCCTCAACACCATCTCCGGCGTTCTGCCCTCCGCGGGCGGGACAATCACCTTTGCCGGCAAAGAAATCAGTCATCTGCCCCCCCACCGGATTGTTGAAGAGGGCATTATCCAGGTCCCGGAGGGGCGGCTGCTTTTCCCCGACATGACGGTTTTGGAAAACCTGGAACTGGGGGCGTTCAACCGCCGTTCGCGCAAAGACATCCCGGCGCTTCTGGAGGCCGTCTTTAATTATTTTCCGAAGCTGCAAGACCGCTCGGACCAAATGGCGGGGACGCTCAGCGGCGGCGAGCAGCAAATGGTGGCCATCGGCCGGGGGCTCATGGCCAAACCGAAACTTCTGATGATGGATGAGCCTTCGCTGGGGCTCAGCCCGCTGGTGGTCAAGACCGTTTTCGAAACAATTTCGAAAATCAAATCCGACGGCATCACGATCCTCCTGGTCGAGCAGAATGTTCTGCAGTCCCTGATGATCTCCGATGATGTGTATGTTCTGGAAAACGGGTCGATTATCCTCAACGGACAGGGCAGAGAGCTCATGGATGATCCGAGGGTCAGGGAGGCTTATCTGGGAATCTGACAGGAATCCCGGGCAAGCCTGGAATAGGAAACCGTAATCAAGATGAGGAGGAGAAAAAATGAAGAAATGGTCTGGTAAATTGTTTGCCGCTTTGTTGGGCCTGGCGCTTGTGCCCGTCATGGTGTTCGGCGCCAAAGCCGCGGATGTCTTTCGGATCGGAGCGCTGTACCCCCTGAGCGGCCCGATGGCGCTCTTGGGAACGCACGACATGAACGGCGTGGAACTGGCTACGGAGATCTTCAATGAACGGGGCGGCGTCAAGGGCAGGAAGGTGCAACTGGTCAAGGCGGACGTTCCCACCACGGACGCGGCGAGAAGCGAGGCGGAGCGCCTGATCAACGTCGAAAAGGTCGATGTGATGTTCGGCACCTATTCCAGTTCGCTGTCTTTTGTGGCCTCCGCGGTGACGGAAAAGAACAAAAAGATCTTCTGGGAGACGGGCGCGATCGCCGACAACATCACCCAGCGGAATTTCAAATACCTGTTTCGGACCTGCACGCAGGCCAGCGACTTCGGCTATGCGGCCGCGGATTTCATCATGAAGAGACTGGCGCCGGATTTCAAGATCGGTCTGAAGGACCTGAAGGTTGCGATCGCTCATGAAGATTCTCTTTACGGAACGTCCGTGATGGCGGCGGCCAGCAAACGCCTGAAACAGAACGGCGTCAATATCGTCGCGCAGGAAAGCTACAGTAAAACCGTCACGGATCTGGCGCCGATCGTCATGAAATTCAAAATGCTGAGACCCGATATTATTCTGACCACCTGTTACACGAACGACGCGATTCTCTGGTCCCGCCAGATGCGCGAGATGAATCTGAATGTGAAAGCCTTTGTCGGTTCGGGCGGCGGCCACGGCGTTCTGGACTTCGCCAAGGCGACCGGCAAGGATTCGGACGGCGTCTTCAGCGCGGACTTCCCGCTGGTGAAAGATCCGAAAACGCTGGATCCGAAACTGGATCCGCCGTTAAAGACGGTTTTCGAGCGCTACAAGAAAAAGTTCGGCGACTATCCCGACCTGCACGCCATGTCGGCCTTCACCAGCGCATGGGTCTTCTACACCCAGGTGCTGGCCAAGACGGCTTCGCTGGATCCGGAAGCGGTGAAAAAGGCGGCGTATAAAATCGACATTCCCATGGGCGGAACCCACATGGGCTGGGGCGTAAAGTTCCGGGACGGGAAGAGCGCCGAACCGGGGCAGAACGATCGCGCCTTTGCGGTGATGATGCAGTGGCAGGGCGGACTGAATTACTGCGTCTGGCCGGATCGCTACGCGGAGCGCAAAGCGATTCTGATTCCTCTTCCCGAATGGAAGGACAGAAAGAAATAATTCCCCGTCCGCGTAAGGGACGACGCAGGACCTGAAAACCTTCAAGGCAGAACATGAAACCCGTCTCCCGCTTTTCTTCGGCTTCGCGCGGAGATGGATTTCATGGCCTGCCGGATGTTCCCGGCGACAGGGGACGGAAATTCAAAAGGAGCAGAAAAATGATTTCAAGCAGTGAATACAAGGAAAGAATGGCGAAACTCAAATCGAACGTTTACCAGGGAGGCAAACTGGTGGACCGCTTTGACCCGAGCATTACGGGCGGCATTGAGGTTATCGCCGCCACGTACGACTTCGCCTCTGATCCGGAATTCGCAGGGGTCGGCGTCGCAGCCTCCCATCTCACGGGGGAAAAGATCAACCGCTTTTGCCATATTCATCAGAACATGGCGGACCTCCTGGCCAAGCAGAAAATGACGCGTCTGTACTGCCAGGAAATCGGCGGCTGCATTCAACGGTGCATGGGAACCGATGCGCTCAACGCCCTGTCCATCGCGAGTTTCGAGGCCGACGAGCAGCACGGAACGCATTATTACAAAAATTTCATCGAGTTCATGAAGAAAGTTCAAAAGGAAGATCTGGCGCTGGTCTGCGCCCAGACGGACGTCAAGGGAAACCGCGCGTGGCGTCCCGCCAAGCAACAGGATCCGGATCTCTACCTGCGGGTCGTGGAAAAACGGGCGGACGGCATCATCGTCAACGGCGCCAAGGCCCACAACTCCTGCTCCGCCTACGCGGACGAGATCGTCGTTTTACCGACGCGCAACATGGCCGCCGACGAGACGGACTGGGCCGTGGCGTTTTCGGTGCCCGCCGATACGGAGGGCGTCTACCTCATCAACGGCGCTTTCAATCCGCCGAAACATCCCCGCCTGTCGTCGCCTTACTGCCGGCAGGGTGAGTCGCATTCGCTCACCGTTTTCGATCACGTATTCGTTCCGTGGGAGCGGGTGTTTCTCTGCGGCGAAGCGGAGCAGGCCGGCAAGGCGGCGCTTTTGTTCGCCCTGTACCACCGCCACAGCTACACGGGCTGCAAGGCGGCCGTCTCCGAGATTTTCACCGGGGCCACCGCCCTGGCGGCGGAGTACAACGGCATCGCCAACGCCCAGCATGTCCGCCACAAACTGGCCGACATGATTCAGGTCGTCGATCTGATTTACGCCTCCGGCATTGCGGCGGCGATGCACAGCGTCCAGGCGGCGAGCGGCACCTGCATTCCCGATTCCAATTACTGCAACGCGGGCCGGATGCTGGCGGGCGAGGCGATTTACGGGGAATACGAGGCGCTCGCGGCGATCGCCGGAGGCCTGGCCGCAACACTGCCCCACGAAGAGGATTTCTTCAACGAGAAGACGCGCCCCTATCTGGAGAAATACATCATGCGCGTTCCCGAAATCCCCGCGGAAAACCAGCACCGCGCCTTCCGTCTGTTCCAGGACATGATGTCCTCGGCCTGGGGCGGGCACAAACTGATCGACGCGCTGCACGGCGGCGGCTCTCCGGTCATCGAGAAAGTGGCGATTTACCGGGACCACAACATCGAACATTCGAAAAACATCGCCAAGCGGCTGGCCGGCATTAAAATTGAAGGTTCGACCAAGGGCATTTTCCGGGAAAAGCGCTCCTGGTATTAACCTGTTTTTTTAAGCGATGCCGGACGGGCCCGGAAAAATGGATTTGGCCCGCCATGCGGGGGCCGTCCGGCTGCGACGACAACAGAGAAGGCATAGGAGAAGATGTATGAGAAAGATAGTAAAACCGGGACCTCTCGCTGATGTTACCGTGCTCGATTTTACATGGGTTCTGGCGGGGCCCCATGCGGCCAAAACGCTGGCCGACATGGGCGCCAGCGTGATCAAGGTGGAGCGGTACGGAGACGGGGCCAACGAACGCTTGCAGAATCTGCGGGTCGCGCACGACGGCGTTACGCAGAGCTCTTACCACATCAATGTCAACCGGGGCAAAAAGAGCCTCTGTCTCGATATCAAGCATCCGCGGGGATCTGAGATCATCCGCGACCTGATCAAAAAAAGCGACATCATTTTCGAAAATTTTGCCCCGGGCGTCATGAAGCGTCTGAAGCTGGACTACGACTCGGTCAGGCAGTTCAAGCCGGACATTATCTACTGCTCCATTTCCTGCTTCGGCCACTGGGGCCCGTTCAGCCATAAGCCGGGGTATGACGTCATTGCCCAGGCGGCGAGCGGCTGGGTCGGCCGGAGCCGGCCGCCCATCATGGCGCCGGTGTCCATCGGCGACACGACGGCCGCCATGCACGCGTGCACGGCCATGCTGGCCGCGCTGCACCATAAGCTCGTAACGGGCGAAGGCCAGAATATCGACATTTCCATGGTGGACTGCCTCTACTCGCTGCATGAGCATGCGCTGCCCTGGTACTGGGCCAGCGAGGCCGTGGGAGAGCCGGTCCGGATGGCGAAAACCGGCCAGACGATTGTTTCCTCCGCGCCCTACGGCATTTACAACGGAAAGAACGGCTGCATCGCGATTGCGAGCATGTCCGAAAACCGCTGGTATCCGCTCATCGAGTGTCTGGGGGAATCCTGTTCCTGGATGAAAACGGATCCGCGGCTCGGAGACGTTCCCACGCGCAGCCTTCCGGAAAACACGGCGATCGTGCACGAAGTCGTCGAGGCCTGGGTGCAGGCGCAGGATTCGGTGGAGGAAGCGGAACGCAAGCTTGAAGCGGCGGGCATTCCCTGCTCGCGCGTGAAGGAGCTCGATGAACTGGCGACGACGGACGCGCACATCACGGCGCGGGAGATGAATCCGAAAGTGTATCAGCCCTTCCTGGGGCCCGTGCGGATGTTCGGCAGTCCGCTGAAATTTTCCGAAACCCCGTCGGCCATCCGGGGATATGCGCCGTTTCTGGGAGAGCATAACCGCGATATCCTGACGCAGTATCTCGCGTACTCTCCCGAAACGATTGAAACGCTCTACGCGGAAAAGGTGCTTTACGAGGCGCCCGAAGTCGAACGCCTCCCCGATGAACTGAACAAGGAGCAAGACTAAACACAGATGATCCGCAGCGGCAGGCTGCGCCATCAATATTTCCCTCCTTTCTTAAGGCAGGATTGCCGCACCCCCGGTCGGATGCATGGACGGCATCCTTTCGGACGGCACGAACCCCCTTTCACGGACATCTCCGGCGGGGGTGCGGCAGGCTGCCGATCCGGCCTGAAGCGCTGTCCTTTCCGGCCGGCGCATGATAGAATAACCGGCAAAACCATTTCGATCGCTGTGCGCCGCGGCGCACAGCGGCTCTTCCGGAGGAGACCATGAAAGACACCATGCGGTATATCGATCACGGCCAGGGCGGGCCCGCGTCCGCCATGCGCATTTTGGAAGGCTCCGTGCCGCAGCCGCGGGCGGGCGACGTGCTGATCGAGGTCGCCTACGCCGGCGTCAACCGGCCGGACGTTCTGCAGCGCGCGGGGCTGTATCCGCCGCCGCCCGGCGCCTCGCCGGTGCTGGGCCTGGAAGTGGCGGGGACCATCGTGGCGGCGGCGCCCGACGTCCGGGAACGAAGGGTGGGTGATGCCGTCTGCGCGCTTGCCCCCGGCGGCGGCTATGCCGAATACTGCGTTGTGCCCGCGTCTTCCTGCCTGCCGGTTCCGGAGGGACTGTCGCTTGCCGAAGCGGCGGCGCTGCCGGAAAATTACTTCACCGTCTGGTCCAACGTGTTTGAACGCGGCAGGCTTCAGGCGGGCGAAATCTTTCTGGCGCACGGCGGAGCGGGCGGCATCGGCTACACGGCCATTCAGCTGGCCAAGGCGTTCGGCGCGACCGTTCTGACGACCGTCACCG
>JAAYDW010000086.1 GCA_012729055.1 Deltaproteobacteria bacterium
AGGACAAGAGGCTGTCCCCCTTGGAAAGGGTTCGGGGGAGGTTGGTACAGACCGTTAGGATTCGGAGAAGCAAAAGCAGCTCATGGCTCGTAGCTCAGAGCTCATAGCTCATGGTAATGACAATGTAGGGCGGACCGTGAGGTCCGCTGGTGGCGGGGCTGAAGCCCCGCCCTACGTTGTTGAGGTGAGGTCGGGACACCTCCGCCGGCGGAGGACAAGAGGCTGTCCCCCTTGGAAAGGGTTCGCGGGAGGTTATCTGCTCCAGTGGCAGCCGAAGAACTCGCAGCCGTCCGACGTGAGGACCGTGGTTTCTCCCCGGAAGTGGTGGCCTTCGAGGTTTTCCGCGAACACCCGCGCCCACTGGCCCCGCAGCATGTGGTAGTCGTTGCGTTCGCCGCGGGGCTGCGTGAGAAAGGATATCACTTCCGCCATGACGAAGTTGTCTACGCAGCTTTGCGTGACGACAACGGGGGCATCGTGGGCGAAGATGGAGTCGATCAGCGGACCGTACGACTGGTAAACCGAGACGGCCAGTTCCGGCGAGCCGTGCTGCGGCGTGTCGTTGTCGCCGTCCATCTCCATGAGGAGAAAATGGCCGACCTTGGGCGCCATTGTGCGCAGATGGGTCGCTTTATCGTCCCACGGCATGTGGTGATAGGCGAGCGACAGAAGCGCGATGTCGATGCCTTCGGGAAGCCCGGCCGCATGCTCCTGAATCCGGCCGTGGCGCTTGTCGATGGCGAGACCGGGAAACGCATGGTTGAGCTTGTCCTCTGCGACGTCGAGCATGGCCGCCGAGGAATCCACCAGAATCGCGCGGCCGATCTTTTCCGCGCGGCCGGCCGCGATCAGGCGGTTGAGGAGCAGCACCAGGAGGCTGCCGTCGCCGCAGCCCACGTCGAGAACCGTCATTGGCCGGTCCAGAACGGGCAGGGAGGCGGAGGCGAAGCGCAGAAACTTCTCCCGCATGCCGACGATGGTCGGGACGGTCGTGAAGTGTTCGTAGTCGCGCGGGTCGGCGAAGATTTTTTCCGGCATGTAAAACCGGCCGTCGTGCCGGTCCAGGTAAGAGGCCATGATGGCGTTGAAGATGCCGTCTTCCTCCAGCGCTCCCTCCTTAAACCAGTCGCCCGCCTTTTCCTGATCGCCGCGGCCGGCGAAAAGCCCGCCCATGTAAAAATGGAAATGCGCGCGCAGGGCGGAGCGGATGTCGGACAGAGAGGAGCGGGGAGTCACTTTTCCGTCAAAGGCCTCGCCCGCTAACTTTTTCCAGAGAACCTGTTCATCGGCTGCCAGATTGTACATAGTCACCTTGGATGTAACAGAATTTTTGCGAAGTATAGGGAAGCCCGCCCGGACTGTCAAGGCGATCTTGGCGAAATTAGTGGATGGTGCGATGGTGGATAGTGCGATGGTGGATGGTGAATGGTGAATGGTGGATGGTGGATAGTGGATGGTGGATGGTGGATGGCTCGTAGCTCGTAGCTGATAGATGCAGGGCGGGGCTTTAGACCCGCTGTTCGGCGGGCCGGGAGGTACGCATTCCGGGAAAGAGGGCTTTTTATGATTCCGGGGCAGTGCAGAATTTCTCGATTTCGACCGCGACTTTTTTGGCGAAGGCGACGGCCTCGACGACCGTTTTCGGCCCGGTGACGATGTCGCCCGCGGCAAAGACGCCCCGCGAGGAGGTGTGCCCGTTTTCGTCCGCTTCGACCAGGCCGCGCTGCGTTTTGGAAACGTTGCTTTCGGTGATGACTGCGCCCTGCGGTCCCTGGCCGATGGCGACGATGATTGAATCGGCGGGAATTTCCGTCACGCGGGAGAAATCCTCCTCGTAAAACGTTTCCGTTTCCGTCCGGACGATATTGACCGCGACGCATTTGACGCGGTCTTCCTCAAGCTTGATCGTTTGCAGCAGGTGCGCAAACCGGACGCCTTCCGCAGCCGCTTCGGCGATTTCCCGTCTGTTGCCCGTCATGTCTTCCTCAGACAGGCTGTTGACGACCGTGACCGAACCGCCCGATTCGATCCGGCGGATGGCGATTCTGGCCGCGTCCAGCGCGACGTTGCCCGCGCCCACCACCGCGATGTTCCGGCCGAGCCGGTAGGCGTCGGGGCTTTTGAGGTAGTCGATGGCGTAGTAGACGTTGCCCAGCGTCTCGCCCAGAAGGCCCAGCTTGTTGGGCTTGGCCGTGCCCACCGCGATGAAGACGGCCCGGTAGCCGTCGATGAACATGTCGTCGAGGGTGATGGAGGAGCCGATGAAGGTGTTGGGCTTGATCCGGACGCCCAGCTTGTGCAGGAGAGGTTCGTAGCGGTCCACCAGGTTTTTGGGCAGACGGAATTCCGGAATGCCGTAGCGCAAAACGCCGCCGATTTTATCCCGGGCTTCCATCAGCGTGACCCGGAATCCCTTAAGCGCGAGGAGGATGCTCATGGTGATGCCCGCGGGGCCGGCTCCGACCACCGCGACGCGGATGTCCTTTTTTTCGATCGCGGGCGGTTCGTACTCCTCCAGAAATTTCCCCGAGAGGTACTGTTCGATTTTGAAAAATTCAATCGGCTCGGACTTCTTGCCTAAAACGCAGTGGCCCCAGCAGTTGCGTTCGTGCGGGCAGACGATGGAGCAGACGGCGGAAAGCGGATTGTTGGCAAAGAGTATTTCCGCGGCCTCGCGCTCCTTTTCCTCCTCGAAAAGGCGCATGACGTCGGGAACGGGCGTGGAAACGGGGCAGTGCTTGCGGCACTGGGGAACCTTGCACTTCAGACAACGGGAAGAAATTTCATGCAGCATGGACGGCATCCTGAAAGATTTAGTCGGATCTTCTTAATCCAAAGCCGCCGCGCTTTCAAGCCCCAATTCACGGCAGCGTCGAAAGCCGCCGCCGGACGCCGGAAGAATATTTATTTGCGGACATAGGGGAAAAAGAGCCTGTCTTCCGAAAGCATATGCCCGATGACCACGTCATTGACAATGCAGGAAAGAAATTCGGCCGTTGTGGCTGCGCCGTTTTGATGCTTTTCCTTCAGCATTATTGCATTCTCCAGCAGCCGGGCATGCAACGCTGCGTGGTCCGGCGCGCCCGGGTAGCCGGCTTCGGCCAGAACTTTTTCCTCGTCCGCGAAATGCCGCGCCAGATTTTCGAACAGGTTGTCGAGCGCCTCCGTGACTTTGGCCGGCTCGACCGGGGGTTCGAGCGCCGCGGTCAGCAAGCTGTTTGCCAGATCGACCAGCTTCTTGTGCTGCTCGTCGATCTGCGGGTGTCTGCTTTCCCATGCGGGCAGCCATTCAAGATGCGCGGGCGAGACAGACGGCAGGCTGTCCGCGGCGCGGACCACCCGGTTGCGGCCGGATTGCTTGGCGTCGTAAAGCGCTTTGTCGGTTCTCGCATACCAGGCGATGAAAGGTTCCTTTGCTTTCCTTTCGGAGACGCCGAAACTGGCCGTGACGATGCCGGCCCCGGGATGTTCGAATTGGCTGAACGCTTCACGGATCTTTTCCGCCGCCGCGACCGCGCCGTCGGCCGGTGTATGCGGCATCAGCAGCAGGAACTCTTCTCCGCCGAAACGGAACAGCAGGTCGGAGCCGCGCACCAGGCGCTGTGCCAGGCGGGCGGATTGCACAAGCACCGCGTCGCCGGCAGAATGCCCCCAGGTGTCGTTGACGCGTTTGAAATAATCCAGGTCGTAGCTCACCAGTGAAATCGTTTCATCGTAGCGGTCGGCGCGCGCCAGAATGCCGTCAATGTTCTGATCGAAGTACCGTCGGTTGTATATTCCCGTCAGTTCGTCCGTCACGGCCCTGAGTTCGGTGAGCTCCCGCAGATGCCTTTCTTCGGCCATGGTGCTTTCCAGCAGTTTTACGCCTGCGGCCAGCTGGCCGATTTCATCGGGATGCCGCATTTCCCGCTCCAGATCCGGCGCGGCTTTTCCGCCGCGAATGTTCTGGAGAGACCGGATAATGCGGTTCAGCGGAAGGAAAAGTCGTTTTCGGAAGTACACGATGGTGAAAACAACCAGCGACACACCGGCCAGAAACTGAAACAGCGCGAAGGCAAGTTGCCGGGCGGCTTTTCTTCGGTAATCCTTCATTTCAGCCGTGACCGTTTTTCTGTATTCTTCCATCAGCAAAAAAACGGAATCAAACGCCGGGACCGACAGGTCCTTCAACTGTTTGATCGTGTCCGGTTGCGTTTTTGTCTTCCGCGCCGGCTGAATGGATTCTTCCAGCGCCGGCCGATACTTTCCGTAGTAAGCGTCGCTGACGACGGATTTCTGGCGATCCAGCGCCTCTTCATGCAGCACCTGCGTCTCCGTTTCCATCTTCTTCCAGACATAATCGGCCTGCGACAGGTTGGCAAGAAAGCGCTTGTACTCGTCGTCGGAAAGCGGAGTGTTTCGCGAAAGGGCGGCTGTGGCGATGCTGCCGCTTTGGCCGATCCGGTCCCGGAATTCCAGCGTGTAGACGATCAGGCGATGATGGGCGGAAAAATGTCCCGGGACGTCCTGCCTTTTCCCGACGATTTCCAGCGCCGTGATGATTTTCCGGATGAAGGCGGAGGTCTGCGCAAACCAGATTTCCCGCAGTTCGGATCGGGTTGGTCCGCTGTCCGCGCGAAGGACGTTGTCGATTTTTTTTCGCAACGCCAGGTGGCCGGCGTAGGCCCGGCGCAGGTCTTCGGCCAGCGCGGGATCGTTTTGATCGATCCACGCAATCCCTTTGCCGATATTTGCATCCACCAGGCGGCGGCGCTCATCGATAAAGGACCGGTCCTGGACGGAAACGGGTTTGGCGGAGGATAACACGACATTGGTCCGGCCGCGTTCAAACGGCAGGTCCTTGAGGGCGTTGAAAAGAAATCCGGCCTGCCTGGCGTCGTTCATGATTCTCCGGGCCTGCCGGTCTTCCTGCCACGCGCCGACAAGCAGATACAGGGAAAGAATAATCAGGACGAAGCCGGTGGCCAGGAGAAAACCGCTGAGTTTTGTCTGGAGCGTCCGGAAATATTTCATTAGGTTCGCCTCCGCAGTGCCGCGGTCTAAACGATTGAAGTGACGCTTTTCTCCAGATCCTGAAAGGCGTTCATGCCGGCCTGGCGTTCCATGTCGCGGCGGTACCGCTCGGTCCAGCCTGTCTTTGCCAGACGGCGGTCAAAAATCCATTTCAGCACCGGCTGCACTCCGTGAGTCCAGAAGGGGATCCACAGCCTTCCCCGCTGCCGCAGGAGGCGGGACGGATCCCACCAGCCGATGATCTGCTGACGATGCAGCCAGACCAGGTACTGCAACTGTTCCGCTTCGAGGTGGCGGGTTTTTACATTCGCCCACAGGCCGTTATACCGCGTGTAGTCATGGGGATTGGTCACCAGGCCCTGATCGAGCAGTTGCCGGCGCATGACGGTCGCCGGGTAGGGCGTCAGAATCTGGCAGTAGGGAATGTCCGCCTCCAGCGCTTGCAGAAAACGGTAGTTTTCGATGATGTCCGTCTCGTCATCGTCGGGAAATCCGAAAATCAGACCCCCAATGACAATGATGCCGTGCGCGTGGCATAGGTCAACCGCACGCCGCGAGGCGTCCACGATGTTTCCCTTGCCGGAGAGGGTCAGATTTTTTGCGGAGACGCTTTCCAGGCCCAGAAAGATCACTTTGATGCCGGCCTCGGCCATCAGCCGCACCATCTCTTCGTTTCGGGACAGGGAAACGCAATCGGCCTGTACGGCGAAATGCAGTCCCTGGTAGCGGCGTCCGATGATCGCTTCGCACAACCGGGCGACGTGGCCGGGGTCCAGCACCAGGTTGTCATCAACAATGAAAATCAGGCGCGTTTTGCGTTTGTAATAAATGTCGTCGATATCGGCCAGAATCCGCTCCAGGGGAAAGGTCCGGAAACTGCGCCCGTACATGTGGTTCATACTGCAAAAGGAGCAGGTTCTGGTGCACCCCCGCGACGTTTCCATGACCTCGACTTTCGAGGCGACAACATGATATCCCCTGGTGAGGCGGCGCCGGTCCCGGATGGGGATCCTGAGGGTCGAAAGGTCCAGCAGTCCGCCCCGGGGGTTGTGGATGAACCGGTCCTCGTCCCGGTAGGACAGGGAAGGAATGTCTTCCAGCCGGTCCCGGCCGGTGAGGGCGTTGACCAGCCGGCGGAACGCTTCTTCGCCTTCTCCGCGCACCATGAAATCGATCAGGGGCGCTTCGGGGGAAGCGGCGATTTCTTCATGCATCAGCGTGGCGTGATATCCGCCGATGACGATTTTGACGTCGGGCAGGAGCGCGCGGATAAAGCGGATCATCCGGACGCAGGTTTCGTACTGCCACGCCATGGCGGACAGCCCCACCAGCGCCGGACGGATATCCGACAGGATCCGCTTGAGGTAGTGGGCCGGCTGCCGCCGTTTGCGGATCAGATCGGCCAAAAACACCTCATGGCCGTCATCGATATTGGCGCCCAGACTGGCGATGCCGCAGTTGGGCATATGAAAAGCGCTTTCGTGCATGATCACCGGAACAGCATCCGGCATGGACAGCAAAAGAATCTTCATATCGTCCTGATGATCTTCATTGTCGCAAGGGTTTCATCCATTGGGCTTGTGACGTCAAAACAGGGGGGCTTCCTGCGCCTGAAGGGAAATTACTATAGGAGAGTTGTCCGCGGCTGTCAACGCTTTTCGGGTTGCGCTTCTTTGAAAAAAAGGCGCAAAAGCCAAAACACGGATCCCTCCGCGATCGGTGAAAAAAAGACCGGGCCGGGGCGGCAGGCGGCGGAAAGCGCCTATGTCATGCCTTCCCGGGTTATCTTCCATTCTCCGTTTGTCTTGATCAGTTCCAGTTTTTTGCTGCCTTTGCTTTTTACAAGCTGAGAACTGTAGCTCTGCGTGAAGGTGGCGGCGGCTTTTCCGTTGTTGATGGAGATATGGAGATTGCTGACTCTGATCGTTATCCGGCCGCTGTGTTTTCGAAGACCGGTCTTGTGTTTAATCCATTCGTCGAGATTTTTACCATGGGAACGGAACCGAGGCGCGTAGCAGCCGCGATAAACGGTCATATCTCCCGTCTGCCAGCTTTCCGACCATTTTTTTAGGAGACGCTGGATAGCCGCTTTCGACGCGGTGTCTCCCGCATCCGTCTGCGCCGGCAGCGGCCGGCTTTTGGTTTTGGACGCCAGGACAACGGGCGAATCGGCGTCGTCAAGGACAACCCACCGGCCGCCGATCCTTTGCAGGATCAGTTTCTTGTAGGAGCCCTGAAAAGAGCCGTCCTTATTGACGCTGTCGATACAATCAAAAAGAATCACCGCGTGATTGTTTTGATAAAACATCGAAATATCCCTGGGGGCGACGATAAAATGCCGGTTGATGGTTTTTACGGAAGCGAGCGCGCCGGCAAGTTTTTTCCGCCTGCTGTTTTTAATTTCGTGGCCGTCCAGATACAGGGCGTCAATGGCTTGAATATCGCCGCCGGCATAGCCTTCCGCCCAGGCGGCCAGCGTTTTTTCCAATTCCGCTTTGGCGGGATGGACCCGGTCCGAAGGCGTCCAGGTAATGGTCTCGTCGATAATCACGGGAGTTTTGTTGACAAAGACATAACGGGCGAGCGCGGCGGCGTCTTCATCGGCCAGAACGACGCAGCCGTTGGTTTGAAAAGGGAGCAGCGGTTTGGTCGTTCCATGAATCCAGATGTTTGTGCCGTTTCGCCCCGCCTTCTTGTCCGCGACGGTCGGATAATTGAGCGGCAGCGCAATCGATCCGTAGGTCTCCGGGGGGCCGGGATTGACGACGATGTTGGTGACGAAGAAAATGCCGTTCGGCGTTTTGCCGTCGCCGGATACTTCCTTGCTGCCGTGATTTTTCCCCGTCGAACACGTCGCCTCAAAGACTTTTTTGAAAGAACGATCTTTTCGAAAAACGTAGAGTTTCTGCTTCTTCTTGTCCACTGCGATGACGAACCCGGACGCTACGGAAACAATCGAATCCGGCACGTTGTTAAAGCCGTAAAGGGGGCTTGCCGAAAAACCGCCAATCAGGAACAAAGCAATAAGGGCGATGAAAAGACGAGGTACGATGCGCTGTTTAAAAATCATTATCCAACAAACCCGGGTGATTGAATTTTGAATGAAACCTTCCGTTACCATTGCAACCCCGGCCAGATCTGAGCGTCAATGATCTTCGGATATCCGGGATCCGCCCTGTCGGCGATAATGTCGTATTGGATAAACTGATCGCCCTTGAAGAAGACGGCTTTCTTGCCGCTCCACAGGACCACGTCGTCAATTCCGCCGGTCCAGGTCATCCCGGGCCATGTCCGGTCGTTAATCGGTTTGGGGTAGCCGGGGTCAACTCCGTCCGCGGCAATATCGTAGCGAAGATACTGGCCGCCTCGAAAAAAGTAGGCTTTTCCGTTGCCCCAGTTGACCGCTGCGTCAATGCCGTCCGCCCAGGTCATCCCGGGCCATGTCCGGTCATTCATCGGTTTGGGATAACCGGGATCAACCCGGTCTGCGGCAATGTCATAACGGACGTATTGATTGCCTCTGAAAAAGTAGGCTTTTCCGTTTCCCCAATTGACAACGGCGAATCGCTGTGTCGCTCTTGATTTTGCCTGCGGCTGGTGAACGGCCGGAGGGGGTGGCGGGGAAGTCCGGGATGCCGCGCGAGTTTCCGGTTCGCCGAACAATTTGCCAAGGAGCGTCCTGCTCATGCCGGCCAGCTGGTGCAAGTCGTTTCCGGTGACATTTTTTCCCAGCGTTGCTTCGCCCGTTCCGACATCAATCATCCGGGAATTGATCGTATAGGAGGAGCCGATTTTTACCACCGAACCGATAACAATCAGATCGGCGCCCAGAAGCTTGCCGATGGCCGTGGCGCTTTTTTCGTCAATGACGCCGGATTGCTGAAAGCGCTGTTCGGTCAGAGCCTTGTTAATCTGGGAACGTTCGACGACGCGAAATTTTTTGGCGTCAACCAGTTCCGTTCGAATAATCTCGGCCACAGCCTTGCCCAGATGTTCTTCGGCTCCGACACTTTCAAAATCCAAAACGGCAACGGAAGATTTTTTATCCGCGGCAAATCCCGCAACGGCAGCGGCAATAAGAGCAAACGCTGTCAGATGAATCAGCAAATATTTGAGTTTCATTTTCCAACCTTTCGTTGCTTCGAAGGAATCATATATGATCCCCGACCAGGACCCGCGAAACATAGCATGAACCCGCATAATTTTAAAATGATCAGAATTCTTTTTCGATCCGGTTGGTCAGCGTCCCGATCTTTTCAATTTCCACGCTGACAATGTCGCCTTTTTTTAAAAACAGCGGCGGGCGGCGCGAAAAACCGACGCCGTCGGGCGTGCCGGTCAGAATCACCGTGCCCGGCAGCAGCGTCATCGACCGGCTCAAATGGCTGATGAGCGACGGAATGTCGAAAATCATGTCCGCCGTGATGGCGTCCTGAACGACCTGCCCGTTGAGGAGGCAGCGGATGGCCAGGGTGTTCGGAGCGGAAATTTCGTCGCGGGTGACGATCCAGGGGCCGAGCGGGCAGAAGGTGTCGAAGCTCTTGCCCCGGGCCCACTGTCCCTTTTGTCTTTCGAACTGCCAGTCGCGGGCGCTCACATCGTTGGCGCAGGTGTAGCCGAAGACGCGCTCCAGCGCTTCCTCCGGCGTGACGTTCCTGGCCGGTTTGCCGATGACGACCGCCAGCTCCGCCTCGTAGTCCACCTGATCAGGCCCGGCCGCGGGCAGCAGGATCGGCGCGGCGGGCCCGGTGAGGCTGCTCGTCGCCTTGATAAAAAGGACCGGCTCCTCCGGGTAGGACATCGCCGTTTCATCGCCGTGCTTTTTGTAGTTGATGCCGAGGGCGAGAATGTTGACGGGCACGAGGGGCGCCAGAAGCCTTTTGATCCTGGCTTCGCGGGCAGTGACGCTCCAGGCGCCGGGAATCGTTCCTTCGATGACGGCCGCCGAACCGGGCCGGGCGGGATCATATGCGCCGCAGAGAATTTCGTCGGCGTCGGATACAAAACGGATGATCTTCATCTTACCAAAGTTCTTTCTCCAGGATTTTTCCGAACTGGGCGAAAACGCGGCGGTCGGAAAGAATGCTCGTGTGGTCGCAAGGGAAGCTGTACAATTGGACCGCGCAGGAAACCGCCCGGTCGTCGAGGG
Source organism: Deltaproteobacteria bacterium (assembly GCA_012729055.1). GTDB lineage: Bacteria > Desulfobacterota > Syntrophia > Syntrophales > Smithellaceae > UBA8904. The sequence continues at coordinate 10,163 of JAAYDW010000086.1, forward strand.
CTTTATCGCCGCAGAGGCTGTCGTCCTTCCCGTAAAAAATATAGTGGCGGACATTTTTCGGCAGTTCGTCCGCCAGGGTATTTGCAATGAAGGCGCTTTGCGTTCCCAGGTCGATCCAGGCGGGAATGCTTTTGTGGGTGAGGATCTGCGACGCGTCGGCGACGCTAAAGCCGCTCCACGGCGTGGCCAGGGTGAAAAACAGCCGGATGAAGGCATGCTCTTTGTCCGAGGCGTAGCGGGTTAAAAACGACCGCGTTGTGAGGCCCCCGACGCTGTGCGCGACCACGACCATCTTCGTAAAGCCGTACCGGTTGTGCAGCTCCCGCAGCTCTTCGTCGAGCAGCGACGCGGCCAGCCCCAGACGAATCCCCGAAGGGTAATAGAAGAACCAGGGCTGATAGCGGCTGCGGTCCAGGCGCATGCAGAAAAACATCCAGTTGTGCGGGCTGCCTTCCGTGCCGTGAACGAAAAGAATCGGAATCTTGCGCGGTGAATAGTCTTCCGCCAGATAGATGTGCGCGCCGAAAACCTTCATGAAGGAGGAGGGATTCCAGTACCCGGTCTGCGCGTTTTCCGGCGAGAAATATTCATGGTAGACCTTGAGCGTCTGGCCGTTGTGTGTGAGCTGCCGCAGCACCGGTTGTTTTTTCTTCGGTCGCCATTCCAGGGGGAGGGCGTCGCTGTGGCCGCCGGAGCGGGAGAGGGCAATGACCACGCCGGAAACCAGCTCTCCTTCGCGGACGGAAATTTCCTCAGGTCCGCCCGGAGCGCCGTACCGGCCGGAAACTTCTGCGGCCTCGAAAACGCCGTTGCGGTTGTAGTCCGTGATTGCAAAGAGCCGGTAACGCCCCTGGGGCAGGTACAGCATAAACGGACCGCTGCCGGCGGCGACGGCATATTCGGTATAGTCGGCGTCGCCGGGCCGCCAGGCCAGAACGAGCGTGGAATGCCTGTTGATCCCTTCGCCGGCGAAGCGGCCTTTGATGACCGCGGAGTTGTAGGCGTTTGTCGCTTCGCCGCTTTTGGCCTTGGTTTGCCCCGCCAGCACGTCGTCTTTGGCCGGAATGCTCATGTAGCGGCATCCCGCGGCGCCCGCGAGGAGCAGCGCAAGAAGGAGCGCCAAAGCGATTTTACGAGGCTTGGAGATGCGTTTCCTCATAGGGAGTTGATCTTCTTTCCAAGGTATTCAACGATCTTCTGGTTTTTTTTCGCCCGGGCCAGATCGAGCGCCGTTTTGCCTTCCGCGTTTTTGACGGCCGGCGACGCGCCGGCTTCCACCAGCAGAACGATGACCTTCTCCGATTCCGCCTGCGCGGCCTCCATGAGCGGCGTCCGGCCCTTCAGGTCCCGGACGTTGAGGTTGACCTTCCTGCGCACCAGGAGGGAAACCGTGTCCGGCAGGTTTGCGGCCGCGGCCAGATGCAGAGCGGTCTGCCCCTGTTTGTTCCGGAGGTTCAGATCCTGCGGCCGGGCGATGAGCAGCGCGGCTGTGGAGGAATAACCGCTCAGGATGCTTTTCATGAGCGGCGTTTCGCCTGCCGCATTTTGCGCCGCGACGGCCGCCTCGCGGGCGATCATGAGCCGCGCATTGTCGGCGTCGCCCCTTTCCGCAGCCAGGTGCAGAGGCGTCCTTCCGTTTTGGTCCTTGAGATTCACGTTGGCGTTGTGTTCGATCAACGTCGTGGCGATATCGTACAGCCGGTAGTCCAGCGCCAGATGCAGCGCCGTTTCCCCGAAGCCGTTTTGCACATCGAGCCCTTTGCCCGTCGCGAGCAGAAGCGGGATGCTGTCCCAGCTCTTGTTGTAAATCGCCCACATGAGGGCGGTGTATCCGTGCCTGTCCTGTTTGAGCGCATCGGCGCCGGATTCCAGCAAAAGCTCCACAAGGTCCGGATGGCGTTCGTTTACCGCAATCATGAGCGGCGTGAGCCCGTCTTTGTCCTGGGAGTTGATCCGGGTCTTTTTAAGAAGCAAATATTCCGCAAGGCCCGCATGGCCGTTTTGAATTGCGTACATGAGCCCTGTCCAGGAGTAAGCGTCGGTCCGGTTGACGTCGATGATTTTTTCTTCCACCAGGCGCATGACGACCCCCATGTCGCCCCGGCGGGTTGCTGCAAAAAAAGCGGTTTCCGGTTCGGCGTAAGCGGCGGCGACCTCCGGATGCCGCTGTTGAATCGGCGGCGTCGGGCAGCCGGCCAGAGCGAGAACCACCAGCCCCAGGATGATTTGAATAGGCAATCTGCTCATGAAAGACGATTTTCCTCCTGCGAAAAACACCGTCACGTCTGTATGATGGTCGAATTTGTTTATCATGAGCCGCCGGTGAATTCAACGGTTAGTCGAAGGGAGAATAGGCCTTGTCAGCGCCGCTGTTTTTGCGGTATAAAACCGGCAGGGAAAGCACGGCGGCCGTTGCCGTGTCTCTCCGGATTCTTTTTTGACTTTTTTGAGAGGTTCTCCGTGACGGATATTCTGGATTACATCAGCACCTGGTCGGCGCTCAAATGGGTCGCGCTGGTGCTGATTGCCGGATTCATCGGCCAGTTCGGCCGGATGATGGCGGAAGCGATCATTGTCCGGGCCCGCCTTAAGCGCGCCGGAAAGAAGCGGCAGGGGGAGGCGGCGGCGCTTCCCGACAGCGCGCCTCGGGCTGCTGAGGAAATGGATCCTGTCGAGAGTCTTCCGGCCGGACCGTCTTCATCCGGGACCGTTTTGCCTGCCGCTGCCGCCTCAGCCTTTCCGGATAAGAAAGCGCTGAAGGCTCTCGCCAAGGCAAGGAAAAAAGAAGCCAAAAAAGAGGCCAAGCAAAACAGCTCATAATTGCGGCGCGGATCATCCGCTCCACCCGGAAGCTTTGGGTGCTGCCGCAGGCGCCGCGGCAGAATGCAGCGCGCGCCTGGAGGCCCGTATGAAGCCCCGCGCAAGGGATGCAGCGTTTTGCGCCTGCTTTACGGTTCGTCGCCTGGAAGCGGGCCGGCGTTCCGACCGTATTCCTTCGCCTGGTGTTTCCTGCTTCCCGAGTAAAGCTCGTATTCCAGAAGACGGCATTCAATATCGCCGTTGTAGAACGGCAGACGCCGTTTCGTGCGCAGCCCCACTTTTTTGGCCAGATCGAGATTGCCGGTGAAGATGTAGCCGCGGTAGCCCCGGCCGATGCTCTTGAAATAATCACCGCAGCCTTCATACAGCGCCGCGAGTTTTTGCAGCGCGTTTACGGCGGGGGACTTTTCCCCGCCGCCCCTGCGGAGAATGACTTTTTGTCCGGGTGCGATTTCCCTGCGGCGCTCTTCCCGTTGCGGCTGGGTGCGGATGGGTTCCAGGCGTTCCCCGTAAGGAGGATTCATCACGATGACGCCCCCGCCCCCGGGTGTCGGCGTTTTTTCAAACGGACACACTTTGAATTCGATCAGCTGGTCGACGCCCGCCGTCTCGGCGTTGCGGCGCGCCGCCTCCACGGCTTTCGGGTCGATATCCGAGGCGATGATGGTCGCGTCGAGAGTTTTTTTTGCGGCGTCGCGGGCGGCTTTGCGCAGGGCCTGCCACGCATCGCGCGGAAAATCCCGCAGGTGCATAAAGCCGTAGTGGTTGCGGAAGAGGCCCGGCGCGCGCCCGAGTGTGAGAAGCGCCGCCTCGATGGCCAGGGTGCCGCTGCCGCACATCGGATTGATGAAGGGCGTCCGCCTGTTCCAGTCCGTGGCCTGGATCAGCGCCGCCGCCAGGGTTTCCTGCATGGGCGCCGCCAGGGGAATGCGGCGGTAGCCGCGCAGAGAAAGCCGGTCTCCGGACGTGTCCAGGTAAACCATCGCCAGGTCGTTGCGCCAGTAAACATGAACGACGGCCCGATCCTTCTCCGGACCGGAATCCGGCCGGATGCCGGTCTTGTCGCGGACGCGGTCTACGACGGCATCCTTCACCTTGAGATTGGCGAAGCGCGTATCCGTGATCGCATCATTTTCCACCACGGATGTGACGCAGAGGTAGGCGCTGGGTCCGGAGTCAAAGAGAATCGTTTCCCAGGGGAGAGCGTAAACGCCTTCGTACAGGGCGCCGGGAGAGACAACCTTGAAAAGCTGCAGCTGATACAAAACGCGCTGCGCCGTGCGCAGGTGGAGATTGAGGCGCATCGTATCGGCGAGCGTTCCCTCGGTGGAAACCGCCGTGTCGATTTCATGCAGAACCGGAAATCCCAGCGCTTCGATTTCCGCTTTCAGATAAGAAACGACGCCCTTGGGGCAGGTGACGAGGATTCGGTTTTTCTTTTGCCAGAGGGACATGGACACGCTTTAACACACCCGGCCGAACTTGGCAATCTCCATCTCCCTTAAACCGGCGCGATAGGGCTAAGCTCAATAAACGGCGGCAGGGGGCACTGGAGCGCAAGCGCGATAACGCGCAGGAGCTCCCCTTCCTCGAATGTGACGGTCGAATCCGCAAAGGCGCAATGCGCGCAAGCGTCGATGACGGTTTCTTTAATCTTGAAGGAAGCGGCGGTCAGATTCGTGAGCACCCGGCTCGCGTCGGCGTAGGAGGCGTTTTCTTTAAAGGGGAAAGCCGGCCTGCGGGCGCATAGCTCAGGGATGCGCGAAAGCCCCGCGTCAAAAGCCGCCTGCGCCTTTACGCGGTCGTCCGGATGACCGGCCGAGGCGAGCGACCCCAGCAGGGTAACGGTGTCGAGGCCCACCTGGGCGAAGGAAAATTTGGTGATGGTTCGAAACAGCTCCTCGGCGGGATTGAGGTACTTCTCCAGAATCCACAGGCAGGACAGTTCCGGAAGCGTCATCCGGCCGTCGACGTCGATAAGCAATTGCAGGACCAGAAGGAAATTTCTTTTTTTCAGGCCGTCAAGCCCCGCCAGTGACGGCATGGCCAGCTCCAGCAGGGGCAGCTTCAAACGGCTGGACAACCCCGCGAGCAATGCGCCGAGGGCAAAGACCCGCTCGGTTTTTCCTTCCAGGACCAGCGCCCGGGACAAGGCGGCCTCCTCCCGGCTCCGGCGTGATGCATCCGCGCCGATGACGAGCGCATAGACAAGGGAGGCCGCGCCCTGCGGCGTACGCGCCGTTTCGTGGAGGTCCTCCGGCAGGTCGGTCAAAACGGCCCGGCTCTGGACGATGTTTTCGGGCGTCGGACGACCGACGCGGTCGACGACCAGGGCGGGAATGGCGGCCAAAAGCGGCGATCCGGGCGGAGGAGCAAGGCCGGCGCCCTGGCGTGTTGTTCCCCAGAAGGGAGTGGTGTACTGCGGTTTGGGGCCCGCCGGCTCATCGTCCGTCGTTTTGATGAACTTCCCGTCAAAAGAGGGATCCAGAAGCCGGATGCGTAAAACGAGCGGCGGATGCGTCGCCAGAAAGGAAAAGAGACTGTTCGGGTGGCTTTCGCCGAAAAACAGATGGCTGGCCTGGCGCGCCTCCGTAAGCCGGATGCGCGCGCCGAAAGCGGAGCCGCCGATTTTCTTGAGCGCGCCCGCGAGCCCCAGGGGATTGCGCGTGAACTGGACGGCGGAAGCGTCCGCCAGATACTCTTTCTGCCGGGAGATCGCGCGCTGCATCAGCCGTCCCAGGAAGGTTCCCACGTAACCGATGACGAGAAGGCAGACGCCTCCCACGATGATGGGAACGCCCAGGCGCAGGGCAATGCGCCCCTGGGCGAGAATTCTCCGGCCGACGATGCCCATGAACATGACGCCGAAAAGGATGCCGATGAGCTGCATGTTGAGCCGGGCGTCCCCGTTTAAGATATGGCTGAATTCGTGGGCGATGACGCCCTGCAGTTCGTCGCGGTTCAGCTTGACGAGCGCGCCGCGGGTGACGGCCACGGCCGCATCGGAAAATTCGAGTCCGGCGGCAAAAGCGTTGATGTTGTGTTCGGCGTCGAGGACGTAGATCCGCGGCAGGGGAATTCCGGAGGCGATGGCCATTTCCTCGACGACGTTGACCAGACGTCGTTCGTCCGGATCGGTTGCGCCGGGATCGACGCGGCGGCCGCCCAGCATTTCGGCCACGGCCGGTCCGCCTTTCTTGAGGGTGTGCATTTTATAAAGGCTCGCGGCGAGAATGATCATGACGATGACCATGCCCGCGAACAGAAAAAACGCCGGGTCGAAAAACGAAAAACCCGCGAGCCGGGCCCGGTAGCTTTGTGCCGCGCCGGCGTTGAACAGCGTGTGAGCCTGCGTGCCGACGAAGAGGTACCAGACCAGGCGGATGGCCAGGCTGGTGACGACAACGACAATCGCTACGGCGCCGATAAACAGAATCATCTGCCGCCGGCAGCTTTTGCGGGCCGCGGCCTGCCTGGCGAAAAAGTTGGTTGGACGGTCGGCGGTCATCGGTGCGTCGCCGTCAGCTGAACGATACTTTCGGCGCCTGACGCTCTTCGGCTTTTTCCACCGCTTCGAGCAGGGCCGCCGTCTTGAAGTCGAAGGTGGAGGAAACGACATTGTCCGGGAACTGTTCCCGTTTGGTGTTGTAAACCGTCACGGCGTCATTATAGGCCTGGCGAGCGAAGCTGATTTTGTTTTCCGTGGACGTGAGCTCTTCCATCAGGTCGCGAATGGCGGCGTCGGCTTTGAGATCGGGATAGGATTCCACGACGGCAACGAGTTTGGAAAGCAGTCCCGCGAGCGACCCTTCAGCCTGGGCGAGTCCGGCCATGGCGGCGGCGTTGCCCGGCGCGGCGGCGGCGGCTTTGCTCGCGTCGAAGGCCGTGTTGCGGGCTTGAATCACCGCTTCGAGCGTGGCGCGTTCGTGCGCCAGGTAGCCTTTGGCCGCCTCCACGAGGTTGGGAATCAGGTCGTAGCGGCGTTTGAGCTGGATGTCGATCTGCGTGTAGGCGTTTTGGTAGAGGTTTCGCAGAGAGACAAGGTTGTTGTAAATTCCGACGAAATAAAAAGCGATGACGGCGAGTAGAACGATCAGAACAATCAATGGAATCATATTACCCTCCTTCACTGGCGCCCGCACGGGCGCGTTTATGGCGCTAAACGGGTGAGCGCATCATGCTCTGCTTTTCCTGACGTCGCCGGTGACGACCAGATTGTCGCGGTGAATCACCTCGTCGTAGTCCTTGTGCCCCAGTACGGAAAAAATCTGGGCGGTCTTGAGGCCCAGAATCAGGCGGACGTCGCCGGCGCTGTAATTCACCAGCCCCTTGGCCAGCAGGATGCCGTCGCGGTCTACGCAGACGACGGGATCTCCGGGATCGAATTCTCCTTCGACGGCGGTGATGCCCGACGGCAGAAGGCTCCTGCCTTTTTCGAGCAGGGCTTTTTTGGCGCCGTCATCGACGATCAGGCGGCCGCGGGGGCGCAGCGTGAAGGCGATCCAGTATTTGCGGCTGGCCAGACGCGCGGTCTGCGGCAGAAAGAGGGTGCCGATTTCCCTGCCCGCCAGGATGTCCGACAGAACTTTCTTTCTCTTCCCCGGCGCGATGATGCAGGGAATGCCGATGGAGGTGACTTTCCTGGCGGCGGCGATCTTGCTTTTCATGCCGCCCGTGCCGACGGATGAGGTTTCCTCCGTCGCGGCCGCTTCAATGGCGTCGGTAAATTCGCAGACCAGGGGAATGAGCTTTGCTTTTTTCGACTGCGAGGGATTGCAGTCGTAAAGTCCGTCGGTGGCCGTCAGATTGATGAACAGGTCGGCCTCGACGACGTTGGCGATCATGGCGGCAAGATTGTCGTTGTCGCCGAACTTGATTTCATCGACGGCGACGGAGTCGTTTTCGTTGAGGATCGGCGTCACGTGCCATTCCATCAGCGTGGAGAGCGTGTTGCGGATATTGAGATAGCGCTGCCGGTCCGTCAGGTCCGACATGGTAAGCAGAATCTGCGCGACGTAGAGGTTGTTTTTTTCAAACGCCTTGGAATAGATACGCATGAGCCGGCCCTGGCCGACGGCCGCCGCCGCCTGTTTTTCCGGAATGCTTTTGAGCTTGCCGGTGATATTCAGGCGGTGCTTGCCCGAGGCGATGGCGCCGGACGTCACCAGGACGATGGAAAAGCCGCGCCGCGTCAGGTCGCACATTTCCTGTACGAGCGCCTCGATGATTTTCAGATCCAGTCCGTCCGCGCCGGTCAGCACTGCGGAGCCGACCTTGATCAGAATTTTCTTGACGGAAGACAGGGTCGAAAGACGGATGTTATTCATAGTCAAAAATTTTCGTTTGGTTCAGGACGGTCACAATTTTATCTAAAATTTCCTGCAACCCCTCGCCGGTGGCTGCGGAAAAGGGGTGCAGCATTATCCCTTTTTTCGAAAATTGCGCAACGGTTTTTTTGACCTTTTCCCGCACGACGGGCAGATCGATTTTGTTGAGACAGACGATCTGCGGTTTGTCCAGAAGCTGCGGATTGAAGCCTGCCAGCTCTTTATTGATGGCGGTGAAATTGTCCCATGCGTCGGTGTGCGTCTCTTCGGCAATGTCGACCAGGTGCACGAGCAGGGCGGTGCGCTCCACGTGGCGCAAAAACTGGATCCCCATGCCGAGTCCCTCGGAAGCTCCGGCGATCAGGCCGGGGATGTCGGCGACGACGAAGCTCGGGCTGTCCTTGTGTTTGACCACACCCAGGTGCGGCACAAGCGTCGTAAAGGGATAGTCGGCGACTTTGGGCCGGGCCGCCGAAATTCGTGAAATGAGCGTGGACTTGCCCGCGTTGGGAAATCCCACCAGCCCCACGTCCGCGAGCAGCTTCAGCTCCAGAAGCAGCGTGCGCTCCTCGCCCTCCATGCCTTCCTGCGCGAAGCGCGGCGTCTGGTGGGTGGAGGTTTTGAAATGGGCGTTGCCCTTGCCGCCGATGCCGCCGCGGGCCGCGACAAACGTCTGCCCCACCGCGGCCAGATCCGCGAGAACCTCGCCGGTTTCAAAGTCCTTCACCAGGGTTCCGGCCGGAACGACGACCGTCAGGTTCTCCGCGCTGAGGCCGGTCCGGTTGTTGCCGGAGCCGTGCCCGCCGTTTTTTGCAAAATGATGCTGTTGATATTTTAAATCCAGAAGCGTGTGATGGGTGTTGGAGGCGCAAAGAATCACGTCGCCGCCCTTGCCGCCGTTGCCGCCGTCGGGGCCGCCCTTGGGAACGAACTTTTCCCGCCGGAAACTGACGGCTCCCGCGCCGCCGTGTCCGCCCCGGACGAATATCTTTGCTTCATCGACAAACTTCATCTGGCACCCGTGTTTCTCCGTCGGGAACGGTCGCGGCCGTTTCCGGCGTTAAAAGAAAAAAGGCGCTTAGGGTCTAAGCGCCTTCCGTATTCGAGTTTGAACGCTGCGGTTTATGCGGCGGCGTAAACGCTGACCTTTTTGCGGGTCTTGTCGAGTCTTTCATATTTGACGACGCCGTTGATGAGGGAAAACAGCGTAAAGTCTTTGCCGATGCCGACGTTGTTGCCCGGATGAATTTTGGTGCCCACCTGCCGAACGATAATCGATCCGGCGTGGATTTTTTCGCCGCCGAATACTTTGACGCCGCGCCGCTGCGCGTTGGAGTCTCTACCGTTGCGGGAGCTTCCCTGACCTTTTTTATGTGCCATGATGTCCTCCGCTTATATCGTGATCTTCTTGATTTTCATACTGGTCAATTCCTGGCGATGCCCGGTCTTCTTCTTAAAGCCCTTGCGGCGCTTCATTTTGCCGATGAGCAGCTTGGGGCCTTTTGTCTGGGCGACGACTTCGCCGGTTACTGCGGCGCCTTCCACAAAAGGTTTGCCGATCTTGACGCCGGTGTCACCGGAGACCATCAGAACTTCGTTGAAAACAATTTCGGCTCCCTTGTCGCCGGCCAGTTTTTCGACCAGCACGACATCGCCTTCGCTGACCTTGTGCTGCTTCGCCCCTGTTTTAATGATTGCGTACATACCCTTATCCTTAGTTGGCGTTAAGACTGGACCTTATAGACAAATTGCGAGGGTTTGTCAATAGAATTTCCTGCCGTCCCCGATATTTTCCGCAGACGCCGTGGAGCCGTCCAATGCATTGATATGATTGAGATCGCTTTCGCCGCGACCCGTCAGCGGCTCGATGGCAGGGAATCGACCGCCCAGCGCAGACGCGCGCTGTTGCCGAAACCGGCGGAAAACGGAGCAGGAAAAAATAAGCTTGCCTGAACCGGATGCCGGAGGGTACTATTTCAACAGCCCCGATGGGCAATATGTGGACAGAGGTGGATGTGTTGCACAGACGTTTTTTACATCCGATGCTCGTCATCGTCGTGATTCTGATGACGGTGTTTACCGCCGGAGCAAACGAGCCGCAGCGGCGGGTTGTCGAAACGCTCCTGGTCGCGGAAGGAATTGATCCCGAGCAGGCGCAAACCCTCATGCGGGACCCCCGCGTGTCGGTCCTTCCGGAGATCGTCCTTAAAAATCTGTTTTACTCCAATCCCAGGCCGAGCAAGCGGCGGCCGGACGTTATGGAGGTGGATCCCCGCCAGATCAGGCGCGGTCGTTCTTTTCTGACGACGCATGGGGAAATGCTCGCCGCCGCCGAAAAGCGTTTCGGCGTTTCGCCCCGGATCATCACGGCGATTCTCATCATCGAATCCTGGCTGGGCGACTATCCGATGCCCTACGGCGTCTTCAACGCCTATGTCAATCTGGCGTTTCTGCTGGATCACGACTACCTGAAGGATTTGCAGGAGCGTTATGCGGAGCAGTATCCTAAACTCAAAGATGAAAAAACGCTGGCCCGGGCGAAAAGAAAGGCAACGTGGGCGGCAGGCGAACTGGTTTTTCTCCTCTACCTCGCCGATCACCTGGAGGCCGATCCCCTCTCGTTTAAGGGCTCCTTTGCCGGCGCGATGGGGCCGGGCCAGTTTATTCCGTCTTCCTTCTGGACTTTCGGCATCGACGGGGACGGCGACGGTCTGGCCAGCCCCTTCAACATGGCCGACGCCACGCTCAGCATGGCGAATTATCTGCGTCGATACGGCTGGCGCGAGGATGCGCCCCTCGAACAGAAGCGCAAGGCGCTCTGGTATTACAACCGCAGCGCTGTTTACGTCAATACGGTCCTCATGGTGTACGAGGAGCTGGAAAAGTAAACGCCGGCCAGGGCCAGGGCCGGCGCTTGCGTCTTTGGCTACCACGGATCGACAAACGTGTGGCCGGCCTGGTCCGGCTGCCGGGCGGGCGCGGCTTTCAGGCCCCGCATGATCCATTTGCGGGTGTCGGCCGGGTCGATGACGGAATCGATTTCCAGATGGGCGGCCATGTTGATCGCCTTGCCGCGTTCGTAAAGCTGGGCCACCAGAAACTCATAGAACTCTTCGCGCTTCTGCGGATCTTCAATTGCTGCGAGTTCTTTTTTAAAACCCGCCTTGACGGCGCCTTCCAGGCCCATGCCGCCGAATTCGCCCGTGGGCCAGGACGTCGTAAAGAAGGATTCATGGAATCCTCCCCTGGCCATCGCCATGACGCCGAGACCATAACCCCGGCGCAGGACCACCGTAAAATACGGCACAGTGACGTGCGAGCCGACGACGAACATCCGGCAGACGTGGCGGACCTGGGCGCGCTTTTCGATGTCCGGACCGACCATGAAGCCGGGCGTGTCGCACAGAGAAAGAATCGGAATTCCGTGCGCGTTGCAGATCATCATGAGCCGCGCGGCCTTGTCCGCGCCTTCGGCTTCGATGGCGCCGGCCATGTGCATGGGATTGTTGGCGATGAGGCCGAAGGGGCGCCCCTCGATGCGGAGAAAGCCCGTCACCATGCCGGGGCCGAACTTGGGACGGAGTTCCAGGAAGGAGTCCTTGTCGGCGAGCGCTTTGATGACGGCGCGCACGTTGTAGGCGCGCTTGCGGCTTTCCGGAATGGCGTCGCGCAGCTTCAGCGGGTCGCCCGCTTCCCACGCCGGCAGCGGGCCCTGGAAATAGGACAGATATTTTTTGGCCGCGGCGACCGCCTCGGCGTCGTCGGCGACCTCGATATCCACCACGCCGTTTTGCGTCTGCACGTCCATGGGGCCGACCTCTTCCGGTTTGAAGACGCCCAGACCGCCGCCTTCGATCATGACCGGGCCGCCCATGCCGATGCTGGAGTCGGTCGTGGCGATGATCACGTCGCAGCAGCCCAGAAGCGCGGCGTTTCCGGCGAAGCAGAATCCCGACACGATGCCGACCACGGGCACATATCCGCTCAGCCTGGCGAACAGACCGAACGTCGTCAGGTCCAGGCCGGCCACCATGACGCCTTCGGCGTCGACGTCGCCCGGCCGGCCGCCGCCGCCTTCGCCGAAGAAAACCAGCGGCAGCTTCTGGTCGTAGCAGAGCTTCAGCATGCGGTCCTTTTTCTTATGATTGAAGTAGCCCTGCGTGCCGGCGAGCACCGTGTAGTCATAGGCGAGCACCATGCAGCGCGCCTTGTCTTCTTTGAACAGCGAGCCGTTCACGGATCCGACGCCCGCGATCATGCCGTCGGTCGGCGTTTTCGCGATCAGGTCGTCGAGCGGCCGCCGCCCGCGCTGCGCGGCGATGGCCAGCGCGCCGTATTCGATAAAGCTGTCCGGGTCGCACAGGTCGTTTACATTGGCGCGGGCCGTGCGCTGGTTTTTCTGTTTTCTCTTTTCCACGACGTCGGGCCGGTTTTCGTCCAGACCAAACGAAAGTCGTTTGGTCAGCTCGGCCAGTTCCGGCCGGACCGGTTTGCGTTCGCCGCCGGCGGAATTTGCCGACCGGTCTTTGTTCTGATCTCGATTCATACGCGATGCACTCCTCTATTTATTCAAAATGATTGCCATGACGGCGCGACGGAGCCGTCGGCCGGTTTGTTGTGGCGCCGGGGCGCCCGGCCGGATGCGGATGCTATAATGTTTCGCCGTTTATTTCCACCGTTTTATGTCCGGCCGCCGCCGACGGACGTGAGAGCCCGCTCGGCGGCGGCCGGACAGCCGGATCAGGCGTCTGGTCCTTCCTTCAGAGCGCGGCGCAGAATTTTTCCCGTGCCCAGCAGCGGGAGGGAGGCCCGGAATTCAATTTGCGCCGGAACCTTGTAGGCGGACATGTTCTGTTTGGCCCAGGCCTTGATTTCTTCAGCGGTCGCCGTGTGGCCGGGCTGCATGACGATGAAGGCCTTGACGACTTCCATTTTTTGCGGATCGGGAATGCCGATGACGGCGGACTGCGCGACGCCGGGGTATTGATTGAGCATGGATTCGACTTCCTCCGGATAAACGGAGAAGCCGGAGACCTTGATCATTTCCTTGGCCCGGCCGATCAGGTACAGGAAGCCGTCTTCGTCGAATCGGCCCACGTCGCCCGTGTATACCCAGCCGTCGATCAGGGTGTTTTTCGTCTCTTCCGGTTTTTTCCAGTAGCCTTTGAAGACGCCGGGAGTTCTGAGCGCGATTTCTCCGGATTCGCCAAGCGGCATTTCTTTGGCGCGGTCGGCGATATCCACGATTTTGAAATCGGCTTCAAATCCGGGGATGCCCATCGTGCCGTACTTGACCTTGTCGCGCGGGACATAGGTGTCCGCCGTGTGCGTTTCGCTGAGTCCGTAGGCGCCTTCCAGCAGAATTCCGCCGTTCGTGAAGTCCGCCCACTGGCGGGAGATCTCTTCCGTGAGCGCAATGCCGAACGAAGAGGTGAGGCAGAGCCTCATGCCGGATAAATCGTAGGCTTTGACGTCCGGATGCTTCATGATGCCGACGTTCATCGGCACGGCGCTGTACCAGAAATCGGCCCGGTAGCGGGAAATGGCTTCCATGGTGGCTTTCACGTCGAATTGGGTGAAGAGGAGCTGTGTGGCGCCGGCGTAAATGCAGCTGTTCATGCCCGCGACCATTCCGGCGATATGGAAGATGGGCATGGAGACGAGGCTCACCGTCTCCGGCGTCAGGCCGGTGATCGTGCAGACCGCCGCGGTCTTGAACAGGGCGGCATAAAAACTCAGCATCGATCCCTTGGGCAGGCCCGTCGTTCCTCCGGTGTACTGGAACAGTCCGATGTCTTCGTCCAGGTCGATGTCCACCCGGGGAGGCGTCTTGTCGCCGCGGGTGACGATGTCCAGGAAATCGTCGGCGCCGGGAACGCTTTGCCGGGGGATTTTCATGATGTCGACCAGCGGCAGGGTCGGCTCGGCGGGCAGGTAGTCGTTGAGGTTGGTGACGACGACTTTTTTGATCCGGGTGTTCGCGAGAACTTTCCCCGCGACCGGCATCAGGATGTCCCAGGTCACCAGGATTTCGGTTTCCGCATCGTTGAGTTCGTAAGTCAGCTCCATTTCCTTGAACAGGGGGGAGCAGGGACAGACGATCGCGCCGAGTTTCTGGGCGCCGAAATGCGCGATTTCATACTGGGGGCAATTGGCCATGAAGATGGCGACCCGGTCTCCTTTCCGGACGCCGTTTTGCCGCAGGTAGTTGGCAAAACGGTCGGAGGCCTCATCCAGTTCCCGGTAGCTGATTTCCCGCCCGTAAAAAATGATGGCCGTTTTGTCGGGCGTTTCTGCGGCGCGGATCCTCAGATATTCGTGAATGGGTTTCCTGCCGTGCTGAAAGGTTAACGTTGTGGGGATATCCTTCTGCCAGCTTTTCATCCAGATGCGTTCCATACCCAATACCTCCATAAGGAATTTCTTATTATGATTGACAAACGAAAGGACTTGCCAATATAGTAAGCGCTGACTTGCTGTATAACGATCGTTAAATAAAATGCGCGGCAGAGAAAGTCAAGGACAAAAATGGCCCCCAGAACCTTCAAGAACATCACCAACCACGCCGAATTCGACTGCCGCCGGCAGATCCTGGACGCGGCGCTTCCCCTGTTTGCCCGCAAGGGCTATGCCGCCGCGTCGGTGCGGGCCATCCTGGAGGCGGCGGGGATCACCGCGCCGACGCTGTACTATTATTTCGGCAACAAGGAGGGTCTCTATCTCGAGCTGATGCAGATGCACTGCACGATGATCGACGAGGTCCTGGCCGCGCATACCGCCGCAGCCGGCGGCGCCGCCCGGCGTCTCAAGGATCTGATCGGCAAGATTTTCGAGCACGTCATCCGGGACAAGGATTTTTTCCGGCTGATGTTTGCGATTTACTACGGCCCGTCCCAGGGCGCGCCCTACTGTGATTTCATCTCCTACCACGTCAAGTTTCACGCAGCCATCAAGAGGATTCTCGAGGAAGGCATTGCGTCGGGAGAGTTTCAGCCCGGAAACGCGGGACACATGACCTGGATGATCCGCGGTGTGGTCCAGTTGGCGATGGAAGAGCAAATCAAGGAGGATCGTGAGAAAATTGATCGGGCGGGGCTGCAGAAAATCCTCGATCTGATCCTGGACCGTCTGGCCAGACCGCCGCAGGCGGCGGCAACGGTTGCGGCTTCTGCAAAACGTCAATCACTTAAGAAGGAGCGAAAAAATGGATCTGGGCATTCAAGGTAAGATCAGCGTCGTTACAGGCGGAGGATCGGGCATCGGCGAGGCCATCGCACTGCGTCTGGCCGGGGAGGGAGCGAAGGTAGTGGTGGCGGATTTGGATCCGCAGGCGGCAAAAAAAGTCGTCGGGGCGATTTCAGGCAAGGGCGGAGACGCGCTGGACGTCGCCTGCGATGCCACGAATCCGAAAGACGTCGACGCCCTCATGGAGAAAGCCGTTCAGACTTACGGCGCCGTCGATATTCTGGCCAACAACGTGGGCGGAGGCTCGGGCATTGCGCTCGTGGCAAAGTCCAGCCTGGAAGACTGGGACCAGACGATCGAGCTCAATTTACGCAGCGTTTATCTGTGTTGCCGCGCCGCCGCCCGGATCATGATTCCGCGCAAACAGGGGCGGATCATCAACATGTCGTCCGTATCCGGCAAGCAGGGCGAGCAGCTCCTCTCCGCCTACTGCGCGGCCAAATTCGGCGTGATCGGATTCACGGAAACGCTGGCCAAAGAGCTGGCGCGCCATAATATCACCGTCAACGCCGTCTGTCCCGGTTATGTCTTCACGCCGGGCTGGGAAAAGCTGGCGCAGGCGGTCAAGGAAATCCAGCCGGCTTACGCCCGGATGAGCCTTGAGGAAATATTTGAAGCGCGGGTCAAGGCCGTCACGCCCCTGCGACGCCCGCAGACCGCCGCAGAAATTGCCGGTCTGGTCGCGTATCTGGCCTCCCATGAAGCCAGGAGCATCACCGGCCAGTCCATCAGCATTGACGGCGGCATTGTCATGGGATAGATTGCACGCCAACCACGCCATTTTCTGAAAATGACCGGCAGATATTTACAGGATGACGGTCACAAGATTTCTGCAATGATCTCATTGATATCAAAAGGCAGGTCTTTGAAATTTTTACGTTTTCCAAGCGACAGCCTTCACTCCGTCATTGACAGGTCTTCTTTTTTGCGTCAGGTAAACAAAAAAAGTTTTTTTAGATCAGACAGGTGTTTGTTTGCCTATGTCAAAAGGTGAGATCAATAAAATCAAGGAGGGGCTGAGAATGAAGTATTGGAAAATGCTGATTTGTATGGTTGCCGCTGTTTTTGTTGTGTCCTGGACGGGAAACACTCGAGCTGATGAGATTGTCATAGGATATACCGGACCGCTCTCGGGACCGGCGGCGGAATACGGGCAGGACATTTTTAATGGCGTCGATATGGCCGTCAAAGAGCTCAACGCGGCCGGCGGCATTGTAGTAAAGGGGAAAAAATATTCGTTCAGACTGGACAAGCTTGATGACCGGGTCGACCCGACGCAGGCGGTGAACAACGCCCGCCGTTTCAGGCAGAACAAGGCTATTGCCGTCTTCAACGGGGTTTTCAACACCATCGCGCCCATGATGAAAATCAACCAGGAGAAGGGCAACGAGTTCATTGTGATGGCCTATACCAGCACTCCCAAGGTCGAAGAACTCGACAATAAGCTGATGATTGACACGACAGTTACCTTCACCACCTACGTTCAGGTTTTTGCGGAATGGGCACTGAAAAAAGGCTGGAAAAAATGCGCCATGGTGGTCACGCTCGGGGCTTACGGCGATGAGTGGCGGACCGGCTTCAAGGAATACTATCAAAAGAGAGGCGGCGTAATCACGGCGGACAAGCCGGCCAATTATTACACGGAAACCGACTTTTCCTCCCAGCTGGCCGCCGCGATTGCCACCAAGCCGGACGTCATGCTGATCGGCGGACCTTCCGCCACCACGGCGCTGGTCATCGAACAAGCCAGAAGCATGGGCTACAAGGGCGGCTTTATGCTGGTCGATCAGGCCAAGCAGGATTACATCGCCGTGCTGCTCAAGGGTACCAAAATCATGGGGGACCTGATCGGCACGGCCGGCGTCGTGAGCATTCCGTTTGACGGCGCCAAGACCTTCGACAAAAAATATACGTCGACATACAAACGCATGGTGACCTGGGAATGCGCGCTGAATTACACCGGCATGCATGCGCTCGCCAAGGCGATCGTCACCGCCGGCACCGTGGATGACGTATATAAAATCCGGGCCGCCTTCCCCAAGGCGCTCGATCCGCCTATGATGGGCGATAAATATCCCAATGCGGCTTACGGCGTAACCGATGCGGGGCGCATGCTCATCATGGCCTCCGTGCAGACCGTCACCCGGGGTAAGTCCGATCCATCCGTTCTTTATGTCTGGTGGCCGCAAACCCAGAAAGAATTTGAAAAGCTCGTGGTTCAGGCCGCTGTGGGCGGCGGGACGAACCCGGTTTACTATCTGAAACGCTAGACGCGCAGATTCAGTTCTTACGAAATGCATCAGGGAGGAACGGGACGACCCGTTCCTCCCTTTTTTGCGTGTAAGAAAGGCCGGGCAGCAAAACGCTGTCCGTCAACCGGGATCGGAAACGACGACGATGCCTTCCCGGCACAGCGCCGCGATGTCGCGGGCGTCATAGCCGATTTCCTCCAGAACGGCTTTGGTATCCCGTCCCAGCGCCGGCGCCGGTCCGGCGGGCTTGGCGGGCGTGGCCGAGAACTTCAGCGGAACGCCGACGCTCTTGATGTTGCCGCAGACGGGGTGCTGCTCTTCGTAAATCATCCGGCGCGCGAGGAGGTGCGGATCGTTTTCCAGCT
The DNA here is from genome assembly GCA_012729055.1 of Deltaproteobacteria bacterium. Classification (GTDB taxonomy): domain Bacteria; phylum Desulfobacterota; class Syntrophia; order Syntrophales; family Smithellaceae; genus UBA8904. Next base: position 28,172 of record JAAYDW010000086.1, read on the forward strand.
CCGCGAGGTCGCAAACGGGCGTCAGGCAGACATCCAGGTCTTTTGCCGCCGCGATCCATTCGTCCCGGGGCTTCGTCCGGAAAAGCGCAGCCATTTCCCGGCGCAGGCTCTCCGCTTCTTCTCCCATCACCAGGTGCTTGTCCAGCCAGTCGGGGCGCTGGACCAGCGCGCAGAAGAGCTTCCAGAATTTTTCCTCCAGAAGTCCCAGGGCGACATACCGGCCGTCGGCGCAGGCATACACGCCATAGCAGGCCAGGCCGCCGGAGAGGGGCTGTTCGCCGGGCCCCATGTTGAGCTTTGTCGCCTGATAATGCGCCATCTGCAGCGTCATGAGCGGCAGGACGCCGTCGAGCATGGACACGTCCACCTGTTGCCCCTGTCCGGTTTTTTCCCTGGCCCAGAGCGCGGACAGGCAGGCGATCACGGACATGTAGGCCCCTCCCGCCACGTCGCCCAGCTGCGGCGCGGGAAGAACGGGGCCGGTGGACGCGGCGCCGGTGGACGCCAGAATGCCGGCGTAGCCGATAAAATTGATGTCGTGCGCCGCCTGGGCGGCGTATGGGCCGTCCTGGCCGTAGCCGGTGATCGAAACGTAAATAATGTTTGGCTTGACGTTTTTGGCCGCTGTATAGCCGATGCCCAGGCCGTCGAGGACGCCGGGCCGGAATTGTTCGATGACGATGTCCGCCGTTTGCAAAAGCGCGAGAAAAATTTTGACGCCCTTTTCCGCGCGGAGATTGACGGCCAGCGAGCGCTTGGAGCGGTTGACCGCGAGGAAGCCCGCCGATTCCTTTTCCAGGTAAGGCGGATAGTAGCGCATGTAGTCCGGGGCGTTGACGTCTTCGATCTTGATGACGTCGGCGCCCATGTCGGCAAGCAGCATCGCGCCCAGGGGGCCGGGGTAAAGCCGGGTGAGATCGAGAATGCGGATGCCCTGCAACGGGCCGCAGGAAGGTTTTTCGTTCATGGCGCTCCTCTGCCGGCCCGGCGGGAAGAATATCCCGCCGGGCCGAAAGCCTTAAATGGCTTCGATGGTGGAGGTCGGCTTGGAAGTGATGTTGTAGGTGACGCTGACGACTTCGGGAATCTCTTTCGTGATCTTTGCGGCGATCTTTTCGAGCACGTCGAAGGACAGCCGGGAGGGCTTTGCCTTGCGCGCGTCGGTGCTGTCCCAGGAGCGGATTTCGATCTGGTTGCCGAAGACGCGCTTTCCGTCGCGCATGCCGGTGACGCGGTCTTCATGCAGGATCGCCAGGTACTGGAACGCCTTCGTGCCCTTGAGCGCCGCTTCGGTGATGGCCGTGGCGTTCCTTACCAGGGCGACCCTCGCGGGTGTGACCTCTCCGATCACGCGGGCGGCGAGCGCCGGTCCCGGAAAGGGGATCCGGTCGAACATTGTGGAAGGCAGGCCCAGACCGGCGCCGACTTTGCGCACGCCGTCCTTGCGCAGTTCGATGAGCGGCTCCAGAATCTTGTAGCCGAACGCTTTTTGCGGATCGATGCCCAGCTGTTCGAAGACGTTGTGCTGGCGTTTGATGCCGGCGACGGTTTCGTCCACGTCGGTGAGGATGGTGCCCTGCAGAAGATATTGGGCTTTGCTTTTGACGACGAGCTTGCCGAAAACGTTTTTGTAAAAGGTTTGCGTGATGGCTTCTCTTTTTTCCTCGGGATCGGTCAGTCCCTTAAGCGCGGCAAAAAAGGCTTTTGACGCGTCGATGACCTCTACCGTGATGCCCAGCTTCTTGAAAGCGGCCGCCACTTTTGCCGGTTCGCCTTCCCGCATGATGCCGTTGTCGATCATGTAGGTTTTCAGGCGGCTGCCCAGCGCCTTGTGTCCCAGGGCGGTGACGACGCAGGAGTCCACGCCGCCCGAGAGCGCGTTGACGGCGAGGCCGTCGCCCACGGCGTTGCGGATATCCCGGATTTTATCGTCGATAAATTTCTCCACATTCATGGTGCTGGCTTTGATTTCTTTCATTTTCATGGCGGCGGCTCCTTTTTAATAATGGAATAGCGTGCACAGATGTTTAAACGAAAATGCCCGGCGTTTCAAGCGGTAATGAAAAAAAGAACAAAAAAGTTCCGGCGGCGTTTGAAGGTTGCACATTTCGGTTGTAAATTTAAAAAGTTCGGTTTAAAAAGCGGAACGGCTCTGAGGCAGAGCCAATCAAATCTACAGGTTCGAAAGGAGATTATTTGATGGAGCCGATCAGGATCATGCCCTGTCTGGATATGAAAAACGGAAGGGTGGTGAAAGGGGTGCATTTCGTCGATATCCGGGAAGCCGGCGATCCGGTGGAAAACGCCTCTTTTTATCAGGCCGAAGGAGCGGATGAACTGGCGATGCTGGACATTGCCGCCACGCTCGAAAACCGCAAGACCCGCCTGGAGTGGGTCAGAAAAGTCTCTTCCGTCATCCGCATTCCGCTCACCGTCGGCGGCGGCATCGCCTCGCTGGAAGATATCGAAATGGTGCTCGACGCGGGCGCGGGCAAGGTGTCCATGAACAGCGCCGCCGTGAAAAATCCGGAGCTCGTGAAACTGGCTGCGGCGAAATTCGGCGCGGAAAAAATCACCGTGGCGATCGACGCCAAAAGAAACGCGGCCATGCCGTCGGGCTTTGAACTGGTGGTTTCCGGCGGCACGCTGCCCATCGCGAAAGACGCAATCGCCTGGGCGAAAACCTGCCAGGAGCTGGGCGCGGGCGTGATTTTGCCCACCAGCATGGATGGAGACGGCACCAAAGCGGGCTACGACATTCCGTTTACCCGGGCGATTTCATCCGCCGTCAGCGTGCCGGTCGTGGCGTCCGGCGGCGCGGGAAAGCTGGAAGACTTTTACGAAGCGGCCGTCGCCGGCGGCGCGTCGATTTTGCTTGCGGCGTCCGTTTTTCATTTCCGCCTGCTCCGGATTCAGGACGTTAAAGACTACCTGAGAGCCAGAGGGCTGGCCGTCGCCTGATTTTCGGGCGAAAGAACGAACCCGACAGGATGCGCCGTGAGTAAACTGGCCGATATGATTTTTTTCCGCAAGCACGGGCTGTGCCCCCGCCGGCTTTGCTTCACCTTTGATAACGGTCTGCGGCGTCTGGTCCAGGATCCGGACCGAATCATCGGTCCCTATGTCGGACAGGGGGATACGGTGCTGGATGTCGGGCCGGGGATCGGTTATTTTACAATTCCGGCGGCAAAGCGCGTCGGCGCCGGAGGCCGGGTCATTGCCGCCGACATCCAGGAAACAATGCTTCGCGGCATTGCAACGCGCGCCGGACGCGCGGGCGTGCGCGACCGGATTGTGCTTCACCTGTCCGCCCCCGACGAAATTTATGCGGGAGAGCCGGTGGATTTTATTCTGGCCTTCTGGATGGTTCATGAAGTCCCTGAGACAGAAAGGTTCTTCCGGCAGCTGCGCGCCGCCCTGAAACCGGCGGGGCGCTTGCTTCTGGCAGAGCCCAAGCTTCATGTTTCCCGTTCACAATTTGCCGGTGAAACCGCCGCGGCGCAAAAGGCCGGCTTCAAACTGCTGGAAAAGCCATCCGTGCCGCTTTCCCGGGCTGCTCTGCTGGGACGAAGTCAGCGGTGAACAGACGCGCGAAAATGCGCGGAAAGGAAAAGAGGAATCAATCATGAAACATTTCGTCTGGATGGCGGTGCTGCTGCTGCTTTGGCCCCTGGCGGGCGAAGCGGCGGATTACAAGCCGGGCGCCAGGGCGACAGTGATTCTGCAGACGGACAAAATGAGCAACGGAGACCCCATCGACTATGTGGACCTGGAGAACCCGCAGGTGACCGTGATGATCATCGAAATCGCCCCCGGCGCGGAAACCGGTTGGCACAGCCATCCGATAGCGGTTTACGCCTATGTGCTTTCCGGCGGCATCAGGGTGTCTGTCGAAGGCGGAAAAACGGTCGATTTCAAAGCCGGGGATGCGTTTGTCGAAGTGATGAAACTTCGCCACAACGGCGTGAATCCCGGAGATGTGCCCGTGAAGATGGTCGTCTTTTACCTCGGGGCCAAAGACCTTCCCAACGTCGTGAAGGGGAGTCCGTAAATCAAACGCGCCGGCGCCATTTGCCGCTTCGCTCATCAGCGCGTGGAACCGGAGGCCGGCGCTCTCACTCCCCGATGATTTTCACCAGCACCCGTTTGCGCCGCCCGCCGTCGAACTCGCCGTAGAAAATCTGCTCCCAAGGTCCGAAATCCAGTTTGCCGTCCGTCACGGCGACGACGACTTCCCGCCCCATGATCTGCCGTTTCAGGTGCGCGTCGCCGTTGTCTTCGCCGGTGCGGTTGTGCCGGTAAAACGAGACCGGCTCATGCGGCGCCAGCCGCTCGAGCCAGTCTTCGTAGTCCGCGTGCAGCCCCGGTTCGTCGTCGTTGATAAAGACCGAAGCCGTGATGTGCATGGCGTTCACCAGGACCAGGCCCTCGCGGATGCCGCTCTTTTTGAGCGCGGCGGAAACCTTGTCCGTGATGTTGGCGAGCGCCCGGCGCCGGGGAATGTCGAACCATAATTCCTCGCGGTAGGACTTCATGAATCAAAACCTCCGGGTTGAATAGGTAATTAACTTTACAAGCTTATCGCCTTATGCTAGAAGGCAAAAAAATATGCAAGTTATCTTTTTTTCAGGAGAGAACATATGTCGGGCCATTCCAAATGGAGCACCATCAAAAGAAAAAAAGGGGCGATAGACGCCAAACGCGGTAAAATATTTACCAAAATCATCAAGGAAATCACGCTGGCGGCGCGCCTGGGTGGAGGCGATATTGAAGGCAATGCCCGTTTGAGGCAGGCGGTCATGGCGGCCAAGGAAGAAAACATGCCCAAGGACAATATCGAACGGGCGATCAAGAAGGGCGCCGGCGGCGGAGACGGCGCGGCCAATTATGAAGAATACACCTACGAAGGGTACGGCCCCGGCGGAGCGGCGGTGATCGTGGAAATTATGACGGACAACAAGAACCGGACCGTGGCGGAAATCCGCCACATCTTTTCCAAGCACGGCGGGAATCTCGGTGAAAACGGCTGTGTGGCCTGGATGTTCGCCAAAAAGGGCAGCATCGTCATCGACAGGAAAGCGATTGACGAAGACACGCTGATGGAGCTGGCGCTCGACGCCGGCGCAGAGGACGTCAAAACGGAAGATTCGGAATACGAAGTGATCACGGAGCCCGCCGCGTTTGAAGCGGTGAAGAAGGCCATCGACGCCAAGGGCATCAAGCACCTCGAAGCGCGCATCAGCATGATTCCGTCAAACACCGTCAAGCTGGAGGCGGGCAAGGCCGAATCCATGCTGAAACTGATGGAAAAGCTCGAGGACAACGACGACGTTCAGAACGTGTATTCCAATTTCGACATCGATGAAGATGTGATGGAGAAGCTGAGTTAGACCGGCAAATGACTGTGGGCGAAAGTAAAACATCTTGCGAATCCTAGGCATCGATCCCGGTTCTCATGTGACCGGCTACGGCGTGATTGACAAAGACGGCAATTACCTGCGTCATGTCGTTCACGGAGAGATCAAACCCCGGAAGGATTCCCTCCTGTCCGAAGTGTTGACCGATATTTCCCGCAGGCTCGGCGACGTCATTGCCGAGGCGCATCCGCAGGCGGTCGCTCTGGAGAATATCTTTTACGGCAAAAACGTCCGCAGCCTGATCCGCCAGGCCCAGGTCCGGGGCGTGGTCATTTTCACCTGCGCCGACCGGGGGCTGCCGGTGTACGAATATTCGCCGCTGGAGATCAAAAAAGCGGTGGTCGGGTACGGGCGGGCCGAAAAGCGGCAGGTGCAGACCATGGTGAAAGCGATCCTGAAACTCGAAGCGATTCCACCGGCGGACGCGGCGGACGCCCTGGCCGCCGCCATTTGCCAGGCCAACTTCCAGAAGGAGCAAACCGTTTAGATGATCGCACTGCTTTCCGGTAAAATCGCCTACAAAGGCATTTCCCATATTGTCGTGGATGCGCAGGGCGTCGGGTATCGGGTCTTCATTCCGCTTACGACGTTTTACGAACTGCCGGAAGCGGGCGAAGCGGTGACGCTGCATATTTACACCTCCGTGAAGGAGGACGCCATCAACCTGTTCGGCTTTTACACGCTGCAGGAGCGCGATTTGTTCCAGATGATGATTTCCGTAAGCGGCATCGGTCCGAAGGTCGCCATGAATATTCTTTCGGGCATTTCGTCGGAAGAACTCCTCGCGGCGATTTCGGGCGGCGAGGTCGCCAGGCTGGTGGCCATCCCCGGCATCGGCCGGAAAATGGCCGAACGGCTGATTCTGGAGCTGAAGGAAAAGGCCGCGAAAAAAATGGCGGCGGATACCGTGGCGGGCGCCGACGCCAGACGAAAAGAGAGCGAAGCGCTGCGCGAAGATGTTCTTTCCGCCCTGGTCAATTTGGGGTATAAGGCCAATGCGGCCCGGGACGCCCTGGACCGGGTCATCCGCGATGCCCAGGACGAGCCGGCGATGGACCAGCTCCTGAAGAAGGCGTTGAAAATTCTGGCGGGGTAATTCCGGCCGGTTTCAGGTAAAAAACGATGGACCTACATGGAAAAAATCCGCTGATCAATCCGGTTTGCGCCGAAGACGAAGGGATGCTGGAAAACTCGCTGCGTCCGCCGAAGCTCGTCGATTATATCGGCCAGGACAAGGTCAAGAGCAACCTGTCGATCTTTATCGCGGCCGCCCGCAAACGGCGCGAGTCGCTCGATCATGTTCTCCTTTACGGGCCGCCGGGGCTGGGTAAGACGACGCTCGCCTATATCATCGCCCGGGAACTGGATGTGGACATCAAGGTCACGTCGGGTCCTGTCATCGAACGCCCCGGCGATCTGGCGGCGATTCTCACAAACATGCACGAACACGAGGTGCTGTTTATCGACGAGATTCACCGCCTTTCGCACGTCGTCGAGGAAATTCTCTACCCGGCCATGGAAGATTTCCACATAGATATTCTGATCGGGCAGGGGCCGTCGGCCCGCTCGATGAAACTCGACATTCCGAAATTTACGCTGGTGGGCGCGACGACCCGCGCCGGATCGCTCACCTCGCCGCTGCGCGATCGCTTCGGCATGCACTTCCGTCTGGAATTCTATTCGCCAGAGGAGCTGGCCGTGATCCTTGCCCGCTCCGCCTCTATTCTGGGCGTGAGCCTGACGGCGGACGGGGCGGCCGAACTGGCCCATCGCGCGCGCGGAACGCCGCGGATCGCCAACCGCCTGCTCAAGCGCGTCCGCGATTACGCGGAGGTGAAAGGCGACGGGACGATTGACGGGGAAATCGCCCGCGCGGCGCTCGATGCGTTCGAGGTCGATTCCAAGGGTTTTGATCAGATGGACCGCAAACTGCTTTTGACGCTGATCGAGAAATTCAACGGCGGGCCGGTCGGCGTGGAAAGCCTCGCGGCGGCGATCGGCGAGGAGCGGGTCACGATCGAGGATGTTTACGAGCCTTACCTGATCCAGGAAGGCTACCTGCAGAGAACGGCGCGGGGGCGGATGGCCTGCGCCAGGGCCTATCAGCATTTTGGACTTGCGGCGTCCGGCGCCCAGAAGGAACTGTTTTAATCAGGGAGTTGTTTTATCATGAACCTGCTTCTGCACATCTGCTGCGGACCCTGCGCGATTTATCCGCTCAAGGAACTGAGGACGCACGGCCATGACGTGACCGGTCTGTTTTACAATCCCAACATCCATCCGTATCTGGAATATCAGCGCCGCCGGCAGACCCTCCAGGCCTATGCGGAAAAAATATTTTTGAAGGTGATCTGGCCGGACGGCTATCTCCTGGAGGAGTTTCTGCGTCAGGTGTCCGCCCGGCCCGGGGAGCGTTGCGCCTACTGCCTCACGGACCGTCTGCGCTTTACGGCCGAAGAGGCCAAAAACGGCGGATACGACGGTTTCACCTCTACGCTGCTTTACAGCCGCTATCAGAAGCACGACCTGATCCGGGAAATCGGCGAATCGCTGGGCCGCCGGCTCGGAATTGAATTCTTTTATTCGGATTTCCGGCAGGGCTGGACGGAAGGCGTCGGCATCTCCCGCGAACTGGGGATGTACCGCCAACCCTACTGCGGCTGCATTTACAGCGAAAAAGACCGATATTTCAGGTAACTCGCCTTTGCGCAATCGTGGCTTCCGGAGAAAGACGGTGTGTTGTTTTAAACACAATCCGGCCATGCTAAATTCTGCGGGCAAAAGGGAACTTTTTCAATTTACTCAATAAATACAAAGGCATTTCCAATTTGTGTTTCTTTGCGGCATCTGGTATGGATCTTGCTCAAATCATCACCAGATTTGTCGATACAAGGTTAACTATGCATTTGCAACGAACATTAAAAAGAGAAATCACCTGTGCCAGCATCGGTTTGCATACCGGGCGCAAGGTGAATATGGCGATAAAACCCGCCCCGGTGGATACCGGCGTTATCTTCGTCCGCAAGGACCTGCCGAATGCCAAACCGATTCCCGCCGATTTTGAAAACGTTTGCGACACGACGCTCGCAACGTCGCTGCGCCATGACGGTGTAACCGTTTCCACGGTGGAGCATATCTTATCGGCGTTCAGCGGCATGGGCCTGGATAATGCCGTCATTGAACTGGATTCTTTTGAAGTGCCCATCATGGACGGCAGCGCGCAGCCTTTTGTCCGCATGCTCAAGGAAGCCGGAACGCGGATTCAGGGGAAGTCGAAAAAGATGCTGCTCGTCACCAAGCCGGTTTCCGTGAAAGAAGGAGAAGGGAGCGCCATGCTGCTTCCTTCCGATGAGTTCAAGATTACCTACGAGATCGATTTCGCCCATCGGTCGATCGGCACGCAGTCCTACAGCGTTGTCTTTTCCGACCGCAATTACGAGGACAGCATCTGCCGGGCGCGGACGTTCGGATTTCTGAGGGAAGTTGAATTTCTGCAGGCCAAGGGACTGGGGCTCGGCGGTTCGCTCGACAACGTGATCATTCTCGACGACGAAAAAATCATCAATAAAGAGGGTCTGCGCATGCCCGATGAATTTGTCCGTCACAAGATCCTCGACGCGATCGGCGATCTGTTCTTGCTGGGCATGCCGATTATCGGGCATTTCGTGGCGTACAAATCCGGCCACCGCCTCAACAACCTCCTGCTTCGGGAGCTGATGCGGCATGAAAATGCCTGGGAAATTCTTTCGGACGACGATCGGGCCTCGTCCGCCCGGGCCATGTCCTGCAAGATTCCGTCCTTTACCATTCTGGATGCCGCGCAACTGTAATCGTTCTGCGGCATTTCCTTTTCCGTAAAGCCTTCCAAATTAACCTTGATTTTTATCACAGGCTTACCTAAGATGCCTCATTAAAACATCGGGCGGAGACGCAGGCGCTTTTTCGCAGAAGCAAGCCGGCGGCCGGTGGATCGTGATTGACGGATTCCGTAAGACGACGCCGCGGAGCATCCGGCCCGAATTTTCCAAGGAAGAAAATGACTGTATGAAAAATCGTTTTGTTTTCTGGCGTAGGGCTTTTTGCGTTGTGTTGTTCGTGGCGGTGGCGGCTGTTTCTGCGCCGGTTGCGGCAAGGGCCGACATCAATCCCCGGATGGTGGACCTGCTCATTACCAGCAATACGCAAAACGTCTTGTTGTACGCGCGGCTCGTGGACTGCTTTAAAAAGGAAATGGAGTCCGCCATTCTGGCCGGCGTTCCCGCCGTGTTTACGCTGCATCTGGACGTTTACCGGGAGCGCTCCTATGTGTGGGACAAGCACATCGTCGGCAAGGAAATCAAGCGCACCATCAAGTATGACAATCTGAAAAAAACCTTTTCGATCACCACCAACGGCATGACGCAGCCGGTTGTGCTGCCGGATTTCGAAAGCGCGCAAAAAGCGATGGCGGATTTAAGCGGCATCATTGTAATTCCCATTTCCTCCCTGGTCCGGGGAAACAACTATTACGTCGAAGTCCGGGTAAAGATGGACAAGGTGCGGCTGCCTTTCAGCATGGAATACGTTCTGTTCTTCGTCTCCCTGTGGGATTTCGAGACGCCTTTATATAAGATGAGATTTTCGCATTAAACGTCCGTTTCCGCATCCGCGGGAAAGTTGCCGATGAAGATTAAAAGAAGATCCAGGAAAGTCTACCTTGACGAGAGGGAATTAAGGAAACGCCGCCGCGAACTCATTATCATGCTGGTGGTCGGCTTTCTGGCGATTGTCTTTACCCTCGCGGCCAGTCAGCTTTCCGCCCGCAAGGAGCTGCCGATCTCGGCCAGCATTCTTGTTTACGGCCTGACCAGCATCGACATTATCCTGATTCTGCTTTTGATCTTTCTCATCGTGCGCAACGTCTTCAAGCTGTTTTCCGAGCGCCGCAAAGGCATTATCGGCTCCAAGCTGCGCACCAAGCTGGTGGCTGCCTTTGTCGGTTTGTCGCTGGTGCCGACCATCCTGCTTTTTTTATTTGCGATTAATTTTCTTTCGTACTCCATCGAGCTGTGGTTCAACATCAAAATCGGCGACGCGCTCAGCCGGTCGCTGGAAGTGGCGCAGGTGTATTACACGCAGGGCGAGGATCTGGCCAAGTTCAACGCGCGCCAGATCAGCGTGGATATCACGAAAAACCGCCTTTATGAAACGGAGATGACGGAATACCTGAACCGCTTTCTCACGCAGCGCCAGAAGAGTTTGAGAAACGCCCGGGTGGAAGCCTATTTCGATTTCAAGGGCGAGAATCTCGTGTTTGCCGACGAAAGCTTTCCGCCGCTCAATCCCGTCGTGCTTTCTCCCAAAATGCTGGAGGATATTTATTCCGGTAAGGAAGTCTCCACGGTCAGTCCGACTGCCTTTGGAGAAGTGATGGTCGGCGTTGCGCCGGTTTTTTCCTATGCCGTTGGGACGGAAGTCATCGGGCGGATCACCGTGAGCTATGTCATCCCCCAGGGATTCGTGGACAAGCTGCGCGACATCGCCAACGCATCCGAACAGTACGGGCAGATCAAGCTTTTAAAAAACCCGATCAAGCTGACGTACCTGCTCACGCTGTCGATCGTGACGCTGGTGATCATCTTCCTGGCGACATGGTTTGGTCTGTCGCTCTCCAAAAGCATCACCAACCCGATTCAGGATCTGGTGTCGGCGACCAACCGGATTACGCAGGGCGATCTGGACAGCCGCATCCAGATCGACGCGGATGATGAAATCGGGCTCCTGGTCAAGTCCTTCAATTCCATGACGGACGATCTGCAAAAGAGCAAGACCAGCCTGATCGAAGCCAACGTCTCCCTGGAAGAACGCCGCAAATACATGGCGGCTGTTTTGCGCAATGTGTCCGCCGGCGTCATTTCCGTGGATAAAAACGACATGATCACCACCATCAACCGCGCGGCCGAAACGATGTTCGGAATCGACGCCGCCCCGTTTCTGTTTCGCAACTACCGGGAGCTTTTGCACGAGGAACACCTGACGCTGGTGGATTCGTTTCTGCAGGAGATGAAGGACAACAACGAGCGCATCCTGGTCAAACAGCTGGAATTCATGCTCCAGGAAAAGGCCCTGACCGTGCTGCTCACGCTTACGACCATCGAGGATGAAGAAGGCAACGACTCCGGCATCGTCGTCGTGTTTGAAGATCTGACCGAGCTGCAGAAGGCGGAACGCGCCGCGGCCTGGCGGGAAGTGGCCCGGCGCATGGCCCACGAGATCAAGAATCCGCTCACTCCCGTTCAGCTGTCCGCCCAGCGCCTGCAGCGCAAGTACGGCGACAAACTGGGCGAGGAAGGATCGGTTTTCCGCGAATGCACGCAGACGATTATCGACCAGGTGGACGTGCTCAAGAATCTCGTCAACGAGTTTTCGCGCTACGCACGCATGCCCGTGACGTTGCTTGCGCCCAACGATCTCAACGCCGTGGTGGCCGAGGCGGTGACGCTGTTCGTGGATGCGCACAAAGACATTGCCTTTGAATTCAGCCCGGCGGAAAATCTTCCCCGGTTCAACCTGGACGCCGAGCAGATCAACCGCGTCATGGTCAACCTGCTGGACAACGCCGTCGCGTCCATCAACCGGAAAGAAGGCCATATCGGCGTCATCATCCGCTACGACGAGGCGCACCGGAAAGTGACCGTGGCGGTCGCCGACGACGGGGCGGGCGTGCCGGCCAGCTACAAACGGAAAGTTTTCGAGCCGTATTTTTCAACCAAGAAAGCGGGAACCGGACTGGGGCTCGCGATTGTCAGCTCGATCATCTCGGACCACAAAGGCCAGGTCAGCATTAACGACAACTATCCGACGGGAACGATCGTATCTTTTCAGTTGCCCGTTCAGGAAGTTTAATTTATAGAGAATGCAGCAAGGCGGAGCGGATTTTTTATGAACGAAACCATTCTTGTCGTCGACGACGAAATCGCGATTTGCCAGTCGCTGAAGGCGATTCTGGAGGACGAAGGCTACCAGGTGCTGACGGCGTCGAGCGGCGAAGAGGCGATCAAAATCGTAGCCGAAGAAATGCCGCAGCTGGTGCTCCTGGATATCTGGCTTCCCGGCATCGACGGACTGGAAACGCTCAAGGCCATCCATGCCGCCCATCCGAACGTGCTCATCATCATGATGTCCGGCCACGGCACCATCGAAACGGCGGTCAAGGCGACGAAGCTCGGCGCTTTCGACTTCATCGAGAAACCCCTGTCGCTCGATAAAGTCATCATCCTGGTCGGCAACGCGCTCAACGTGGTCCGCCTGGAGGAAGAAAATATTCTGCTCAAGCAGAAAGTGTCTCACCAGTTCGAGTTGACCGGCAGCAGTGCGGCGATCACCGAACTCAAGGAAATGATCGGCATTGTCGCGCCGACCAACGCCTGGATCCTGGTCATGGGCGAAAACGGAACGGGCAAGGAACTGGTGGCCCGGTCCATTCACCACCTGAGTCGCCGGTCCCACAAGCCGATTGTGGAAGTCAACTGCGCGGCGATTCCCGAGGAACTGATCGAGAGCGAACTGTTCGGCCATGAGAAGGGCGCTTTTACGGGCGCCACCGAAAAGAAGCGCGGCAAATTCGATCTGGCCCACGAGGGCACCATCTTTCTCGATGAAGTGGCGGACATGAGCCTCAAGGCGCAGGCGAAGATTCTGCGCATTCTGCAGGAAAAGAAGTTCGAGCGGGTCGGCGGCAACAAGGTGATCGACATGGACGTGCGGGTGCTGGCCGCGACCAACAAGGACCTGGAAAAAGAAATGGAAGCCGGACGGTTCCGCCAGGATCTCTATTACCGCCTGCACGTCATCCCGCTGAGGGTGCCCCCGCTTCGGGAGCGCAAGGAGGATATTCCGTTTCTCGTGGAGCGGTTTCTGAAGGATTTTGCCGCCAAGGAAGGCCAATCGCTCAAGACGGTGAGCGACGGCGCTCTCGAAAAGCTCATGGCGCACGACTGGCCGGGCAACGTCCGGGAACTGAAAAACATCGTTGAACGGCTGATCATTCTGACGCCGTCCAACGAGATTCGGGCGGAGGATATTCCGGAGCTCAGCATGAAATCCGAGCCGGCCGCCGCGGCGCCGGAGGCGGCCCAGGTCGCCGATTCCCTGCGCGACGCGCGGCTGGACTTTGAGCGTCAGTTCATCATAAAAAAGCTCGAAGAGTTCGACGGCAACATTTCGCGGACCGCCGAAGCCATTGGTCTGGAACGCAGCAACCTGCACAAGAAACTCAAATCCCTGAAGGTCGTGACGAAGGATCAGAACTGAAATGCAGGGAACGGTCGCGACCGTTCCCTACGCTTCCGTTTCCGGTTTCTTCATCTGCCTTGTCATATCCGCAAGAGAAAATCTGTTGAAGGGCAGAAAACCCAGGCCCAGGACAAGCAACACAAGCATCGACAGAAAATGATAGACCAGAGCGAAGGAAAAAGCCTCCGGTTTGGCGACGCCAAACAGGCTCAATCCCAGGATGCAGGCGTAATGCCAGTTGCCGATAAAACCGGGAGCGGTGGGAATGGCGATTCCCGCGATGAGGATGACCATGACCACAAAGGCCGCGAGCAGAGGCAGGTCAAAGCCGAACGCGGCAAGCAAGGCATAAATGGCGGCGGCATCGATAAGCCAGACCACGGCGGATAAAAACAGCAGGTACAGCAGTCTCCGGACGTTGGTGATGATCTGGAAGCCGTCGATGAAGTGGTGGATCACGCTGTTGACTTTTTCGCCCAGACGGCCGGGCAGCCGCCTCAGGATCCGATCGATGACGGCGACGGCGGTCTGTCTCTGCCAGACCAGGCCGACGATGAAGGCGATCATCGCGAGCGTGAGGATGAAGAAGAGGATGCCGGATTTGATCATCCAGGAGGGCAGATCCTGGAAGACAATGACGATGACGGTGACGGTCAGCACCGCGAGGCTGTCGAGCACGCGCTCCACGACGACTGTCCCGAGCGCCGAGGACATCTTGATGGAGCTTTTTTGCGAGATCAGGTAAGGCCGGGCCAGTTCGCCGATGCGCGCCGGAATGGCGGCGATGGCCAAAAAGCCGACGCTGGTGACGGCGAAAAGTGTGAATTGGGGAATCTTTTCCATCGGCTCCAGCATGACGCCCCAGCGGTAGGAGCGCAGCGCCTGCATGAGAACGATGAAAAACAAAGACACAACGGCCCAGTCCAGGGAAATGTTTTTCAGATGGGATACGGTCTGCTGAAAATCGAGTCCCCGGACGGAAAACCAGACCAGAAGCACTCCGAGTCCTATGCCGAGCAGGAGTTTTTTATTCATGGAGGCGCCATCGCCGGGCCCGCATCAAAGCGGCGTCGGGCTCATGATTTAGCCAGGTTCTCGGCGATTTTGTCGTGGAGAAACTGGGACGCCTGTTTGTCGCCGATCAGCCCCACGCGAATGGCGACGGAGGTCTGATTCTTTCCCCGGTAGGTGACCTCGATCTGCACCTTGTCGTCGTTGATCATTGCGGTGATCTTGCCCTGCGCGATTTCTTTTACGGGCTGCACCTCCGTGCCGCGCAAATCCGCGACGGTTTTTTCACACGCGTTCCAGACCTTGTCGAAAGATGCGAAATAATCGGTTTTCAGTTCGCCGTTGATATACAGGTAGGTGCCCGTTCCCGCGCCGACCGCCGCGCCGCCCACAACCAGCGCCGCGCATCCGGAGCAAAGCAAAAGTGCGAACAGGCCAATGATCAGACGGTATGAATGGCTCTGCATTCTGATTCCTCCCAGGCATGAATTATGTCCGCTTAAACCATATTGTCCCGGCTAATGCAACCGGATAATGCGGAGGTTATTTGCCGTGTTTTTCAAATTCCCGAAGCAGATCTTCCTGTTTGCGGGTGAGTTCCGTAGGAACCTCAACGAAGACTTCGATGATCTGGTCTCCCCGGCCGTAGCTCTGCAGATGGGGAATGCCCTTGCCTTTGAGCCGGAAAGACCGCCCGCTTTGCGTGCCCCGGGGGATTTTGATTTTTTCGGTGTCGTCCAGCGTCGGCACGACGATGGTGCCGCCCAGCGCGGCCTGAACGAAACTGATGGGGACGCGGCAGAGAATGTCGTCGTCGGAGCGGACGAAGAAGTCATGCTCCTCCACTTCCAGAAAAACGTAGAGATCTCCGGGAGGACCGCCCAGTTCGCCCGCTTCTCCTTCGCCGCGCAGGCGCAGCCGGGAGCCGGTTTCCACGCCGGCGGGAATTTTCAGCTCGACGGTCTTTTGCCGTCTTTCCTTGCCCGTGCCGCGGCAGGCGGAGCAGGGTTTGGCGATGATCTTACCCTGGCCGTGGCAGTGGGGGCAGGTGGAGCTGATGGTGAAAAAGCCGCTTGATTGAATCACCTGGCCTCTGCCGTGGCAGGTGGGGCAGGTGGAAGGCGTCGTGCCCGCCGCCGCTCCCGCGCCCTGGCATTCCTGACAGGTGTAGAGCTTTTCGAGCTCGATCGTGGTGGTGACGCCGAACGCGGCGTCGAGAAAAGAAATTTTCAGATCATAGCGCAGATCCGCGCCCGCCCGGGCCGCCTGTCGCGCCCGCCCGCGACCCCGTGTCCGTCCGAATCCGAAGACGTCCTCGAAGATGTCGCCGAAGCTGGAAAAAACGTCGTCAAAGCCGCCGAAGCCCTGAAATCCGGTGTTGCTCAGGCCCGCATGGCCGAACTGGTCGTAGATTTCCCTCTTTTGTCTGTCGCTTAAAACTTCGTAAGCTTCGGCTGCTTCCTTGAACCGCTCTTCCGCCTGCTGGTCTCCCGGGTTGCGGTCGGGATGGCACTGCATGGCGATCTTCCGGTAGCATTTTTTCAGTTCCTCGTCCGTGGCGTTTCTGCCGACGCCCAGAATTTCGTAGTAGTCCCTCTTGGTCATGCGCCTTGTTTTGCTTCCTCCGCTTTCATCTTAGCCGCAAGCGCTTCTATCAGCTCCGTGCTGTTTGTTTTTTCCAGCGCGCGCCGGGCGAAAAAATACTTGCCGAGATCGGCCGCCCGGCCGGCGACCGCTTCCCAGTCCGCGGCCGCAAGCGAGATGCCCAGCGCCTTGGCCGCGCCCTGGAAAAGAAACGCGTCGCCTTGTTCGAGCGCCAGCGCCTTGATTTTTTCAAGGCCGGCCCGGTGCGCTGCCCGGGCGTAAAAATCGAGGGCGTCGGAAAGCGCGCCCGCTTTCAGGTACATGTCCCCGTAGCTGATCAGGGTCGCGGGAGATGTCTTATCGATATATAATAATTTTTGTTTTAAACGGTAATCCGGCAGTTTGTTGGTGCCCAAGGAATGCCTCCTCAAAATAATGACGCCGTGCGGATGAACACGGCGTAATGTAATAACGGTTTCGATGCTGTCAATGGGCCGGGATGAAATTATTTTACGAGACGCCGAAAGGCTTCCTCGTATTTGGCCCGGGTTTTGTCGATGATGTCCGGCGGCAACTCCGGCGCGGGCGGTTTCTGATTCCAGTGGATGGACAAAAGATAGTCGCGCAAAAACTGCTTGTCGAAGCTTTTTTGCGCCCGGCCTTCCTCGTAATCGTCGGCCGGCCAGAAACGCGACGAGTCGGGCGTCAGCAGCTCGTCGATCAGAATGAGTTCTTTGCCGAGAAGGCCGAATTCCATTTTCGTGTCGGCGATGATGATGCCGGCCCGGCGCGCGATGGACGCCGCCCGCTCGTAAATGGTAAGCGACGTCCGGATAATCCTGTCGGTGAGATCGCTGCCGATCAGATCTTCCATTTCGGCGCGGCTGATCGGCGAATCATGCTTTCCTTCCGGCGCCTTGGTGGTCGGCGTGAAGATCGGCTGCGGCAGGCGGGCGGATTCCCGGAGCCCCTCGGGCAGCTTGACGCCGGAGACGGTCGCGTTGTGGCGATAGTCGTTCCAGCCGGAGCCGGACAGATATCCCCGCACGATGCATTCCACCGGCAGCGGCCGCGCCTTTTTGACCAGCATGCTGCGGCCTTGCAGAAGCTCAACGTAGGGCGCGCATTCCGGAGGGAAATCGGCGGCGTCCGTGGAAATGATGTGGTTGCCGATGAGGTCTTCCATCTGCCCGAACCAGAAAGAAGACATCTTATTGAGGATGATCCCCTTGCCCGGAATCGGGTTGGGCATGATTACGTCGAAAGCTGAAATCCGGTCGGTGGCGACCAGGAGCAGGGCGTCCTTCACCGCGTACAGATCGCGGACCTTGCCGCGGCTTAAAAATTTCAGCTTTGGAAAATTCGTCCGGGAAATACTCTGCGTCATGGATCGTCTGCTCCTTTAGCGAACCGAGGGATTGTATTTTTTTTCGTGTCCGATGGTGGACGTCGGCGTCCGGCCGTAGTTATGGCCGGGCAACACCTTGGTTTCATCCGGAAGGGTGAAAAGACGATTCTTGATGGCGTCATACATGGTCTGCCACGAACCGCCGGGCAGATCGGTGCGGCCCACCGCTTCCACAAAGAGCGTGTCGCCGGTGAAAACGTAACCGGGCGTGTACAGGCACATCCCGCCGGGCGAATGTCCGGGGGTGGAGATCACCTTGAGCTCGACGTTGCCTGCGGAAATGACCTGGCCGTCGGAAGCCAGGATGTCTGCCGGCGGCGACTGCGTCGCGCCGAACATGCGCAGCATGGCGGCCGGCGTCGAGGTGAGCATGAAGGCGTCGTCCTCGTGGATGATGATTTTGGCGCCGGTGAGTTTTTTCATCTGGGCGTTGCCGCCGATGTGATCCACGTGGCCGTGGGTGTTGACGATGTAATTAATGCGCAGGTTGTTCTTTGCCGCCGTTGCGAGAATCTCGTGAACATTGTCGGCCGGGTCGATGACGAGCGCGTCGCCGGTGACGGGATCTCCCACCAGATAGGCAAAAACCGCCATGTGGCCGACCTGCATCTGTTGTAAAAACATAACCGCTCCTCAAAAAAATAATGAGCACGTACGCTAGCATGATTGGGGCGAATTCGTCAAATCAAATCCGGCCCAGCAAGACCGAGCCGAAAAAGCCGTCCAGCCCATGCCGGTGAGGGTACGTCCGGAAAAATCCGCGGCTGTCCTGGAGGCCCTCCGGGACGGACGCGGAAGGGGGCGCAACGGAAAACTGCGGGTGGTCTTTCAGAAATCGGCGGATGACGCCGTCGTTTTCGCAGGCCAAAAGCGAACAGGTGCAGTAAACCAGGCGACCGCCTTTGCGCACAGCGGCCGCGGCGTTGTGCAGAATTGCAAGCTGGATTTCGGCGAGCCGCTCCGGCTCGGAGGCCGAAAGCCGCCACCGGATTTCCGGATTGCGCCTGAGCGTGCCGGTGCCGGAGCAGGGAGCGTCCACCAGGACGCAGTCGAATTTTTCCCGCCAGGCGGCGGAAAGCGGTCCGTTCAGATCGGCCTCAACCGTTTCGACGATGGAGACGCCGAGCCGGAGCATGTCCCTCCTCAACCGGGCGATTTTGGTTTTGTCGCGGTCCATGGCCACGATCCTTCCGCGGTTTTCCATCAGGGCCGCCAGGTGTGCGGTCTTGCCGCCGCTGCCCGCGCAGGCGTCCAGAATGCTTTCTCCCGCCTGCGGTCCGACGAGATAGCCCGCCAACTGCGCCGCCTCGTCCTGAAGCCGGAAGAGCCCTTCGGAAAAGAAAGTTGTTTTCTGAACGGGCCGGGGGGGATCGGAGAGGATGAGCCCGTCGGGGGAATAGCGGCCAGGTTCGCTTGGAAAATCCGCACGGGCGAGCGTTTGCGCCAGATCGTCGCGGGAAATCTTGAGCGTGTTGGCGCGCAGCGTCACCGGAGGCACATCATTGTCGGCCCGGCAGAGGGCTTCGGTTTCCGTTGTGCCGAAAGCGTCGCGCCACCGCTTCACCAGCCACAGCGGGTGGGAATGAAAGGCTGCCAGATATTCGTCCGGATGGCTTTCGCGGCAGGGATAGGAAGCGCCGCCGGGGTTGCGCAGATAGCTTCTTAAAACGGCGTTCACGAGTCCGCCGGCCGCCGGGCTTTTACGCTTGGCGGTTTTGACCGCCTCGTCCACGACCGCAAAGGCCGGCAGACGGTCGCTGAAAAGAAGCTGGTAGAGGCCCACGCGCAGGATGTTGCGGATATCCTCTTCCATCCCGTCGTAGTTGCCGCGGTAAAACGCCGCGAGGATCCGGTCCAGTCGTCCCTGCATGCGCAAAACGCCGTACACCAGATGCGTGAGCAGCCGTCCGTCCGCCGTTCCCGAGAGATGCCGTTCTTCGAGCGCCGTGTCGAGCAGATCTCCGGCAAAAGCCCGGCTTTTCCCGACCTCGCTTAAAATGTCCACTGCCCGATGGCGAATTGTTTTTTTCACGTTGATCCCGGTGTCCGGCGTTGAGACAGTCGATCGCCGCGTATTCAGGGGCCGTCAGCCCAATACGCTGTTTTCTTTCAGGCGGTAGCCCCTTAAAAAAACGCCGATCGGCATTCTTTTCTTTCCGGCCAGTTGAACGTCTTTCAAAAGGACATGGCCGTCGGCCGCCGCCACGGGCAGTCCTCCGTCCGCCGGCGCGCCGACAAAACCCGGCGGCTCGCATACCGCCCCCGGCCGGCCTTGCGCCGTAAATATTTTCAGCGTCTGTCCGTCCAGGGCGGTGTAAGCCGCGGGGGCGGGGCTCAGTCCGCGGATAAGATTGACAATGTCGGCCACCCGATTGTTCCAGGCGATCTTTCCCGTCTCCCGGGTCAGGCGGGGAGCAAAGGTGACGAGGGAGGCGTCCTGTTTTTGCCGGCGGACCGCGCCGGACATCACCTGTTCGATCGTCGCGATCAAAAGCCCTGCGCCCATCCGGGCCAGACGATCGTGCAGTTCGCCGAACGTTTCGGCGGGGCCGAGCGGCGTTTCTTCCTGCAGGAGAATGTCGCCGGAATCCATGCCTTCATCCATCAGCATGACGGTGACGCCGGTTGTCGTTTCCCCCCTGATGATGCTCCAGTGAAGCGGCGCGGCGCCTCGGTACTTGGGCAGCAGCGACGGGTGAATGTTGAGGCATCCGCAGGGCGGAAAATCGAGAAGCGCTTTGGGCAGCAGTTGGCCGAATGCCGCCACAACAATCATGTCGGGCGCCAGAGCGCGAAGCGTTTCCAGAAAAGCGGAATCCTTGATCCGGACGGGCTGCAAAACCGGCAGGCCGAGGGAAAGCGCGAGCGTTTTGACCGGCGGAGCGGCTTCCTTTTGCCCCCGCCCCGCGGGGCGATCCGGCTGCGTGACGACGGCGCAGACCGGATACGCGCTGCGGCTGAGCGCCGCGAGCGCGGGCAGGGCAAATTCGGGAGTTCCCATAAACAGGATGCGGGGGGGATTCATCGCGTTCCATCCTCGGTTTTTGGAAACATCTATATGGAATTCGCCCGGGGGTGTCAAGAACTAGTCTGACCGATGGTTTTTACGATAATTTTTATTGTCATTTCGGATGTCCTGCTTTATATTGATTTCAACTTCGCAAGAGCTGCGCACAACGTGAACGTGGGATGCAGAATCAATCGTTTGCAAACGGAAAGGAGATGACGCATGAAAACTTACGCCATTAAATATGTGGAGCTGGCAGAGCAGCACGCAGAGAAAATGGCCAGGCGCTGGGCCATGGATGTCCAGAACAATGCCAGGACAAAGAAGTACAAGGAACTGGATGAGGAACGGATCATCAACCAGGGTGTGAAATTTTATCAGAACTTCAGTAAGATGTTCGCTGAAGACAAGATCAGCGAAAACACATTGAAATACTTTCGCACTTATGCCCAGGAAAGCTTTGCGATGGGGATTCCCATGGACGAAGCCGTTTATGCGCTGATTCTGCTTCGAAGACACATCTGGCTGTACGCAGAATTTCAAACCATTTTCAGCTCCGGCATTGACCAGCGTCAGGCGCTGGACACGTTGAGCCGGACGATCCTTCTGTTCGATTACGCCGCGTACGAGGTTACCAAGGAATATCAGGACCTGATGAAAAATAAGGCTAAGTAACGACACAGTCCGTTTCCCTGTTCGTTTCACTTTGGAGAAAGGAGAGAAGTGCCATGGTCGAATCCATTAAACTGCTGGATGTGCTGGAAGCCAATATAGATGAAATCGCCGCGCAGTGGGCGGTCGACGTCAAGAAAAACAAGAGAACGGCTCATTACCGGGATATTCCCGACGAGAGGCTGGTTATTCAGGCGGTGAAATTTTACAGCCAGCTTCGGAACATGCTGGTGGCGCCCAACCGTTACGAGAAGGCGCAGGAATTCTTCATGCACTACGCAAGGACCTGCTTTGAAAGCGGCATTCCACTGCATGAAGCCATCTATGCGCTCAACATGATGCGCCGCCACATGTGGCTGTACGCGGAATTCCAGGCGATCTTCATCAACGCCATCGAACACCACCAGGCGATCGACTCCGTCATGCGGATCATGCTCCTTATCGACTACGCCGTCTATGAGATCACGCAGTATTACCAGGACCGCATTCGGCTGGAAAGTTGCCAGGCCGTCTAGCGTACTTGCCGGATCAGATGACAAAACGGCAGACGGGATGCCCGCTGCCGTTTTTCATTTGCCGAAAGCCGCGCGTCCGTATTTTTTATCGTCGGCAGGACCGTCATTATTTTAGAGCGCATTCGCCATAAACTTTCTCTTTTACCGCGCGATTTCCGTCTGTTTCTGGCCGCCACGTTCGTGTTCGGCTTTTCGCAGAGCATCGTCGATTCCACGTTCAACAACTTCCTCAGCGAAACGTTCAGCATCAGCGACTGGCAGCGCGGCTTGCTCGAGCTGCCCCGGGAGCTTCCGGGCTTCCTGGTCGTTTTTTTCTCGGCGCTTTTCTTTTTTCTGTGTTCGCGCCGCCTGGCGGTTCTGGCGAATCTGCTCTGCGCGTTCGGCATTCTGCTTATCGGCTTCGCGTCGTCCGGATTTTCGGTGATGCTGGTCTGGCTGTTCATGTTCAGCGTCGGTCAGCATCTTTTCCTTCCGCTCAATGCAAGCATCGGCATGGAACTGGCCGTCAAGGGACGGGAAGGACGGCGGCTGGGACAGTTTGCGGCCACAGCCAACGTGGCGATGATTCTGGGCAGCTTTTCCGTCTTTTTGGGCTTCAAATTCTTTCACGTCACTTTTTCGATATCCTATGGAGTCGCCTTTTTCGGATTTCTCGCGGCGGCCGCTCTCCTGTTCGGCATGCGCAAGAATCAGCCCGACACGGCCCGCGCCAGGTTTCAACTGCGCCGGGAATACCGCCTGTTTTACTGGCTCAACATTTTATACGGCACGCGCAAGCAGATCTTCCTGACGTTCGCGCCCTGGGTGCTGGTGACCGTATTCTCCCAGAAAACGCAAATGCTGGCGACGCTTCTGACCGTGGGCGGCGTCATCGGCATTTTCTTCAAACCTCTGGTGGGCCGGGCGATCGACCGGTTGGGGGAAAGGATCGTCCTTGCGGGGGAAGCGGCGCTGCTCGTGTTCGTCTGCGTGGGCTACGGATACTCCCGTGAATGGTTTTCGGAAGCGACGGCGCTGGTGGTCGCGTCGGCCTGCTTTATCGCGGACCAGCTTTTGCTGTCGACGGGCATGGCCCGGGCGACCTACCTGCAGAAAATCGCCGTTCGGCCCGAGGACGTCACGCAGACCCTGACGATGGGCGTAACCATCGACCATATCTTTTCCATCGCGGTGGCTTTGTCCGGCGGGATCATCTGGGTCGCGCTGGGTTACCAGTACGTATTTCTGCTGGGCGCGGCGATTGCCGTCGTCAATTTCTTTTCGGCCCTGCAGGTGCGAACGCGCAACTCTACATGAAGTTGTCCGGATCGACGTCGACCGCGATTTTCACGGTGCTCGTCGCGTGCCGTTCCTGGAGCGCGGCGGCAAGCGCGCGCATCCGCCGGCCGTCGTTTCCCTTGATCAGCATCTGCATGCGGTGTTCGCCGCGGATTTTCGACAGCGGCGATCCGGCGGGGCCGATGATTTCCACGGCGCCGCCGGCTTCCGCGGCAAGCGCCCGGGCGTCGCAGCCCAGCTCCTTCGCAGTCTGGAACAGAAGGCCTTCCCGCGTCGATGACAGGCGCAGGGCGATGAGGCGGCTGAAGGGCGGATAGGCGAGCGCCCGGCGGAATTCGGTTTCCTCCTGATAAAACGACAGGTAGTCGTGGTTGCGCGCGTGCCGCAAAACATAGTGGTCCGGATTGAAGGTCTGAATAACGACGCGGCCCGCCGCGTCGCCCCGTCCGCCGCGGCCCGCCACCTGCGTGAGCATCTGGAAGGTTTTTTCCGCGGCGCGGAAATCCGGCATGTTGAGCGACGTGTCCGCAGAAATGACGCCCACCAGCGTGATGAAGGGGAAGTCATGCCCCTTGGTGATCATCTGCGTTCCCACCAGAATGTCGATTTCATTGCGTTCCAGGGCGGCGAGCATTTTTTCCTGCTCGCCTTTGCGCGCCGTCGTGTCGGCGTCCATCCGGCGGATGCGCGCCCGGGGAAACCGGAGGGCGAGCTCGGCTTCCAGTTTCTGCGTGCCGGCGCCGTAGTTGAGAATCCGGTTGCCGCCGCATTTGGAACACAGCGGCACGGCCCGGCGGCTGAAATCGCAGTAGTGGCATTTGACCAGGTTTTCCGCCGGATGGCTTTTCAAAGCGACGGCGCAGTTGGGGCAGGTCATCGGCGAACCGCAGTCGCCGCAAACCAGAAACGTATCGAAGCCCCGCCGGTTCAGAAAAAGAAGAGCCTGCTCTTTCCGGGCGAGCGTTTCGGCGATGGCCGCGGCCAGCTTGTCGGAAAGAACCGGCGCCTTGCCGGCGCTTTCTTTCTGCAGTTTCATATCGACGATTTCCATCCGGGGCAGGGGCCGGTCGTTAACCCGCCGCGTCAGCTCCAGATGGGCGTATTTTCCCGTCCGGGCGTTGTAGAAGGTGCGCACGCCCGGCGTGGCCGATCCCAGGACGCAGGCGGCGTTGCACAGCTTGGCTTTGACGACGGCCAGATCGCGCGCGGAGTAGCACAGCCGCTCGTCCTGCTTGTAGGAACCGTCGTGCTCCTCGTCGACGATCAGCAGTCTCAGATTCGGCACGGGGGCAAAGAGCGCGGAGCGGGCGCCGATTACCAGCGAAATCCTTCCGCGACGGATTTCGCGCCACTGGTCGTAGCGGACGCTTTCAGGAATGCCGCTGTGGATGACGGCGATTTTATCGGAGTCGAAGCGTCCGGCGATCCGGGCGATGAGCTGCGGGGTGAGCGATATTTCCGGAACCAGATAAATCGCCGCTCCGCCCGTCTTCCAGACATGTTCGATCGCACAGAGGTACACTTCCGTTTTGCCGCTGCCGGTGACGCCGTGGAGCAGGGCGCAGTGAAACTTTCCGTCGTCCGTGAAGCGGCGGATCTCTCCTAGGACCTTTTCCTGTTCGTCGTTGAGCAGCAGATTCCCGCGGGGGGATTCCAGGCGGGTGGTGAGCGAAACCTTGCGGATGACTTCCTCGTTGTGGACGAGAGCGACGCCCTTTTCCAGAATTTTTTTTACGACGGAAGGCGAAGCGCCGGTGGCGGACATCAGGGCCGTAAGTTCCGTCGGACCCGCCTCTTTCAGGTAATCGACGACGGTCTGCTGGCGCGGCGTCAGCCGGGACAGGTCGGCATCCCCGGAAAGACCGAGAATTTTTTGCGTGCGGATGCCGAGCGACTTTTTTTCCCGGGCGGTTACATTCACAAAACACGCGATTCGCAGGCTGCGCAGCACCGCGGCCGCGTTGGGAAGGCCGGAGTGGCGGATCAGATCGCCCAGGGAAAGACCGCGCGGATGCTCGGCAAGGAAATCAAGGAGTTTTTTCTGGGCGGGCGTCGGACGGGCGCCCGGCGGCGCAGGCGCGGGAGTCACCCACAGCAGATCCTTTTTCTCCCATCCGGAAGGAAGCAGTTCGGCCAGTGTTTTTCCGAGGGGGTAGAGGAAGTAATCGGCGATCCACGAATAGAATTTCAGATCGTCTTTGCCGAAAAGCGGCTCTTCATCGAGAATTTCCCCGAGTGGCTTGACATCGGCGGGCGGGGCGTCCTTCGTCAGGGCGACGATAAATCCCGTGCGCCGGCGGCGGCCGAAAGGGACAAAAACCCTTTTACCGACGGCGGTGGCGGAAGCAAGGTTTTCCGGGACGGCATAGGTGAAGAGTTTGCCGGCCGGAATATTGAGGGCGACCTCTGCGTACATGGCAGTTGATTATCATCTTTGTGTCGAAAAATAAATGCCGGACGTCGAACGGCCAATAAAAAAGCCCCGGCTTGCGGGGCTTTTGTTCGGTCGCTGTCCACGCCTATTCGCCCTTGAGCTTCTCGATTTTTTCCTGCTTGGTTTTGCAGTCGATGCATTCGGTCGTGACCGGCCGTGCGAGCAGTCTTTTTTCGGAAATCGGTCCGCCGCAGGATTCGCAGATGCCGTAGGTGCCGTCATCGATGCGCTTGATGGCCTCCTGCATTTTGACGATCAGCTTGCGTTCCCGGTCGCGGATTCGGAGCTCGAAATTGCGGTCGGATTCCAGCGAGGCCCGATCGTTGGGATCGGGGAAATTTTCCTTGCTGCTGGTCATTTCCGAAACCGTCTTTCCCGCTTCACTCAGTAATTCATTGATTTTCTGTGTCAGCAGTTTGCGGAATGCTTCCAGCTTTTCCGGCTTCAACGTCGTTTGTTTTTCCAAGGCCGCCACTCCTTTTCAATATGATCTCGATATTGGGCCCTTTTACCTAATGGTCCTATGTTTGTAAAGCAAAAAAATGAGCGGCCCGGAAAACCGGTTCGGGGCCGGACAACGGCATGTAAGATTTTAATCTGACGATTATTTTTCCGTCCGGTACACGGAGAGAACCTTCTCCACGATATTGGTGGTCGATTTGCCGGCCACCTCCGGAACGATCGTAACATGACCGCCCCACTCGCGGATTTCCTTGCCTCCGACCACCTGGTCTTCCGGCCAGTCCCCTCCTTTAATCAGGATGTCCGGTTTCAGAAAGCAGATCAGGTCCAGCGGGGTCAGCTCCGGAAAGATCGTTACGAAATCAATACATTCCAGGGCGGCCAGCACCTCCGCCCGCTCGCTTTCCGTCACCAGCGGCCTTTTTTCCCCTTTGATGGCCCGGACCGACGAATCGCTGTTCAGCCCCAGGACCAGCACATCGGCGGTTTTGCGCGCCTCCTGCAGGTAACGCACGTGGCCGACGTGCAGAATGTCGAAGCAGCCGTTGGTGAAAGCGATCTTTTTCCCTTCCTTGCGCAGGACGTCGAGCGTTTCCCGAAGCGCGGTTCTATCCAGAATCTTATTCATGAAATCTCCTCTGATTTTCCAGCAGACTCAGGCGCTGTCTTTCTACAGAACCCGGGCCAGCGTGACGACCGCCACGTCCGCCGCGCCGTTGTGTTTCAGAATTCTCGCGCATTCATTGACGGTCGCCCCCGTCGTATAGACATCGTCAACTACAATCAGGTTTTTGTCCGCGATTTGCCCGGCTCGGGATGCCTCGAACGCTCCTTTAATATTCTTTTCCCGCTCCTGTCGGGAAAGCCCTGTCTGCGTTAAAGTAAATTTGCGCCTTTTTAGCAAGGAAAAATCAACGGCAACACCGTGTTTTTTGCCCAGGGCCCGCGCCAGCAAAAGCGACTGATTAAAGCCCCTTTCGCGCAGACGTTTTTTGTGCAGGGGGACGGGGAGGATGGCGTCGCAGCGGCGCCAGTCCAGATCGTCAAAAGGGCAGTCGGCGAGAAAGCGGGCCAGGGCGCCGCCCGTCGGAATGTCGCGGCCGTATTTGAACCGGTGGATGGCGTCGGAAAGAATTCCTTGATAAACGACTGCGGCGCGCGCCCGGCTGAAAAAAGGCGGGGACGCCAGGCAGTCGCCGCACAGGTGGTCGCCGGCGGGCGAATCCGGAAAGAGGACACCGCAAACCGGGCAGCGGCTGCCGCTTAAAAACGAAATCCGGCCGAGGCAATCGGCGCAAAAGACCGGGGGAGGGACGCCTTCGACCACCCGCCGGCAGGAAAGACACAGAGGCGGAAACAGCACATCGGATATTTCAAAAACAAAGTCACGAAGACTCAAACCATGTCCTTGGAGAGCTTCTTGATTTCGGTGGCGTTTTCGTCGATCTCCATCCGCGGCGCGTCCCACAGGGCTTCCAGACCGTAAAAGGAGCGGGCCGACTCCTGAAAAACAGAGATCACCACATCGTCATAGTCCAGGAGCACCCATTCGGCGTTGGCTTCTCCTTCCACGCCGAGCGGCCGGATGCCTTCCTTTTTCAGATATTCCTGGACGGCGCCGGAAATGGCCTGCACCTGCCGGTCGGTCGCCCCGGAGCAAATCAGCAGATAATCCGTGAACGATGAAATCTCCCGCACATTTAGCGCGACAATATTTTTTGCTTTTTTCTGCAGCACCGCATTGATGCACAGCAAAAGCCGCTGCGCCGATTCATTCTTTTTAACGGCCAAAGGGACCTCCTTGTTGGCGGGAAAGATCGCAACCTTTCCCTGCTTCGCCGTTTCTATGTCATAAATGAAAAAAGTTGACAATATCGTATTTTAAACACCGGGCCGACTTGCGGGAGTTGTGAAAAAAAAACGTCTATGGTAAATCAACGGTCCCTATTCATTGATAAAGGATTGGCCATGCTTGACGTTATCGCAAGAGTTCACGCGCATATGCCCTATCAGTTGCTGCCCCAATATCTGCCGATGATCCTGGAGCACAAAATCAACCCGGAGATTTATTTCAGCCATTACGCGCTCGAAGCCATCCGCGAGGATGAATGCCGGGAAATCGCCGGCCGGATCCGGGATGCGGGGCTCAGGGTAACCTTTCACGGCCCGTTTGTCGATTTGCGGCCCGGCGCGCTCGATGAGCGGATCCGCAGGGTCAGCCAGGAGCGGATTGCGCAGGCGCTGGCCCTGGCGCCGATTTTTCGGCCGCTGAAGATGGTTTGCCACCCGTCCTTCGACGACCGCTACTATGTGGCCTGCGACGACCTGTGGCTGGAAAACAGCGTCCGGTTCTGGTCGGACGTGCTTCGGACGGCGCGCGAGGTGGGAACGGTGATTGCGCTGGAAAACGTGTACGAAAAGAAGCCGGACATCCTCCGGCGGCTCTTCGAGATCCTTTCCTGCGACCACTTGTGCTTTTGTTTCGATTCGGGACATTTCAACGTTTTTTCCCGGACGCCGCTCGATGAATGGATGGAACAGATCGGGCCCTACATCGGCCATTTGCATCTGCATGACAATTCCGGCCGGTTTGACGAACACCTGCCGGTGGGCGAAGCCACGTTTCCTTTTGCCAAGCTGGCCTCTGCTCTGAAAGCGCAGAGGCGCAAGCCGACCATCACGCTGGAGGCGCACGCCCAGGACCACCTGTGGCGGTCGCTCGAAAATTTACGGAAGATGGAATTCCTGAAGCTGCTGGACGGGCAGGATTGAACGGATCGGAAAGAGGGATATGACGCGATATCTGATTAAAAGAATCCTTTTCATGATCCCGCTTCTGCTGGGCATCACAGTCATTTGCTTCGCGGTCATGCATCTGGCGCCGGGCAAACCCACGGACCTGCAGACGCAGATGAACCCGAAAGCCTCCGCGGAAATGAAAGAGCGTCTCCTGAGTCTCTACGAGCTGGACAAGCCGCTGCATGTTCAGTACGTGTCGTGGCTCAAAAAGCTCACCCGCGGCGATCTGGGAACGTCTTTTTCCTCCGATCACCGGCCGGTGGCCGACAAGATTCTCGAACGCCTGCCGATCACAATTCTCATCAATCTTTTGTCTTTGCTGATTATTATCGCGGTCGCCGTGCCGATCGGCGTTTTGTCGGCGGTGTACCAGGATTCGCTTTTCGACAAGGTGACGGCGGTGGTCGTGTTTGTAGGCTTTGCCGTGCCGACGTTCTGGCTGGCGCTGCTTTTGATGATTTTTTTCGGCATCCAACTGGGCTGGCTGCCGATTTCCGGACTGCGGTCTCTCAACTATGAGTACTTGAGTACGTGGGGGCAACTGGTCGATCTGGCCGGGCATCTGGTTCTGCCGGTGTTCATCTCCGCCTTCGGCGGCCTGGCGGGGCTCTCCCGCTACATGCGGGCCAACATGCTGGAGGTGATCCGCCAGGATTACATCCTCACGGCGCGCGCCAAGGGTCTCAGCGAACGGCAGGTGATTTACAAGCACGCGCTGCGCAATGCGCTTTTGCCCGCGATCACCATCCTGGGCCTGTCCATTCCGGGGCTGATCGGCGGCAGCGTCATTTTCGAGACGATTTTTGCGATTCCCGGCATGGGGCAGTTGTTTTATATGTCGGTGATGGCGCGCGACTATCCCACCGTCATGGGCATTTTGCTCATCGGCGCCGTGCTGACGCTTCTGGGCAATCTGATCGCGGACGTGTCGTATGCCGTGGCGGATCCGAGAATAAGGATATCGTGATGACGTTCTGGGAGATGTTTTATAACAACAAGCTGGCGCTCGCGGGCTGCGGCATCGTGGCTCTTTTGTTTGTCGTGTCGCTTTTCGCGCCGCTTCTCGCGCCTTACGATCCCGGAGCGATCGATCTCAAAAATGTTCTGGCGCCGCCCTCGGCCGGCCACTGGTTCGGCACGGATCAGCTCGGCCGGGACGTCCTGTCGCGGATGATCTGGGGCGCGCGCATCTCGCTCAAGGTCGGGTTTGTCGCCACGGGCCTGGCCATTCTGATCGGAACGATTCTGGGAGCGGTGGCCGGCTACTACGGCGGCTGGATCGATGCGCTCATCATGCGCTTTGTGGACATCATGCTGTGCTTTCCGACGTTTTTCCTCATTCTGGCCGTGATCGCCTTTCTGGAGCCCTCCATCTGGAACATCATGATCGTCATCGGGCTTACCGGCTGGATGGGCGTGACGCGCCTGGTCCGGGCGGACTTCATTTCGCTGCGGGAAAGGGATTTTGTGACGGCGGCGCGGGCCATCGGCGCGGGCGACGCGCGCATCATTTTTCTGCATATCCTGCCCAACGCGCTGGCTTCCATTCTGGTCGCGGCCACGCTGGGCATCGCCGGCGCGATCCTGACGGAATCGGCGCTGAGCTTTCTGGGCATCGGCGTGCAGCCGCCGACGCCGAGCTGGGGGAACATTCTGACGGCGGGCAAGGACAACATCGACATCGCCTGGTGGCTTTCGCTGTATCCCGGCCTGGCGATTCTGATCACGGTGGTGGGCTACAATCTGCTGGGGGAAGGCATCCGCGACGCGTCCGATCCCCGGCTCAAACGATAAAACTTCCTCTTCTTCCGGCGCGATAGATAAAAATCATCGCCGGGGCTTGATTTGCCCGCCGAAATATAATACTAGTCCGCCACGTTTAAAAAAGAATTTTAACAAGCTATGCTTGCTGTGTCAGGAGGAGTGCAATGCCCAAGAGAGTCAATGCCGAAATACTGAGAATCGACCGACGGATCATTTCCCGCAAGTTGCTGACCGGAGAAATGTCCGAAAAAGATCTGACCAATCAGTTGAAGAAACTTCCGGACGTATCTGATAATGCGGAAGAAATTACATGCCAACTGCATGAAAAATGAGTGTTATGCTGATTGATTCCCACGCGCACCTGGAAATGGAACCGTTCGACGCCGACCGTGAGGCGGTGATCGAACGGGCCGGGCTGGCGGGGGTGGAGTGTATCATCACAGTGGGAACCAGCCCGGTCCTGAGCCGTAAAGCAGTGTCTCTTGCCCGCCGCTACGAAAACATTTACGCGACGGTCGGGATTCACCCCCACGACGCGGACGCGGCCGGCGAGCACGCGCTCGATGAACTGAAGGCGCTGGCCGCGGACCCGAAAGTCGTCGCCTACGGTGAAATCGGTCTGGATTTTTTCCGGAACCTGTCGCCGCGAAAGCAGCAAACCGACATGTTTGCCCGGCAGCTGGAACTGGCCGGCGAGCTGAACCTGCCGGTGGTGATTCACGACCGGGAGGCGCATGAAGAAACGCTGGCCCTGATCAGGGCATCCGGAATCCGCCGGGGCGTTTTCCACTGTTTTTCGGGCGACTGGACGATGGCCCGGCAGTGCCTCGATCTCGGATTTTACCTTTCCGTTCCCGGCGTGGTGACCTTTGAAAAATCCCACACCCTGCGCGAAGTCGTCCGTCAGGCGCCGCTCGAACGGCTCCTGTTGGAGACGGACTGCCCTTACCTGGCGCCCGTTCCGCATCGCGGCCAAAGAAACGAGCCCGCCTTTATCGTGCATACGGCAAAGAAGGTCGCCCGGATCAAAGACCGGGACTGGGAAGATGTCGCCCGAACCGCGTCGGAAAATACCCGGACGTTGTTTCGTCTCGGCGCCCAGGCAAAATAGGCCGGGTGAATTTTCGGAAAATCTGCTAAACACGTTTTACATGACCGAACGCTCCGACATAGAAAAAAAGAAGGCCGTGGTGCTGCTTTCCGGCGGCGTGGATTCGGCGACCGTGCTGGCCATCGCCGGGCAGCGCGGATTTTCCCTGTACGCTTTGAGTTTCCGCTACGGCCAGCGCCACAGCATCGAGCTTGACGCAGCCGGGCGCATTGCCCTGCGCGAAGGGGTCGTCCGGCATCTGACGGTGGACATCGATTTGCGCCTGATCGGCGGATCGGCGCTGACGGCGGACATCGCCGTTCCCAAGCACGGCGCGGTCGAGGAGCTTCCCAAGGCCATTCCCGTTACCTATGTGCCGGCGAGAAACACCATCTTTCTGTCCTACGCGCTGGCCTGGGCGGAGGTGATCGGATCGTCCGACATCTTCATCGGCGTGAACGCGCTCGACTACAGCGGTTATCCGGACTGCCGGCTCGAGTATATCGAAGCTTACGAGCGCATGGCGAACCTGGCGACCAAGGCCGGCGTCGAGGGAAGAGGGGCTTTAAAAATTCACGCGCCGCTTATCGCCCTCTCCAAGGCCCAGATCATTCGCCGGGGCGTCGAACTGGGCGTCGATTATTCCCTGACCCACAGCTGCTACGATCCGGATGCGAACGGAGCATCCTGCGGCCGGTGCGACTCCTGCCTGCTGCGGCTCAAAGGGTTTCGGGAAGCGGGGCTTCAGGATCCTGTCCGGTACAGTCAGAAGAGATAGAGAATAATCGGGGCGATTTCCGGCGAAAGACAAGGCGGTCAGTGCGGATGTATCGGGTCAAGGAAATATTTTACTCGATCCAGGGGGAAGGCTTTCACAGCGGCCGTCCGGCGGTCTTCTGCCGGTTTTCCGGATGCAACCTCTGGTCGGGCCGGGAAGAAGACCGGTCCGGAGCGCGTTGTCGCTTCTGCGATACGGATTTCACGGGAACCGACGGCACGGCCGGCGGAACGTATGAAACAGCGGCCGATCTGGCCGACAGGATTTCCGGTTTCTGGCCCGACGGCCGCAAGCATCTTTTTGTGGTGCTGACGGGCGGGGAGCCGCTGCTGCAGGTCGATGATGCCCTGCTTTCGGTTCTGCGCGACGCGGGCTTTGAAATCGCCGTGGAAACCAACGGCACGACGGCTGCGCCCGCCGGCATCGACTGGCTCAGCGTGAGCCCCAAGGCCGGCGTCCGGCTCGCGCAGAAAAGCGGACAGGAGCTGAAGCTCGTCTATCCGCAGGAAAAACTGGACCCCGCGACCTACGCCAAGCTGGATTTCCGGTATTTTTTCCTGCAGCCGCGGGATGGAAAAGACCGGGAAGACGCTCTTTGCCGAACGTTGGACTATGTGCTCGCGCACCCGCAATGGCGCCTGAGCCTCCAGACGCACAAGTGGCTGGGAATCCGCTAAGGAAGGTTTATGAAAATTTTCAAAGTATTCAAGTTTGACGCGGCGCACTATCTGCCCCGCGTTCCGGCCGGCCACCCGTGCGCCAGGATACACGGCCATTCGTTCAGGGTGGAAATTCATCTGCAAGGCATCGTCGACGCCCGCGCGGGCTGGGTGACGGATTTTGCCGACATTACCGCCGCCGTGAGCCCCGTTCTGGAACAGCTCGACCACAAGCATCTCAACGACATCGACGGCCTGGAAAATCCCACGTCGGAAAACCTCTGCCGCTGGATCTGGCCGCGCCTCAAGCCGGCTCTGCCCGGGCTTTGCAAAATCATCGTACAGGAAAGCCCGGAATCCGGCTGCATTTACCGCGGAGAAGACTAGCGCATTCTTGAATCTTCCGGCTGGACTTACGCCGGAGCGCTATGCCCGCGCCGGGGCTGTCTTTTGCGCCAAATCCATGCGACAAGCAAAAGCGCTGAAAATCCGGTGGCCGGCCAGTTCCAGCTAAGCGCAATCCAGGCCAGCGCCGAGACAGGAAGCAGTGCGGCGCGGACGGCCGGTCTTAAAAGTTTACTGCCGGCGACGCGCGCGGCCCAGGCCGGCGAGGCATCGTAGTACCAGGCCACGAAGGCGCGTCCCAAAGCGTTGGCGACCAGGAAGCGGTCCCGGAAGGTCCGCAGCACCGTCACGCACGGATCCAGCGGCGAGCCGAAAGCGGCGGTGGCGATGAAACAGCGGGCATCCAAGTCGGACGGTCCGTACGTTTGTTTTTCATAAGCGCCGCAGTCGCAGCGGGCCCAGGCCGGCTGCGGCCTCTTGACGCCGCGCTGGTCTGTTTCGACGCCGACGCCGCAGCCGTTTTCGCCGTCGATCCGGTCGATCGCATCGCTTGCCCGGTCCAGCGCCATGGTGGGCGTGACGCCGCCGTTGTCGGCGGGCGCCTTGAGCCGCGGATTGCCGTAAAAGCCCACGCAGCTGTCGTCGTCGAAAGGATACCGGAGGTTGCCGCCGCCGTTGAGAATGGCGCCGCCCAGCACGCCGCAGTTGTTTCCGATTTCATTGTCCGCGAGAATACTGTTTTCCAGCCGCAGGACGCCGCCGACAAAAACCCCTCCGCCGTATGCCGCGCCGTTGCCGGAGATCGTGACGTGTCGGAGGATCACGTTTCCCTCTTCTATGGCGATGGCGCCGCCCCGGTCGTCGGCGGCATTTGCGTAAAACGTCGAATTGATGACGGTCAGCGTTCCTTCGGTGACGATGGCGCCGCCCCTGGCGAGCAGGGACGAGACTGTATTCGAGAGAAACGTCGATCCCGTGATGACGGCCAGGGCGTCCCGCGTGAGAATGCTGACGGCGCCGCCGCTGGAGGGATCGGCGTCTCTCTGTGCGCGATTATTGAAAAAACTGGAGTCGGTAAGGGTCAGGCGGCCCCAGACGCCGACCGCGCCCGCTTCCGCCCCGCGGTTTCCCGAAAACGTGCTTGAATAAATGTTGACGATCCCGCCGCCGAGAATGGCGCCGCCGCCGCAGACGAAGCCGGCGTTGTCGGAAAACCGGCTGCCCGTAACGGTCAGTGTTCCGGCTGCGGTGAAAATCGCCCCGCCGCAGCCGGCGGTGTTGTTGGCCAGTGTGCAGCCGGAAAGCGACACGGTTCCCCCGTTGTTGTAAACTGCGCCGCCGTCGATTTTGGGATCGGCAGCGTTGCGCCCGTTGCGCAGCGTCAACTGGCGCAGCGTCAGCTCCGCGGCGTTTTCGACCTGGAAAAAACGGAATTCCGGCGTCCCCGGCTGCCGCTCGATGATCGTGTTGGGCCCTCCGGCCAGGGTCATCCGGCCCGTGATGCGGGGCAGGCCGTTGTCGCCCGCGGCGTCGGCGTTGTTCACGGCCGACAAGGAATAGGTGCAGGCGCCGGCCAGATTGAGCGTATGCGCGCCCGGCGTGGCGTTGGCCGTCGTGATGGCGTTGATGAGCGCCGCAACGCTGCACGGCACGTCAAAAATGTCGGCGCGGGCGGTTTGCGCCGCGCACAAAAGAAACGCTCCCACCAGAAGCATCGACCAGAATCGTTTCATGGGACATCCTCCCTTGCATGAGAAATATGCAGATGATTATAACGAATATCAAAAAAGATGCAGCAAGTAAAATAACACAAGTAAAATAATTTCCGGACAAATTCCGATCCGATAAAAAAATTGCTTTTTCATGCTGAATGTATTACTTTTCCGGCCGTGGGGTGCCGGAAATTCCGCCGGGGCGGGATAAACGGCTGAGATTATACCCTTTGAACCTGACCCGGGTAATGCCGGCGTAGGGAATGGCGATCCTTCAAATTGCTACGCAGGCCATATCCTTTCAGGGGAAGGGGTATGGCTTTTTTATTCAGGAGCGGAAATGCAGCCTTACGCGGTGATTGTGAGCGGCGGGCGCCTGGGCGATCCGGATTTTTTCCGGACGCAGACCGAGGCGATCGCCGGACGGCTGCTCATCGGTTGCGACGGCGGCGCGCGCCATCTGCGGCGCGCGGGGTTCCGGCCCGACGTGCTTTTAGGAGACATGGATTCCCTGCCGTCCGCGCAGGCCGTCGAATATGAACAAGCCGGGGTGAAGATCCTCCGGTATCCGTCCGACAAGGATTTTACGGACACGGCGCTGGCGCTCGATTACGCGATCGGGCTCGGCGCCCGCCGCATCGATATCTGGGGCGCACTGGGCGGCCGGATCGATCACGCGCTCGCCAATATTCACTTGCTCATCCGCGGACGGGAGTCCCGGGTGTTCACGCGGATCGTGGACGAGTTTGGGGAGATGTTCGTCGCGGAGGCCGAAACGGTTATCGACAATGCCGCCGGCTGCCTGGTGTCGCTTCTCGCGCTTTGTCCCAAGGCCACAGGCGTTACGCTGGAGGGATTTCAGTATCCACTTTTTCAGGAAACGCTTTGCAAAGCCGAATCGCGGGGGATCAGCAATCTTATAACGTCGCCCCGGGCGGTCATCCGCGCGGCGGCGGGACATCTGCTGGTGATCCGCTACTGGCGGAAGGATGTTTTTCCGGAGGTGGACTGACATGAGAAAACCGGCGGTGGTGTTGTGCGTGGGCGGGTCGGATTCCGGCGCGGGCGCGGGCGTTCAGGCCGATCTGAAGGCCGTGGCCGCGTGCGGCGCTTATGCCGTCACGGCCGTCACCGCGCTTACTGCACAAAACACGCGCGGTGTGCAGTCGGTCTTTCCCGTGCCGGCAAAAGTCATCGCCGCACAGATCGAAGCCGTCGTTGCCGATATCGGCGTGGACGCGGTCAAAACGGGCATGCTGCCCTCCGGCGCGTCGGTGGCGGCGGTGGTGGAAATGATTTCCCGCCACCGTCTGAAAAACGTCGTCGTCGATCCGGTGATGATCGCCAAGGGCGGACGACGGGTGATGGGAGAAAACGCCCAACGGCTTCTGGTGCGGAAATTGTTGCCGCTGGCGCGGGTGGTGACGCCGAACATACCGGAAGCGGAAGCGCTTGCCGGCATGAAGATCCGGTCGGTCGCCGCCATGAAAGAGGCGGCGGCGCGCATCGCGCGCCTGGGCGCGCAGAACGTCGTTGTCAAAGGCGGGCATCTGCCGCAAAGCCGCCGCGCAGGCAGCGTGGATGTGCTCTACGACGGCGGGGCCTACCGCGAATTCAGAGCGGACTGGATCGACACGCCCCACACGCACGGCACGGGATGCACGTTTGCGTCGGCGCTGGCCGCAGGGCTGGCGGAGGGAAAAAGCGTCGCCTGCGCCGTGGCGCAGGCCAAGAAGATCATGACGCGGGCGATTCGGCGTTCGCTGGCCCTGGGCAAAGGCCGTGGGCCGGTAAACGTTTTGTAGATAAGGCATTACAGGATTTGGAGGAAGATATGACACAACTGGAAAAAGCCCGCAGGGGCGTTGTTTCGGAAGAAATGAAAACCGCTGCGGCAGAGGAAGGCGTTGACGCGGAGGTCATCCGGCAGGGCATGGCCGAGGGAACCATTGTGATTTGCCGGAACGTGAACCACGCGGGAATCAAGCCGCTGGCCATCGGCCGGGGACTTTGCACGAAGGTGAACGCCAATATCGGTACGTCCAGGGATAACAACGATCTGGAGCTGGAGCTGGAAAAGATGCGCGTCGCCGAAGCGGCGGGCGCGGACGCGGTGATGGACCTGTCCACCGGCGGCGACCTGGCCGCAATTCGTAAGGCGGTGATGGAGCGGACGACCGTGGCCGTAGGCACGGTGCCGATTTACCAGGCGGCCGTAAAGGCGCTTGGCGAGCAGAAGGCCATTGCCGATATGACGGCCGATGATCTCTTCGACGTGATCGAAGAAAACGGCCGCGACGGAGTCGATTTTATCACGGTTCACTGCGGCGTGACGCGCGCCAGCGTTGCAACGGTGGAAAAGCAGGGCCGGGTTCTGGGCATCGTCAGCCGCGGCGGCTCGATGACGGCCAACTGGATGCGCTGCAACGGACGGGAAAATCCGCTCTACGAGGAGTACGACCGGCTGCTGTCCATAGCGCGCCGCTATGATATGGTGCTGAGCCTCGGCGACGGCCTGCGTCCCGGCGCGATCGCCGATGCGACGGATTCGGGGCAGATCCACGAACTCATCGTGCTGGGGCAGCTTGCGGCCCGAGCGCGGGAGGCGGGCGTGCAGGTGATGATTGAAGGACCGGGCCACGTGCCGATCCGCGATATCGAGGCCAACATCCGCCTGCAGAAGAAACTCTGCGCCGGCGCGCCGTTTTACGTCCTGGGGCCGCTGCCCACGGACATCGCGCCGGGCTACGATCACATTACCTCCGCCATCGGCGGGGCCATCGCGGCGTCTGCGGGGGCGGATTTCCTCTGCTACGTGACGCCGGCCGAGCATTTGCGGCTACCCACGCTGGCCGATGTCCGCGACGGCGTGATCGCCGCGAAAATCGCCGGGCACATCGCCGATATCGCCAAAGGGATTTCCGGCGCCGCAGAGCGCGACCGAAAAATGTCCGAGGCCCGCAAGGCTTTCGACTGGCAGCGACAGGTCGCTCTCTCCCTCGATCCGGAAAAAACCGTGGCGCTTTTAGAAAAAAGCAAAAGCGCCAATGAAGAAGGCTGCACCATGTGCGGCGAGTTCTGCGCAATCAAACTGGGCAGGAAATAATTCGCGGGAGCAGAAGCCTTGACCGGGGAACCGGACGATCGAAACGGAAAAAAATACGCCGCCGCGCGGCGCATTGTGAGCCGACTTCAGAAAGCGGGCCATGAGTCCTATTTTGTCGGCGGCGCGGTGCGCGATTTTCTCCGGGGCGTGACGCCCGGCGACTATGACATCGCCACGGGCGCCCTGCCGGGCGAGGTGGCCGCGCTCTTCGACCGCACGGTGAGCGTCGGAGCGCGCTTCGGCGTGATGATGGTCGTAAGCGAGGGCTTCTCCTTCGAGGTGGCGACCTTTCGCAGCGACGACGTCTATGAAGACGGGCGCAGGCCGTCGCGCGTGCAGTATGCGTCGGCCCGCGAAGACGCGCTGCGGCGCGACTTCACCGTGAACGGCCTGTTCCTGGATCCGGAGAGCGGCGATCTTCTCGACTACGTCGGCGGCCGCGCCGATCTGGCCAAAAAAATCATCCGCGCCATCGGCGATCCGGACGTCCGTTTCCGCGAAGACTATCTGCGCCTCCTGCGCGCGGTGCGCCTGGCCGCCAATCTTCATTTTACACTCGATCCGGAAACCCGCCGCGCCATCACAGCCGCCGCGGAAAACATCCGCCGCGTCAGCGCCGAAAGAATCGCGGAGGAGCTGCAGAAGATTCTCATCCGCGGCGGCGCGCGCCGGGGATTTGAGCTTTTGTCCGAAACCGGGCTTTTGGCCCTCCTTCTGCCGGAAGTCGAACAAATGCGGGGCGTGGCGCAGCCGCCGCGTTTTCATCCGGAAGGCGACGTCTGGGAACACACGATGCGACTGCTGGATATCCTGTCTTCCGAAACCGCGCCGCACACGAATCCGGCGCTCGCGTGGGCCGCGCTCCTGCACGACGTCGGCAAACCCGCCGCGAAAACCGAAGACGACCGGGGCATTCACTTTTACGGTCATGTCCGGCGGGGCGTGGCGATCGCCGAGGATCTGATGCGGCGTCTGCGCTTTTCCAACGCGCAGCGGGAAACCGTCGCGCGCCTCATCGGGCAGCACATGGATTTCATGAACGTGACGAAGATGCGTCCCGCGCGTCTCAAGCGATTCCTCCGGATGCCGGATTTTGACCTGCATCTGCAACTGCATCGTCTGGACTGCCTGGCCTGCCACGGCCTGCTCGAGGATTACGACTTCTGCCGGGAACAGCTGCGGACGCTGGAGCGCGAAGCCCTGCACCCGCCGCGGCTCCTGACCGGAGACGATCTGTTGGCGATGGGCTATGCGCCGGGAAAACAAATCGGAGAGATTCTCCGGACGCTGGAAGAAGAGCAGCTCGAAGGAAGCATTTCCAGCAGGGAAGAAGCGGAGGCGTTTGTTCAAGCCCGCTGGGCGCGGTGACGACGCCGTGCGACAGGGAGACACATCATGAAAAAAAGAAGATTGGC
Organism: Deltaproteobacteria bacterium; assembly: GCA_012729055.1. GTDB lineage: Bacteria > Desulfobacterota > Syntrophia > Syntrophales > Smithellaceae > UBA8904. The sequence continues at coordinate 67,902 of JAAYDW010000086.1, forward strand.
GGCTCAGGGTCCGGCGGTCCTTCTCCTGGCGGCGCTTTTGCTTGCCGCCTGCGGAGGATGCGCGGGAAAGGGCCGGCCCGATGCGGTCAAGCCGACCCGGCGTGCGCTGGCGATGATGGGATACACCATTCAGGCCGGCGCGTTCGCGCAGGCGGAAAACGCCGTGCGTTTCACGCAGAAGCTGAAGACGCAGGGACTCGACGCGACATATTTCAAGGCCAAGGACGGATTGTTCAAGGTGCGCTTCGGCAACTATTCCGTCAAGGAGCAGGCCAGACAGCGGGCGCTCGCGCTCCGGAAGGCCGGCGTGATCGAGGAATTCTATATCGTCGTTCCTGAAGAATATGCGGCGGCCCGGCGCGACGCGGCGTATTTACGCCGGTCACTGGTGCAGACCGCGCGCGACTTCATCGGTGTGCCGTATCTGTGGGGCGGCTCGTCTTCCGAAACGGGCTTTGACTGCAGCGGACTCACGATGACGGTGTATCAACTCAACGGGCTCGATCTCCCGCGTCACTCTGCGGCGCAGTACGACGCGGGAGAATCGATCGATCGCGGGGACCTCAAGGAAGGCGATCTGGTTTTTTTTCGGGTGAAAGGGCGCGGCAAAGTGTCGCATGTCGGCATCTACATCGGCGACGGGAAATTCATTCACGCGCCGTCGCGCGGAAAAAAAATCGGCGTCGATTCTCTTGCCGATGGTTACTACGCCCGTCATTATGTCGGCGCGAAAAATTACCTCTGATCGATGCGCATCCTGAAAGCCTTGCCGGCAAAGGGTTTCAGTGGTCTCGAGCATTCCTCTTGCGGACGAAAAAAATCAATGCGGTTTTTTTGTCTTCATCGGACGCGCGCAAATAAATTTTTTTCTGAAGAAATAAAAAAAATAAAAAAAATGAATGTTTTTTTATAGTTTTTGTTGACCACGATAAAAAAATAAAGTAAAATTAAGCCACAAAAGAAATGAAACAGAAAAGACCGATCCCCAAAACAGGAAAGTAAACTCAATAAAAGGAGGCTAAACCCAATGACAGCAACAGCAAAGAAAGCAGTAAAGAAGGCTGCAAAACCCGCCGCGAAGAAAGCAACGGCCAAGAAAGCAGTGAAGAAGGCTGCCAAGCCCGCCGCCAAGAAGGCTGTGAAGAAAGTTGCCAAGAAGGCTGCTGCTAAGAAACCCGCCGCCAAGAAACCCGCCGCGAAAAAAGTTGTCAAGAAGGCCGCAGCCAAAAAGTAGCATTTCCCGAACATCGTGATTTAAAGAGCAGGCCAACAATATGGCCTGCTCTTTAAATATCAGCGCACCGATTCTCGTTTGTCGGTCGCTTCGCCGCTCGCCGTAAACCCGCGGATCACAAACCCTGTTTAAAAAAATTGCATTCAATGCTATGAGGAATCCGGATATGGTCCTCGCAAGGACAAGGCGTCCTTAAGGATTGCGTCCTTTCCGCATCCGCGTTTGCAGAGGTGATTGATGACCAAAGACTTGATTCTCAGCATTGACAACGGTACGCAATCCGTCCGGGCCCTGATTTTCGATCTGAAAGGAAGCCTGCTTTACAAATCCCGCGTTCCCATGCAGCCCTACGTTTCCCACGAGCCGGGCTGGGCGGAGCAGGATGTCGACTACTACTGGAAGTCGCTGTGCCGGGCCTGCCAGATGCTCTGGCAGGAAACGACCGTGCCGAAGGAAGCAATCGCGGGCGTCACGCTGACCACGCAGCGCGCCACGATGATCAACCTGGACCGCAGCGGCAAACCGCTGCGGCCGGCGATGGTCTGGCTGGATCAGCGGCGCACCCCAGGATTGAAGCCCGTGGGCGGATTGTGGGGACTGGCCTTCAAGGTTTCGCGGATGAGCGAAACGGTGGCGTATCTGCAGGCGGAAGCGGAAAGCAACTGGATCAAACGCTATCAGCCCGAGGTCTGGCGTAAAACGCACAAGTTTCTTTTTCTGTCCGGCTATCTCACCTATCGCTTGACCGGACGTTTTGTCGATTCGGTGGGCTGCCAGGTAGGTTATATTCCCTTCGATTATAAAAAGAAAACCTGGGCGTCGTCGTGGAGCTGGAAGTGGGAGGTGACGCAGGTCGAGCCCGACATGCTGCCGGAACTGATCGATCCCGCGGACGTTCTGGGACAGATCACGAAAGAGGCGGCCGCCGACACCGGCATTCCGGAAGGCCTGCCGCTCATCGCCGCCGCCGCGGACAAGGCCTGCGAAGTGATCGGCGCCGGGTGTCTGGAGCCGCACGTCGGCTGCCTGAGCTACGGCACCACCGCCACCATCAATACGACGCACTACAAGTACATCGAAGCGATTCCGCTCATTCCTCCCTATCCGTCGGCCGTTCCCGACGCCTACTCGCTGGAAATCCAGATCTACCGGGGCTACTGGATGGTGAGCTGGTTCAAGGAGCAGTTTGCGCCGATCGAACAGCAGCTGGCCGAGGAACAGAGCGTGGACGCGGAAACGCTGATTGAGAAGCTTCTGCACCAGGTGCCGCCGGGATCCATGGGGCTGATCCTGCAGCCGTACTGGTCGCCGGGGATCAAGGTGCCGGGGCCGGAGGCCAAGGGCGCCGTCATCGGTTTCGGCGACGTGCACAACCGCGCGCATCTGTACCGCGCAATTCTGGAGGGCCTGGCCTATGCGCTCCGGGAGGGCAAGGAGAGGCAGGAAAAGCGCAGTGGCGTAGCAATGACGGAGCTGCGCGTGTCCGGCGGCGGATCGCAGAGCGACTCGGCCATGCAGCTCACCGCTGATATTTTCGGCATGCCGACGGCGCGGTCCCACATTTACGAAACCTCCGGGCTGGGCGCGGCGATCGACGCGGCGGTCGGTTTGAAGCTGCATCGCACTTTCAAGAAAGCGGTTGCCGAGATGACCCACATCGGACGGTATTTCGAACCGAACGTCAATACCCACAAAATCTACAACCAGCTCTACAAGCGCGTCTACAAGCAGATGTACCGGAAACTGAAACCGCTCTACGAGGAGATCCGCGACATTACCGGGTATCCTCCCCGCGCCGGAGAAGAGTGATGCCCACCATCCACCATCCACCATCCACCATTCACCCTATTGACAGGAGCGGCAAACCGGCATATAGCAACGCCATTAAAAATTTTTAAAAGGCAGATTTCAATCATGCTGGAACTGAAGAACATCTACTTTACCATCCCGGAGAGCGAAGAGCGCGAAGGCGGCCGCCGCAACATCATCAACGGCATCGATTACGTCTTCGAAAAAGGGAAATTCTACGCGATTACCGGGCCCAACGGCAGCGGCAAGACGACGCTCGCCAAACTGATCATGGGTATCTATCCCCTGTCGCAGGGGACGATCCTTTTTAAGGGGCAGGACATTTCCCCCCTTTCCATCACCGAACGGGCCAAGGCCGGCATCGCTTACAGCTTTCAGCAGCCGGCGCGCTTCAAGGGCATCACGTTTCGCGACCTCCTGACGATCGCCACGGGCGTCGACGACGAGCGCAAGCTCCTGGAGATTCTCGGCCGCGTGGGCATCTGCCCCCTGTCCTTCCTCGATAAAGAGGTGGATGCGAGGCTCTCCGGCGGAGAAATCAAGAAAATCGAGCTGGCGACGACCATCGCCGCCAATCCCGCGCTGGCCATTTACGACGAGCCGGACACGGGCATCGATTTGTGGACGATCGGTCCGATGGTGAGCCTGCTGAAAAAAGAACTGGCCGAACGCCAAACGACCACCATCGTGGTCAGCCATAACCGGGCCTTTCTGGAGGCGGCGGACGTGGTGATGATCATCAATTCCGGCCGGATCGTTTATGACGGAAACCTCGAGGGCGCCATGCCGCTGCTGGATGATTTGAGCGTGTGCACCTACCGGGACAGTTGTGAAGGAGAGCGTGATGCTGGATGCTATCGATAAAACCCTGTTGAAAACCGTTGCGGATCTGGAGGGGCTTCCCAAAGGCGCCTACAATATCCGGAAAAACGGCAAGCTGCTGAGCCGGCAGGTGTCGGCCAATATCGACATTGAATCCAACGCCGAAGGGACGGGAATCGTGGTGACCGTCAAACCGGGAACCAAGAACGAATCGGTGCATATTCCCGTCATCTTAAGCCAGGCCGGCCTTTACGATGTCGTCTACAATACCTTCATCATCGGAGAAGACGCGGACGTGACCATCGTCGCCGGATGCGGCATTCACTGCGGCTCGTCCGAACCGGAAGGACACGCCGGCATTCACGAGTTTCAGGTCGGAAAAAGGGCGAAGGTGACCTACGTCGAAAAACACTACGCCTCGGGCGACGGCCGCGGCCGGCGGAGCCTCAATCCCACCACCAGGGTGTTTTTGGCCGAAGGCGCGCGCGCAGAAATGGAATTGACGCAGATTGCCGGCGTGGACGAGGCCAATCGGGTCAACGAGGCGGACCTGGGACCGGACAGCATGCTGCTCATTACGGAACGGGTCCTGACGGACGGGGACCAGAGCGCCGTGTCCACCAACAACATCGTGATGAAAGGCGCGGGCAGCCGCGCCAACATGATCTCGCGGTCGGTCATGAAAGGCAACTCCAAACAGATCTTTTACGCGACGATTGACGCGCAAAACCGGTGCTTCGGCCATATCGAATGCGATGCGATCATCATGGACAACGGGACCAACGAAACCATGCCGTCGCTCAAAGCCGGCCATCCCGACGCTGAGCTGACCCATGAAGCGTCGATCGGCAAAATCGCCAACGATCAGTTGACGAAGCTGATGAGCCTGGGTCTGACGTACGATCAGGCAGTCAACCGCATCATTCAGGGCTTTCTGAAGTAAAGATCAGCGCAGCCGACCGGAAGACGGCGGCGCTGATCCGTTTCGGCCGGACCTCGGCCGCCCTTCTCGTTGTGCAATCCGGTAAATCTCAGTGGTCGTCTTCCCCCCTCGAGGCGTTTGCTTTCTGTCACCGAGGCGTCTATTCCCTGAAGACGGGCGATTATGCCGCAGCCCGAAACGCGTTTCGAAAGGCTTTGCAGGCATCCGCCGGTCAGCCGGAAAATATCGACTGGCTGGCGCTGCGGCGGAACGCCGCGCCGGGATACGGCATGCCCGCGCTGGCGGCCGCGGGCCGGAAGGAGACCGTCCGGTAATCTTCTTGCACGGTTGTTTTTTATCTGTTAAAAGATGCCCCAAATGACGCGGCAACGGGTTGCTTTTTCCCCCGCCTTTTCCCGGCGGCCGAGAGCAACGGCTGTTTCAATACCTTGCTGGGAGTTGATTTCATGCAGGACCCCTCATCGGCGAAGAGCCGGCGGGCGACCGCTTATCTGATGGAAAGTGAAGAGGAGGCGATTCGCCTGGACGTGAAAACGGACCGGGACGCCGTGCGCCGGCAGGCGCTGTGGTGCGGCGTCGGGCCGGGGCTGCGCGTTCTGGATGCGGGATGCGGCGCCGGCATCACCACGTCCATTCTCGCCGATGTGGTTGTGCCCGGCGGCGGCGTGCTGGGTGTTGACTACTCTCCCCAGCGGATCGATTACGCCGCAGCGCATTACGGAGGGGAGAGGGGGGTTGCCTTTGCGCTGCACGATCTGCGCGAGCCGCTCACCCGTTTCGGGACGTTTGATCTGATCTGGGTGCGCTTTGTGCTGGAATACCACCGCAGCGCCGCCGGAGCCATCGTCCGCAACCTGCTCGAGTGTCTGAAGCCGGGAGGGCGTCTGTGCCTTCTCGATCTGGATTACAATTGTCTGACTCATCATGAACTGCCGGAAGCGACGATGGACGCGCTGCAAAAAATCATGCGCGCCGTGGACGAGCGGTTCGACTTTGACACCTTTATCGGACGCAAATTGTATTCGCTCCTCTACGACGCCGGATTGGAAGACATCCGGGTCGAACTCGCGGCGCACAATCTGTTTTACGGTCCGATGAAGGAAAGCGACAAATTCAACCTCATGAAGAAAATCGAAATCGCAGGAAGCGCCGTGAACGATGTAATCGAAGCCTGCTATCCGGGAGGGTATGCCCGGTTTTATGAAGACTTCGTACGCCACCTGGACGATCCGCGGCGATTCACCTATACGCCGCTTTTGATGACGAGCGGCCGCAAGCCCGCGTCCGGTTAGTCTTCCGGCGCGTCCAGAATCCTGCGGATCTGAACCAGCAGGTCCTGGGGACGGTAGGGCTTCAGCAGAAACCCCGCGGCCCCTTCAGCCGACAGGTTTTCCGTGTCCTGGCTTTCGGCATACCCGCTGGTCATCAGCACCTTGACGCGGGGGTTGATTTCCTTAAGATCGTGAAGGCATTTTCTGCCGCCGCCGCCCGGCATGATCAGGTCCAGAATGACCAGATCGATGTCTGACGGCCGCCGGGTATACCGCTTGAGCGCCTGTTCGCCGCTTTCGGCCGTCACCACCCGGTATCCGAAGCGCGCAAGCGTGTTTTCCACCGTTTCCAGAATGTTTTTCTCGTCGTCCACCACCAGAATATTTTCCGTGCCGCGGATGTCGGACGTCGGCCGTTCCTCGGCCGCCGGCTGCCCGGCCTTTATACGGGAAGCCGGAAGGATGATGTGAAACGTGGCGCCCCGGCCGGCTTCGCTTTCACAGGAGATGAAGCCGTTATGGCTCTTGACGATGCCGTACACAACCGAGAGCCCCAGTCCCGTGCCCTTGCCCGCCTCCTTGGTCGTGAAAAAGGGTTCGAAAATTTTTTGCATGACGTCCGGCGTCATGCCGCGCCCCGTGTCGCCGACGGACAGCTGGACGTATTCGCCGGGCGCGACATCGAAGCCGCCGATGCGGGCTTCGTCGTGCAGCGTCAGGTTGTCGGTTTTGATCGTGATCACGCCGGTGTCACCCATGGCGTCGCGCGCGTTGATGACCAGATTCATGATGATCTGGCCGATCTGCGTCGCATCCGCGTTTACCGGGAAAACATCCGGGCACAGATCATTTTGGATTTCGATCATCTTGGGGATGGATTTGGCCAGGAGCCCTTGCAGGCTCTTGATTTCCTCATTGAGATTGACGATCCGCGCCAGCGGTTCGTCCTTCTTGCTGAACCTAAGCAGCTGCCGGACCAGTTCGCGGGCGCGCCCGATGAGCTTGTCGATGCTCGAGAGGTAGGACATATCCGCGGGGTTGCCGGGTCGGCCGGAGATCATCAGCTGATTGTACCCCATGATCGCCTGGATGATATTGTTGAAATCGTGCGCGATGCCGCCCGTCAGGGTTCCCACCGCCTCCATCTTGGAGGCCTGGAGGAGCTGTGTTTCCATGCCCCGCAGCCGGGAGATGTCCTTGATCGTCCCCACGATGCCGATGACTGATCCTTCGGCGTCGCAGTCGGGCGCGGCGGAAAGCGAAATGCTGCGCGGCAGCCCCTGTTCATTGAAAAGCGTGAAGTACTGGTCCCGGACGCGGATGTGGTCCCGGAGAATGTTGTGCAGCATGTCGTCAAACGCTTTCCGATCCTCGCGGCGCAGAAAGGAAAGAAGGGCTTTCCCGGTCAGTTCCTCCGGCTTGTGCCCGAAGATTTCCGCCCAGGCCGGATTGACGTATGTGACTGCGCCGTTGCGGTCCAGTTGGTAAATAACGTCGGGCGAATTGTTGCTGAGGTTGCGGAACCGTTCCTCGCTTTCCATCACCTGCTTGTGGATCCTGGCGTTGTTGAGACTGACGCCGATCTGCTGGGCGACGCCGACCAGCAGGCTGACGTTGCTTTGCGTGGGCTTTGTCTTGACGTCGCTGATATCCACCGCGAGGATGCCTTCGGTCTTGCCCTTGAAGACGATCGGCACGCAGATGAAGGATTTGATGCCCAGGTCCTTGATCAGTTTGTAGCTCCGCTCCGAAAGATTGGCCGCGGACTGATCCATGCTGTCCACGAGAAAAGGCTTCTGGTTGACGAAGGCCTGGTAGAAGTAGCCCCGGGAAAGAGGATTGGTGAGGTTGAACGAGATGTTGCGCAGCAGCGCTTCTTCGTGCGGCGTATAGCCGTGGCCGGCGCCGTAAACGAGGCGGGTCCGGTCCGCATTGGCCAGCATCACCAGGCTGCGGTCGAACAACAGCCGTTTGTGCAGGGCGTCGGTGGCGAAATTCAAGAGCTCCTGCGGATCGAGAATGCTGGCGGCGGCCTCGCCGATTTCCTGGACCAGCTGTGATTCGTTGTAGCGCCGGTTGATCTGTTCGATGACGTCGTCGGAGGTTTTGCCCTGCTGCCGCAGATGGGCCGCCATTTCCCGGTTGCGGCGAAGGGATGCCAGCAGGAGGATTCCCGTGGAGAGAAGCAGCAGCGCGAGCGTTGTTGTCAGCCACTTGTGGACGGGAAGGAGGTAGAGACACAAAAAGGAGGCGAGGACGGACAGCGCCAGCGCGAAGGATCCGATCCTCTGCCAGAGCAGAGATCCCGGCGATTCCCAGGAGATGATGTAGCGGCAGTGCCGGTCGCCCCGGTGCATGCATTCGGGATGTTCCACGACGGCGTATTTGCCGGTGAAGATCTGGGAAACGGCCTCGAACATGCCGATGCGGTTGTCGCACTGGAAGCGTTCTTCCTGTACACCCGGATGGGCGGTGGCAATGAGTTCCATTTTGTTTTCCGAAAGGTCCTTGCTCTTGAGAGTCAGGTGCCGGCTCAGACGGAGGGCGATTTTTTCGACGGCCCAGTACGCCATCGCCGGCGACAGAAAACCGGCCACCGACTGGCGCAGAATTCCGGTGACGGCGGATTTGGGGGACCCCATGTAGCGGCCCGCCTGCTTGGCGAAATCGGGATTGGCCGTGACGCGGCTGATGTATTCGTGGAAACGGTTGACCTGCGTTTGTGTGAGCCAGTGTCCTTTGTCCTCCACTTCGTAATTGGCGATGCCCGCGTATTCCAGCAGTTCCTTGATGTTGAGATCCGGATACTCGTTTTCCAGGTACTCCAGATAGGTTTTGATGATCATGCTGTTGTACAGGGGAATATCTTTCATGAGCGGGCCGCGCTTTCGTAACGGATGCGGAATTTGAGCCGCATGTATTCCATGTAGTCGTCCGCGTAGGGATTGGTTTTCATGATCCAGAGCTGATAGCGTTTGTCCGCGCGGACGCCCCGGTCGGCCGGATAGCGTTCAGGATACACCAGGATCGGAATGTGATCGGTGGTATAGACGATTCCCAGTCTGACGAGCGCCGCGGCAAGGGTTTCCCAGGCCAGGGCCTGTTCGTCCAGGATGAAGACCGTGATGCCGTTAAGCAGATCGGAGAGGTTGAGGCCGAGATCGGACCGGTTGACGATGAAAAAGGCGATCGGCCGGTCCGCACGGCACAGGCAGTAGGTCCGGCATTCTCTCTGGAAGCCGGCGCGCCGGAAGCTGTTCACGAGCGGGCCGCTATGCTGCTGCAGATCGAAGGCTTCCGTCAAGAGCCCGCCGGAATGCGCGGCATAATAGGCGTCGAGCGCATGAAAATCACCGGCCAGGCATTCGCGGATGACCCAGCCGTCGGGCAGAGCGCCGCTTGCAGAAAACCGGTCGAAATGCAGATAGGAAAACAAGTCCAGGGAGCTTCCCCGGGGATTGTTCAGGGACCGTGCGAAGCCGCCGAAGATTTTATCGACGATCTGGTTGTCCGGGCGGTAGTACGTCATGACGTAATTGATGCCGGCGGAGCGGAACCGGTAGCAGCCGCTCAGGTAATGAATAATCTGCCTCAGGATCAGGAGACCGGGAATGCGGCTCACGAGCGGCTTGGCGGAGAAGTGGTGGATCACCCAGGACGACGGATAGGCGTGCACCATGGCGATGTGTCCGTAGATCGTTCCATTTTTTTCGTAGGTGAAATGCCTCGCGATGTCGGGATTGTCCTGGTACAGCCGGCGATAGGTTTCCTTGAAGGAATGACGGTGCGGAAAGAGATGATGGTATTTCTCGCCGTAGATGAATCCCGTGTCGAAAAAAAATTCCCACAGCGCCTCCATGTCCACCGTTGTGGAAACGCGGGCATGAGCGTCGAGGTAGGCGCCGACCAGATGATTGAGCCGGCTGTACGAGAGAATGTCCATGTCCGTGATGGCGAGTCCCGTCTGCACGACGCGGTTCGCCGCGTCCTCCCGGCGGTACACCACCTGCGCCTGGCAGTTCATCCGGACGATTCCCGCGTAGGAAATAACGAGTTCGGGAATCAGCATGCCCGGCATCAGAATCTCTTCGGCCGGGTTGTCCCGGATCGAAAAGCCGGAGGTGGACACGTCGAAGATGTCCCGTTCCACGCGTCCGGAAAAAAACGGATGCTGAAAACTGACGGTAAAAGACGGGGTAATCTGTCTGCGGGGGTTGCGGTTTTTCTTTTGCGGAAACAGACGGATCTCCTCGTCCGTCGGAGCGTACACGAGACGGCCGTCCGGCGTGTTGAGGCCGTTGCGGACAAGCCGGCAGGCTCCGGAAAAAAGTTTCACGTCGCCGGAATAAAGATCGATCCGGGCCGCGGGCGGCGGTTGAAAGTTTTCGTCGTGCTGCGGCCCGGACAGGCGCAGGCTGAAGGCCCGGGGAGAAAAATCGACGAGTGTCGCGCCGACGGTTTGATCCGCCGCGACAATCTCGCAGCGGACGCCCTGCGAAGCGCGCCGTCGGACCGAACGGTCGGCATGAACCGCGCTTTCCTCGGGTAGCTTGAGGCGCAGCGTCCGCCCCGCAAAGCTGTCCGGCTGAACGGGCGTCCAGATGACCTCCCGGCCGTCTTCGATCATGACGGCCCGCGGGTCATAATCAGCCAGCTCCCGTTCGGCGTCTTCCAGGGCGGGCAGGCAGATCAACACGTCTTTTGCGCAGGGCTGCGGATAGGCCCGGATGGCGATGATCCGGCCGCTGGATCTGTGCTGGAAAAGAACGGATACGGTATCGCCTGAAAAGTTGAGATGGTTGATCCTGTTGACGAGTTTGGACCGGGGAATTTTTTTTTCGCCGCCGGCGCAGAAAAGGTCGCCGTGTTGAAAAGGCCACGGGGGGCACAAAACGAAAGGATCGGGAAATTCGCCCTGTGATGTTTCCTGAAAGCTCTGGGTCATATCGCATCCTCGCCTTATCTTATTCCGTTAATGATAATGCGGTTGATTTGCTTTGACCTGCATTAACGTGGCTCTTATAACTGAGCCGCGTCGGGCTTGTCAAATGCAAAATGCCCGCATGAACGCGAGAAGGCGTCCGGCAAGTTTTTTTTCCAGCGCCGCCCGCCGCAAATTGCGCTTGTGGTTTCCTTGTGATTTTGTCAAAATGGAACCGGTAGCGCATGAAAAAAAATTTCAAGGAGCAACAAGCCATGTCCGCTCGAACAAAAACGCTGCTTGCAGCGGCGATGTGCCTGTCGGTTCTCGTCGCCGGCTGCCTGCGGTATGAAAGACAGGTTGTGCCTTTTCAGACGCCTCAGTCCAGCCCCAACGCGGTTTACATGGACGGCGCGGTGATCGCCGCCCGAAGTTTCATCGACGCGGGCCAGGCCAAGGCCGCCTTCGGTTTTGATATCCGGGCGGCGGGCATCCTGCCCGTGCAGGTGGTTTTCGACAACAAGAGCTCCCATCCCCTGATGATCGTCGCGGAGCAGACATTTCTGGTCGACGAGGAAAGCAATGTTTGGCCGATCCTCGACCAGAACCTGGCCTACGACCGTCTGGCGACTTCGACGGAGTGGAGCAGGGTCGCTCCGGAAGCCGCGAAGCGGGGATTGCTTTTCGGCGCCGCAGGCGCCGTCATCGGCGCGGCCATCGGCATCGTGACGGGAACCAACGTGGCGGCGGCGGCCGGCAAGGGCGCGGCCGTGGGGGCGGCGGCGGGCGTGGTTTCCGGCGGCGCCCAGGCGGCGCTCGATCCGTCTGATGTACAGGCCAAAATCCGGGAAGACCTGACAACGCGGACCCTGCAGTACCGGCCGGTGCGGCCCGGCGAACTGGCGCACGGATTTATTTTTTATCCCGGAGAAGCCAAAACAACCAGGGTGCTGCGTCTGCAAGTCAAGGAGACGGACACGGGGAAAATATCCACCTTTAACATGAAGCTCCCATAACACGACTAAACGGAAAAAGGGCGCAGCTCTCATGTAATCCGTTCCCGGGCGCCACAGGGGGCGTGGGGAGACTCAAGATGGGCCGGCTCCGCCGGCCGCGGTGAGCGCATATCTTTTGCGTTTCAGACAACTATTTACCGGAGCCGGAAATGAAGGAGCTTCTCATCGCGATAAGCGGCGTCATCCTTTTTCTCGTCGGCATGATCCGATTATCCTCGTCCGTGCGCCGGATGGTGGATGCCCGCATCAAGGAGCTGGTCCGGTATGCCGTGGACCGGCCGCTATACGGCCTTGTGACCGGCGTGGTGTCCGCCGTCTTTTTTCAAAGCTCGTCGGCTTCGACCGCGCTTACCATCGGCCTGGTCAGCGCCGGGCTCATCAGCTTTTACAGCTCGCTGGCCATTGTTTTGGGCGCCGACATCGGCACCACCCTGACGGTGCAGTTCGTCATCTGGCGGTTTACGGAATTTTCCCCCGTTTTCATCACCGCGGGCGGTCTTTTATGGCTCGCCTGCCGGGGACGCTGGAAAGACGCGGGAGAGATGATCTTCTATTTCGGCCTCATCTTTTTCGGTCTGGAGATCATCAGCCAGGCCGCGGCGCCGCTTAAAGAGTCGCCCCGGTTTCTGCATTACTTCACGCAGGCGAAAAATCCGCTGATCGGCCTGGGTGTCGGCATTGCGGCGACGGCCCTGGTCCAGGCGTCCGCGATTCCCATTGCGATTCTGGCCGTCCTGGCGCAGCAGGATCTGGTCCGTCTCGAAAATGCCGTGCCGGTCGTGCTGGGGGCCAATATCGGCACAACGGTCACGGCGCTTCTGGCCGGGATGGTGGCCAACATCAACGGCAGAAAAACCGCCGTCTCCCATTTGATTTTCAAATGCGCCGGCGTTTTGCTTTGCCTGGCGGGACTGCCTTTGTTTATTGATCTGCTCCGGCAGCTGTCCGGCAGCGTTCCCCAGCAGATCGCGCTTTCGCACTTTCTGCTCAATCTTCTGATCGTCGCCGTCTTTATTTTCTTTCTCCGGCCCTTTGCGACGCTCGTGGATAAAATGCTGCCCGGGAAAGACGAAGTCCTGCCGCTCTGGCCCGAATATCTGAAGCGGCGGGACCTGGCCGATCCGGCGGCGGCGCTGCATCATGTGTTCAAGGAACTGCGCCGGCAGATGAAGCTGGCGCAGGTCATGTTTGCGCGAACGCTCCGGATTCTGTCCGTCTATGACGAAGCAACGCGCCGGGGCATTGTTTACGTGGAGATGGCGGTCAACAACCTGCGCGCTCAGATTGTCCGGTTTCTCTGGCAGATCTCGGGACGCGAGCTTTCCGCCGATCTGTCCCGCCGGGTCTTTGCCTACACGGCCATGGCCGGGGACATCCAGAGCATCGGCAATCACGTTCAGGCGATCAGCGCCCTGGCCGAAGAACGCTCGCGGCGCAAGATTCGATTCAGCGCGTGCGGCGAGCAGGACATGGAGGAGGTGCTGACGCTGGTGGAACGGAATCTGACGGAGGCGGCGACGCTCCTGGAACGCTTCAACGTTGCGACGGTCCAGGAGGTGATCCGCCGGGAGGAGGAAATCGACGTCCGGGTCAAGGAGATTCTCGATCGTCATCTGAAGCGGTTTCACCAGCGCGAGTGCAGCCCCGAGGCGGGTCCCATCTTTGTGGAAATGCTGGGCCATCTCGAGCGCATCTCCGATCTGTGCGACAACATCGCCGAGTATGTCTGGGAGGTGCAGTAGCGGTTTGGCTTTGCCCGCAGGAAAAACGTATTGCCTGAATCGGCAATATCTTCTATAATGTCCGCGAAATGTCACGAGGGGGTAAGCATGGATAAAAGAATGAACGCGTTGGCTTTTGCTCTGGAAAATGAAGAAAAAGAGCGCGAATTTTATTTGGCCCATGCCCGGAAAACGAGAAACATGGCGGGCAAAAACATGTTCAAGCAGATTGCCGATGAGGAAAAAGAGCACTACGAGATGCTCAAAAAACTTCACGAAAAATGGGTTCTACAGAAAAAATGGCCGGCCACCGTTCCCCTGAAAGTAGCGAAATCAGCCTCCGGGGCCATTTTGAAGTCCATGTCCGGCAAAAAATCGGCCAAGATCACGGGCACGGAAGAAGAGCTCAAGGCTGTCCGCACGGCCATTGACTTCGAGGCGCGCGGTGTCGCCTTGTACACCAAACTGGAAAAGCAAAGCGTCGACCCGAAGGAGAAGGCGTTTTTCAACATGCTGGCCTCGGTGGAGCGCGAACACCTGCTGTCACTCAAGGACACGGAAGAGTTCCTGTCCGACCCGGCCACCTGGTACCAGCGCACGGAAAAATCAGGCCTCGACGGGGCGTAAAGGCCCGGGCGGTTCTCGATTCACAAGAAACAACGTCTTTCCGATGACGTCGGAATCACACCCCTCATTTCAGCGCGGCCAGGTGGTTTCGAAGATTGGTCTTTATGCGGTTGAGGCCGACCTTTTTCCGCAACCGGTAGCGGTGGACGTCGATGGCGCTTTTGGACAAGTGCAGAATTTGAGCGATCTCTTTGCTGGTTTTCCCTTCCTTGATAAAATTGGCAATTTGAATTTCCTTCGGGGTCAGACTGGCGTACTGTGCGGAAAGCTTGTTGGCAAAGGGGGAGACAATTTCCCGGAGATTCGCTTCGATCAGTTCGACAAGGCCCAGGTATCGCGGATCGGGGAAACAAAGTTTCATCTGTTCTATATGAGGGAGGACCAGTTCTTTCACGTTGGAGAAAATCCGGTTCTCTATTTCCTCCAGATCTTCCGATCTCTTGTTCAAGAGGACGGTCAGCGCGGTGTTCATATCTTCCAGTTTTTTGGACTTCCTGCTCAATTCCTGCTCGGCATCCCGGATTTCGGTAATGTCCGTAAACGAAGAAAAGCTCTTGCGGGTGCCCGGAATCATATCCACCGTGCAATAGATGTTGCGGATTCTGCCCCGGTTGTCACGCATCCGGTACTCGTAATTTCTTGGTACCCGCTCCGGGCTTTTTCTGCGCAGGCGGTGGTAGTTTTTTAATCGTTCCAAATCCTCTTTGCCGGCCACCAGCTCCGTCCATTTCTTTTTGCCTTCCCAGTCCTCTTTTTTAAACCCGGTCAGTTTCTCAAATTCGGAATTGATGAGAGAGATGGTCATGTCGTCTTCAATGATGATGGTGGCGTTGCCTGTCGTCTCGAACAGGGTCCGATAAAAGCGTTCCGATTCCTTGAGCCTTCTTTCCGCAGCCTTGAGCTCCGTCAGGTCGATATCGGAGCAGACACTTTTATCCGTGCCGGGAATCAAGTCCACCGTGATCAGAATGTCGCGCAGTTTTTTCTCGCTGTCCACGAGTTTGAATTCGTAGTTTTTGGGAACGGCATCCGGGTTGATTCTTCTCAACTGGTGGTATTTCTGCATCTTGGGGATGTCTTCCACAGCCACCATCTCCATCCATTTCTTTTTGCCTTCCCACTCGGATTTCTTATACCCGGTCATTTTCTCGAACTCAGCATTGACCAGAGAAACCGTCATGTCGTTTTCCAGAATCATCGTGGCGGTTCCCGTGGTTTCAAACAGCGTCCGATAAAAATTTTCCGATTCTTTTAATTTTTCTTCGGTCAGTTTGCGCGCCGTGATATCCATGGCGTTACCGAGAATGGCGGGCTTTCCCCGGTAAGTGGTCGAGGTGACCGTTTCGATCACCCACCGGACATCGCCCGTTTTCGCAATGATGCGAAACGAATACGGGCGGTCCAGCCGGCCGGCCAGCATGTCTATGGCATCATTCCTGGCTTTTTTGCGATCCTCCGGATGAATGATGACGGCGGATTTCATGCCGACCAATTCCGGAATACCATAGCCCATGTATGACGCGGCAATCGGGCTGACCAATTGGTAAATGCCGTCCTGGATCAGGTACATGCCGGCCAGCGAGTGGTTCCAGATGGTTTGATAGAGCTGTCCCTCTTCCAGCAGCGCTTCACAGCGCTTCATCTCGTTCAGCAACTGCTCTTGCAGCGTGTTGATCCGTTGTATCAACGGGCGGTGGTCGTCAGCGTTCATCTTGTTTGTCGTATAATGTTACAGGATTGTCGAAAAATCATGCCCAAACGCTCCTTGCTGTTTCCTTGCGGTTGATATGGTTTAACACAAATTTCCGGCTGTGTCGACACAGAGCGCGGTCTTTTCTTCTCCCGGATATCTTTAATGATCACAAGGCATTTCACGCTTTTTGTCAATGCCCGCTGCAGTGCCGCCCCGCAGAAAAAACCCCGCGTACACATGACGGCGGGATCGCGATAGCCCGCCTGTCCGTTTCGCCGGTATATTACGTTTGCCTATGATAAAAGTGTTATTCCCGTCTTATTGTTATTCACCGGGGCCTCCCTTAAGCTGTCTTCGTATTTTTCGCTCGTAAAACAAAAGTACGGATCGTGGACTCTGATGGGACATTTAATTTTTGAAGGGGGACAAAATGAAACACTTGAAGGGTTTGATGTTTTGGGTGGCTGTGTTCTCTGTCTTCATGTGGACAGGGATCGGCAGCGCAGAGGAAATTTTAATCGGGTATACGGGGCCGCTTTCCGGACCGGCGGCGGAGTATGGCCGGGATTGCGCCAACGGCGTCGAAATGGCCGTGCAGGATATCAACGCGGCCGGCGGCGTGAAAATCAACGGGAAAAGCTATTTGTTCAAACTGGAGAAAATGGATGACCGGGTCGATCCGACGCAGGCTCTCAACAACGCCCGGCGCATGCAGGCCAAAGGGGCCATCGCGATCTTCAATCCGGTGTTTACCTGCATCGCGGCGTTGAAAAAAGTTAATGAGGAAAAAGGCGCCGAGTTTATTCTGATGGGCTATACCAGCACGCCCAAGGCGACGGAAATTGCCAATGCGCTGCATATTTCCATTCCGCCGCCTTTCACCGTGTACAACAGCGCGTTTCTGGACATGGCCTGGAAACAGGGCTGGCGCAAGGCTGCCATGCTCATTACCCTGGGCGCGTATGGCGACGAAAACCGTGTCGATTTCAGACAATACTGGGAAAAACTGGGCGGAACGATCACCATCGACAAACCCGCCAATTACTATACGGAGACGGATTTCTCCAGCCAGCTGACCGCCGTGCTGTCGACGAATCCCGATGTGATCTTCGCGGGCGGTCCGTCGGCCACCACGGCGCTGGTCGTCGAACAGGCCAGAAACATGGGATTCAAGGGAGGCTTCGCCTTCATCGATCAGGCGCGCGCGGATTACTGCGCGAGCATCCTCAGGGACAAAAAGCTTCTGGACAAAACGATCAGTGTGGCGGCCGTCGATACCATTCCCTTTGCCGGGGCAGCCGCTTTCAATAAAAGATATCTGAATACCTACAAGCGCATCAACAACATGGAAGCCGTTCAAAACTACATGGCCATGCAGGCTCTGGCCAAAGCGATTGCGGCAGCGCGAAAAACCGACAATGCCGTTGCCATTCGCGCCGCCTTCTCCAAAGCGTTTCCGCTGATCGGAAGCCAGTTCCCGACGGAAGCGCATGGGATCACCCAGGACGGCAGGATGATGATCTTCCCTTATGCCCAGATGGTGAAAGACGGAAAACCGACGGCCCCCGAAGTTTACGCGTGGTGGCCGAAAACGGAGAAGGAATTCCAGCAGGTCCAGAAAGTATCCAAATCAACGAGCCCGTTGATCTGGAAAACACGGTAGGACCGATCCGCCGAAAAACCTGAAATGCAGGTGAAATCCTGATTTCCGGCCTGCGGAGACGGCATAAAACCGCCTCCGCAGGAACGGGCGGGCCCGGCAGGACCACCGGACCATTATTTGTAAAGACCATGAAAAAAACCGTTGTTCCAAGAGCAGGCGCTTTCCTGAAGAAGCCTTTCTTTTCGTGGTCTGTCTGATGCCTTGCGACGAGATGAGCAAAATGAGAAGAAATGGGGGAAGTATGAAGGACGACAAAGCGTATGCGCCCGGCGAACACTATAACTATCAGTTGTTGATCAAACATATTCTGGAATCGGCTCGTTTCCTGGCGCCCAATCAGGAAATCGTTTACCGGGACAAGGTGCGTTATACGTATGTGACTCTGCTGGAGCGGATTAAAAGGCTCGCCGCCGCGCTCGAAAAACTGGGCGTCGGCCGGGGCGATACGGTGTGCGTCTTTGATTACGACAGCCACCGGTATCTGGAGTGCTATTTTGCCGTTCCCATGATGGGCGCCGTGTTGCACACGCAAAACTGGCGTCTTTCCCCCGAACAGATTCTTTACACGATGAATCATGCTGAAGACAAGGTTGTGATTATTCATGAGGACTTTCTGCCGACCCTGGAAACGATCTGGGACAAGCTTAAAACCGTCGGGAAAGTGATTGTGATTTCCGAGGACGAACAGAAACCGTCGCCGAAAATTCCCGTCGCCGCCGAATACGAACCGATGCTGGCCCAGGCGCCGCCGTCTTACGATTTTCCGGACTTTGACGAAAACACGCGGGCCTCGACGTTTTATACGACGGGCACGACAGGCCTTCCCAAGGGGGTTTATTTCTCCCATCGCCAACTGGTGCTGCAGTGCCTGATCCAGCATACCGCGACGGGCGCTTATGATTCCGTCGTCCGTTTCCGGTCGAACGATGTCTATATGCCCCTGACGCCCATGTTTCACGTGCATGCCTGGGGATATCCCTATGCGGCGACGCTGCTGGGAATGAAGCAGGTCTATCCGGGGCGCTACGAGCCGAAAGCGCTTGTGAACCTGATCGTGAAGGAAAAGGTCACCTTTTCGCATTGCGTTCCCACCATTCTCCAGATGATCCTGAACGCGCTTCCCAAAGAAACGGACCTTTCCTTCTGGAATGTCGTCATCGGCGGCGCGCTCTTGACCAAGGGCCTGGCGCAGGCGGTGATGGACCGGGGCATTCACATCATGGCGGGATACGGCATGTCGGAGACCTGCCCGCTTCTGACCACGGCGAATCTGAAGCCCTGGATGCTCAAGGAACCGCAGGAAAAGCAAGCGGACACGCTCATCAAAACGGGTCTTCCCGCGCCATTCGTTTACATCCGCCTGTTTGACCCGTTCGGCAAGCCTGTGCCTCACGACGGAGTTTCTACGGGTGAAATCTGCCTCCGCTCCCCCCTGCTCACACAGGGGTATCACAACGATCCGGAGCGAACGAAAGATCTGTGGGTCAACGGATGGCTGCACACCGGCGATATCGGTTATATCGATACGGAAGGCTATCTGCAGGTGACCGACCGGATCAAGGACGTCATTAAAACCGGCGGGGAATGGATCTCTTCCCTGGAACTCGAGGATCTGCTGAGCCGCCACGAGGCTGTCGCCGAAGCGGCGGCCATCGGCATTGCAGATGCCAAGTGGGGAGAGCGGCCCCTGATGATTGCCGTGCTCAAGCCGGAATTTCAAAAGACCGTAGCCGGGGCCGACCTGCGCGCGTATTTGCTTAGAGAATCCGAAGCAGGCCGGATTCCCAAGTACGGTGTTCCCGATCGGGTGGAGATCGTGGAAGCGCTGCCCAAAACAAGCGTGGGAAAAATCAACAAGATCGAATTGCGGAAACAGTACAAGTAGCGGGCGTTTTCCCGCCCGCTGTTGGAAGGGCTCCGGCGTTTAGCCGGGGGAATGCAAGGGGATCAACAAGGGAAGGTCCGCGGCGCGTTTTGCCGGCAGCGAAGCGCGTCGCGGGCTTTTCGCAGACAAGGGCCGGAGAGGATCTGCGGTTTTCCTGCCGTTATGTCTCCTCTTCCAGCCGGCAGGAGAGTTCCGTCCAGCGGGAATAAGCGTCTT
Source organism: Deltaproteobacteria bacterium (assembly GCA_012729055.1). Classification (GTDB taxonomy): domain Bacteria; phylum Desulfobacterota; class Syntrophia; order Syntrophales; family Smithellaceae; genus UBA8904. The sequence continues at coordinate 87,723 of JAAYDW010000086.1, forward strand.
CCAGATCGTCTTCCACCGTTTTCAAGTCAATCTGCAAATCTCTTATCCTTGCTCCGTCCCTGTGGACCTGCGGATCGCAGAGGGCCTGTTCGTTTACGGTTTTCCGGGCTTCCAGCGCCGTGATTTTTTCTTCAACGGCGGCCAGTTCTTTTTTGAGCGTGTTTCTGATTTTTGCCAGGCGGTTGCGCTCTTCCGCTTCGAGCCTTCTTTTGTCCTTGACCGACAAAGACGGATCGTCCGCCGCTCCGGCGTCCCTGCCGCGGTCGGGGCCGGCAGGCGCAACGGCCGTCTGGGCGCGCTTTTCAATGAAGTAGGAATAGTTGCCCCGGTATTCGGCCAGGGCGCCGTCTTTGAGCTCAAAGACCCGGTTCACCAGGTGGTCCAGGAAATAGCGGTCGTGGGACACGATGGCCACCGTGCCGGAATAGCGGATGAGCGCGTTTTGAAAAATGTCTTTGGTCCGGATGTCCAGGTGGTTGGTCGGCTCGTCGAGAATCAGAAAGTTGGTATCGAGCAGCATGAGTTTCAGAAGCGCCAGGCGCGACTTTTCGCCGCCGGACAAAACTCCCACGGATTTGTAGATGTCGTCGCCGGAAAAGAGAAAGGCGCCCAGAAGATTGCGCCTGGCCTGATCGTCGGCGGCCGACGGCACGGACTGGACTTCTTCCCAGATTGTGTTGGCGTAGGTTAAGTTTTGCGAGCTCTCCTGCGAAAAAAAGGCCATGGTCACGAAGTCGCCATAGGCGACGCGGCCTTCGGTCGGCGCTTCGGAAAGGCTCAGAAGCCTTGAGAGCGTTGATTTGCCGGACCCGTTGACGCCCACGAAAGCGACCTTGTCGCCGCGAAACAAGGTGAAGTTCAGGTCCGAAAACACCCGCAGGTCGCCGTAGGCGTGGCCCAGGCCGTCCGCCCGGACGACTTCCTTGACGCTTTTCTTGCCTTCCGGAAATTTCATGACGACCGGCCTCGCGTTTCCCTCGATTCTGATCTCCCGGAACTTCTCCAGCATCCTGACGCGGCTTTGCACCTGGGAGGCCTTGGAGGCCTTGTAGCGGAAGCGTTCCACGAATTCCTCGATCTTGCGGATCTGCGCCTTCTGGAGTTCCATTTCCTTTTTCAGGGCCTCGCGCCGCCGCTCTTTTTCGGCCAGGTAATAGGTGTAATTGCCTTTGTACAGGTGGATGCGGCGGTGGGCAAGCTCCGCGATCTGCGTGGCGATCTTGTCGAGAAAGAAGTGATCGTGCGAGATCACCAGAATTGTGCCGGGGTAGTCTCTGAGATAACTTTCCAGCCATTCCATGCTTTCCGTGTCCAGGTGGTTGGTCGGTTCGTCGAGCAGCATGATGTCCGGCCGGGCCAGCAGAATCGACGCGAGCAGTATGCGCATTTTCCAGCCGCCGGAGAACAAATCGCAGGTTTTGCCGAAATCCTCTTCACGGAAGCCGAAGCCCTTGAGGATCTGCTTGGCGCGAGCGTCAAATGCGTAGCCGTCGCGCGCGGAAAACTCGGCGGTGAGATGGGCGTAGCGGCGGGTCAGATCGCTGTACTCGGCCGTGTCGGGTTGGGTGCGGGCAATTTCCTCCTCCAGCGCGCGGGTCGCGTCCTCGAGTCCGGCGATTCCGCTTTTGCGGCGCAGGTAGTCGATCAGGCCCAGGGCTTCGATCTCCACCAGGTCCTGCGGCAGATAGCCGATTTTTTTCTGCTTGCGGTCGGGAATGTCGATCACGCCGGCATCGAGATGCGCCTCGCCCAGGATCGCGCGAAAGAGCGTGGTCTTGCCCGTGCCGTTGTCCCCCACCAGGCCGATGCGGCTCCTCGGATGAATTGTCCAGGTGATGTCGTCAAACAGCTCTCTGTCCAGAAAAGAGAGGCTGACATTGCGAAAATAAATCACGCGCCGGTCTCCGTTGAAAAAGTCTGCGGGACTATAGGAAAATTGCCGATCGATGTCAACGGATTAGTGGCGGGCGATGCGCAGCGTCAGCGGCCGGGCCGGAAAGCGTCGGGATTTTCTTTTTCCAGCCACGGGTGGATGGTGATGCTGTCTCCCCAGATCATTTTCGGGTCGGGCGGCGAAGCGCCCCACCAGTTGTGGCGGGCGTCGATGTGCAGGGAAGAGAAGCTCTGGAGGGCCACGGCGTTGTCCAGGAAATTGTTTTGAAAGATTTTGGGCTGGGAGGCGCCGACTGAGCGGATGGCGCCTTCGCCCCCGTTGTGCGCAAAGGTGTTGTGGGCGATGACCGGCGCTGCTTCCCGGCGGCAATAGACGCCGCTTTGCGAGGCGTGGGCGATCATGCTGCGGGTGATTTCCGGCGACCCCGCTTCGACGTCGAAGGCGGTGGTGGCGTAAGTCACGATGCAGTAGGCAAGGGAGCTTCCGGCTTTGGCCGGGGCGGCAAAGCGCACGGCGCTCGTGTAGAAACCGGGCGAGGGAGAGGCGGAAGCGGCGGTAAAGGTGATCGGTCGCTCCTTCGTGCCGCGGGCGACAACGGCGCCGCCCGCAGCCACGATCGACGCTTTCTGCTCGAATTCCAAAACGACGCCCGGTTCGATGAAAAGCGTCGCGCCGTTTTCGATGAGCAGCTCTTTGCTGATCCGGTAGGGGCTGTGGAACATCGTCAGATAGGCGTCCGTCCGGACGGGCGAGACGGGATTTTTTTCCATAACCGGCACGCTGTGCGGTTTGCCGCCGGGCCAGGGAGCGTCCAGCACCGAACTGATGTCCACACGGCCCGAAAGGCCGGCCAAGAGCTCCGGAACCGCAAGCGTTCCCCACCAGTTGTCCTTTGCTCCGACCGGCGCTCCGGACAATTCCGCGGCGAGGTTGTAAGGATGGTTGCCGATCAGATTGTTGTGCCGGATGAGGGCGTCCGCGCCTTTCACCACCAGGCCGTTTTGCCGGTTGCGCGCGACAGTGTTTCCCGTGATGTGCGCCGGGGCCAGCAGAACCGCAAGACCGGTCGTGTCGTTGTCCGAGACCGTGTTTTCCGTGATGCGCGGCGCGGCGCCGTCGCCGACGGTGATGCCCGTGCCCCGGTTTTTGTGAATGACGTTGTGACGGATGAGCGCTTTGGAAAATGCGCCCAGGATATTCAACGCGTCGTCGTTTTGCGTGAGTTCGGATTTTTCAATGATCGGCGAAGAGGCAAGGCAGGTGACGGCCGTCCGGGCGTTGCGGATGCGGACGAACGCCAGGCGGTTCTCCCGGTCTTTGACGTCGGAAAAGAGGATGCCCGGCCAGGGCTCTTTGTCCCTCACGGAATCAAACCGGATGAAGGCGTTGTCGTTGCCCACGGCCGCGATCCGCCCGGCAATGATGAGCGCTTTGCCCCGGGATTGAATTTCCGTTCCCGGCTCGATGGTCAGCAGTGCTTTGTCCTGAACGACGACGTCGTCTTCCAGCACGTAGGGGCTGGCTCCGGAATACCAGACGGTGTCGGAGGCGATGTCGCCCGCCACGGGCGTCGGTCCCGGCGCAACCGGTATGGCCTCGGTTCCGGCCGGCAGGCTCTCGTTTCCCGCGGCATCCACGGCAGTGAGCCGGTAGTAGTAGGTTCTGCTGTTTGCCAGGGCAGGATCTGCGTCGGTAAAAGCGTTAAGCTCGGTCCGGCCGGCCGGCGCATAGCCGGAAAGCGGCGAATCGGAGCGGTAAATGCGGTAGCCCGCCAGGTCCGACGCGGCGGATTTTTCCCAGCGCAAAGAGACGGACCGGTTGCGGCCTTGCGCGACCGGCCCCGCCGGCGCATCCGGCGCGGCGGTGTCGAGCGTGACGGAGCCGATCGCATCTACCCAGTGCGCGGTGTTGCCTGTGTCATCCGTCAGGTAACCCGTGACAACGGCTTTTTCGACGTTGTCGCCCGGAACGACTTTATAGACGCCGTAATAGCCGCCCGGTTCGACTTCCTGCATTTCAATGCGCCGGCGGTACTGGCCGATGTCGAACCGGGCCTGCATGCCGGAGGCGCCCTGAATTACCACCTGAATCTGATCGCCGGCTTTCTTCGGCCGTCCCTGGGTGTCCTGCGTCAAAAGCGAAATGACGGGCGGACGCCTGGCCTGGGCGAGCGTCGGCGTCGGAATGGTCTTGACCATGTCGCGAAACAGATCGTCGTTGGCGCGCAAAAGCTGGATATCGCGCATGTTGAGCGCCGCGACGATGACCGTGGCGACGATGCCGACCGGATTGGTGGAAACACCGCCCTCATGTTTGCGCACCTTGTGTTTGCCGCTCCAGAGAAGATGGCCGGTCTTTGTGTCGTACATTTTGACCTCTGCGCCGACGGCCACCTGCGAGTACATCACCAGAAAATACTTGTCGAAGTCGGAGACCTCGCCGAAGATCACGGCATCGACGCCGAGAAGGGCGCCCAGCTTTTCCGGAGGCGTTTTGCGGAGAAGCTCCGGATCGGCAAGCCCCGCCCGTTCCAGCAGCTCATCGATTTTATGGAGCTCCATGTCTTTAAAAGGGAGGGAACTGAAATGGTTGTAAAACCCCAGCCGCATGGCTCTGGCCCCTTCCTTGCTGCCGGATAAATCGACAAAAGGCAAAACGGCGACCGAAAGCGGCATGTGCTTCTTCATGTAGGGATCGACCTGGTAATCTCCTTCGTACAGAGAGCGGATTTCCGGCGTGATGAGCGTGGAAGGCGTGGAGACCAGGCAGCTTCCCAGCGAAAGAACCGCCGGAAGAAGCAGGCAGATGGCTACGCGTCTGATCGGACTTGGCATGGCAGCACCTCTATTCCCGGAAACCATTGATTTTCTTATAGCACAGGTCGCAAAAGAATTCATTTTGAAAAAAATCGCGGCCCGTAAACGGCTTTTTTCACTTTTGATTTGCATCCCCCGGTAAATCGGGTTAAACATTTTTTTCATTTCGACGCGACGGGACAATGCAAGCGGGGCGGGTGCAAAGGGCATGGCGCTTAAAATTCAACAGATGGTCCGGCGGCTGCGGAGCTTTTTTCTGGAAAACATTGCGCGCTGGCTGGTGTTCGGGCTTTTGGTCGGCATTGTTTCGGGGCTCGGGGCGTCCGCCTTTTATTATCTGCTTCAGGCCGGCCGCCACCTCTGCTTTCCTCTGCTCGCGGGCTACGCCATGCCCGAAGCCGCGGGCGATCACCTGTTCGAATGGGCGGGGGCGGCGCTCGACTTCCGCGCCTGGATTTTTTTCCTGCTGCCGGCTGCGGGCGGCCTTTTGTGCGGCTGGATCGTCTACCGGTTTGCGCCCGAGACGGAAGGCCACGGCACGGACCTGATGATTGACGCCTTTCACAACGGGAAGGGCCGCATTCCGGCGCGCGTCACGCTGGTCAAGGGGCTGGCCTCGCTCGCTATTCTTGCCACCGGCGGCTCCGCCGGACGCCAGGGCCCTATCGCGCAGATCGGCGCGGGCATCGGCTCGGCCATCGGACGCCTCCTGAACCTGAGCGACCGCGAACGGCGAATTTTGCTTTTGGCCGGCTGCGGCGGAGGGCTTTCCGCCATCTTCCGCGCGCCCCTGGGCGGAGCGCTCACCGCCATTGAAATCCTCTACAAGGAAGATATGGAAACGGAAGCGCTCATTCCTACGGTGGTGAGTTCGATTACCGCCTACATTGTTTTTACCCATTTTTTCGGCAATGCGCCGATTTTCTTTTTTCCCGGCTACGTGTTTACCGATCCCCGCGAACTGGTCTTTTATGTTCTGCTCGGTATTTTGTGCGTTCCCGCCGGCATTTTTTTTATTAAAGTCTTTCACGCCGTCCGCGAACGCATTTTTCTGCCCCTGAAAGTTCCCCGCTATGTCAAGCCCGCCCTGGGCGGACTGGTGGTGGGAGGAATCGGTCTTGTCTATCCGCAAGTGTACGGCGACGGCTGGGGCTGGATTCAGCTGGCGATTCTGGGCAAGCTCGGCATCGGCCTGATGATCGGCATTGCGCTGGCCAAGATCGTCGCCACCAGCTTTACGATTTCGTCGGGCGGCTCCGGCGGCGTCTTCGGTCCCACGCTGTTTATCGGCGGGATGATCGGCGGCACGGTGGGATTTGCCGCGCATCATTTTTTCCCGCAGATTGTCGTCCAGCCCGAAGCGTTTGTTGTTGTGGGGATGGCGTCGTTTTTCGCGGGTGTGGCGAGCGCGCCCATCGGCACGATGCTCATGTGCTCGGAGATGACGCAGGGCTACGGACTGATCGCGCCGCTCATGCTGGTGTCGATCATCGCGATTCTCTTCACGCGCAAACGCTCCATCTACCGCAAACAGGTCGAAAGCAAACGCGATTCGCCCGCGCACACGGCGGATTTCACGGTGAACCTTTTTGCCGAAACCCGGGTGAAGGATTTTTACACGCCGGAAAAGGTCACGCCGGTGCGCAAAACCACGTCCTACGGCCAGCTCAAGAAAATCTTCTCCGCGTCCAACGTCGAATGTTTTCCGGTTTACGACGAGAACGACACGCTGATCGGCGCCGTCAACTGGGACCAGGCGCGAACCATTGTCTTCGAGGAGGGGCTGGAGGATCTGATTATTGCCGAAGACATGATGAGCTCCGTCCAGACCGTGACGCCGGAGGATAATTTCTACGACGCGTTCATGAAGTTCATGAAAACGAACGCGGAAGAACTCCTGGTGGTGAGCCCCGACGACGGAAACCTGGTGCTGGGCGTCTTGCGCCACGACGACCTGATCGCCGCCTACCAGGCGGAACTCAACCGGCGGAAGAACACCGGATGAAAAGCTTTTGGAAAGCCGTTCCAAGAGTGCTATAAAGAGTCCAGAAAACTGAAAGGATGGCGCCCGCCTCATGATCATTTCTCTGCTGATTCTTTCGATGCTCCTGCAGATGCTGGCGGCCGTCCTGGCGTTTCGCCTCATCCCTCTGACGCGCCGGCGCGCCGCCTGGAGTCTGATTGCCGGCGCGGTTCTGCTCATGGCTTTCCGCCGCGGCATTTCCATTGTCCGTTTGCTTTCCGGAGACGCCGACTATCAGCCGGACGTTCTGGACGTGGCGCTGAGCGCCGTCATTTCCCTTATTTTGGCGGTCGGCATCGCTTCCATCGCCTCCATCTTTAAAGACCGCCTCGCCGCGGAAAAAGCGCTTGAAGAAAGCGAAACGCTCTACAGAAAATTGTTTGAGGACCATTCGGCCGTCAAACTCATGATCGATCCCGACACGGGACGGATTGTCGATGGAAATCAGGCGGCGCAGGATTATTACGGCTGGACGCGCGAAGAGCTCCGGAAGATGAACGTGTGGGACGTCAACATCCTGCCGCCGGAAGAGGTGCGCCGGGAAATGGAAAACGTCAGGACCTCACAGCGGACATATTTTGAATTTCGCCACCGCCGGGCCGACGGTTCCATCCGCGAGGTGGAGGTGTTCAGCTCGCGAATCGCCGTCCACGGCAAAGATCTTCTGCATTCGATCGTCCATGACGTTTCCGCCCGCAAGCAGATCGAGGAGGCCCTGAAAGAACGGGACGTGCGCTTCCGGAAACTTTCCGATCATGTGCCGGGGATGATTTACCAGTTCCTCCGCAGGCCCGACGGAACCTACTGCGTGCCGTTCACTTCGGAATCCATCCGCGACATTTTCGGCTGCGCGCCGGAGGACGTCCGCGCCGATATTGATGCGATTCGCCGCGCCATCCTGCCCGAAGATATCGCGCCGGTCATCGCGTCCATAGAAGACTCCGCCCGGGAAATGACGCTTTGGCAGTGCGAATACCGCGTGCAACCGCTGTCCGGCGGGCCGGTCCGCTGGATGTTCGGCCAGTCAACCCCCGAAAAGCTGCCCGACGGCGGCATCATCTGGCATGGTTTCATTACGGACATTACCGCGCGCAAGGAAGCCGGAGAAAGTCTCGAGCGTACGCTGGCCAGTCTGCGCCGGGCGGTGGGCGCGACGATCCAGGCCATGACGGCGGCCGTGGAGGTGAAGGATCCCTACACGGCCGGCCATCAGCGGCGGGTGGCGGATCTGGCCCGCAGCATCGCCACGGAGATGGGGCTGTCTCAGGAGACCATTGACGGCATCCGGATGGCGGGCGTCGTTCATGACATCGGGAAGATCGCGGTTCCCACCGAGATCCTGGCCAAGCCCACGCCGCTGACCCCTCTGGAATATTCTCTGATCAAGGAACATTCCGGTCTGGGATATACATTGTTGAAAAACGTGGAATCTCCCTGGCCGCTGGCGGAAATCGTGTATCAGCATCACGAACGGATGGACGGGTCGGGCTATCCCCGGGGGCTTGCGGGAGAGGCGATTCTTCCGGAGGCCCGGATCATGGCCGTTGCCGACGTGGTGGAAGCGATGGCGTCGTACCGCCCTTACCGTCCGGCGCTCGGTTTGGAAAAGGCGTTGGCGGAAATCGAGAACCACAGGGGAACGCTGTATGATGCGGATGCCGTCGATGCCTGCCTGAAATTGTTTCGCGACAAAAGCTATCGTTTTCCGGAATAAAATGCAGGGCGGACCTTCAGGTCCGCCAGATCCAACGGTTCTAAAATCCCGCCCCACATCGATCAGCCGTTAACTATGAGCCATGAGCCATGAGCTATGAGCTATCCACCATCCACCATCCACCATTCACCATTCACCATCCAC
>JAAYDW010000087.1 GCA_012729055.1 Deltaproteobacteria bacterium
AGTTCACCGAGGATTTTGAAGTGGAGGGCTACCTGCGCTACCGCGGCTATAATTTCGTCAAACGCTTCGACGCCAATTCGTACCTGTACATCACCAAGGCGCTCGACTACTTCGACCTTTCCGGGCTTCACTTCATTCCGGCGGTCAAAAGCACGTCCATCCGCTTTCTGGTGATTTCCTTCAAATCCGACTGGCTGTATCCCTCCTACCAGTCGCAGGAAATCGTCCGGGCGCTGAAGCGCAAACATGCCTATACCACCTATTTCGATCTGGTTTCGACTTACGGCCACGACGCGTTTCTGATAGAAATCGAGGATGAAACGCGGTTGATCAGAAACTTTCTGGCCAACGTCGGACAAAGTTAGGAAAGAAGAAAAAGACCATGAAACCGGATCATCAAATTATTGTCGATATCGTTGCTCAGGGCGCCCGCGTGCTCGACCTGGGCTGCGGAGAGGGCGAACTGCTTTCGCATCTGCGCCTGGAGAAAAAAGCGCGCGTGCAGGGCATCGAACTTGATGAAGAACGGATGCATACCTGTGTGGAAAAGGGCCTGACGGTTTTGCAGGGCGACATTGAAAGCGGCCTGGTGGATTACCCCGAAGCTTCTTTCGACTATGTGATTCTCAACCAGATCATGCAGGAGATCAAGAAGGCGGACTTCGTGGTTCAGGAAGCGCTGCGCGTGGGCCGCCGGGTCATCGTGGGATTTCCCAACTTTGCGCACTGGTCCGCGCGCCTGACGCTTTTTCTTTGCGGCAGAACGCCGATCAATGAAGCGCTGCCCTACCACTGGTTCGAAACGCCCAACGTGCGTTTTCTCACCATTCGCGATTTCATCGACTATTGTACGGCAAGAAAGATAACGATCGAACAACGCTACTACCTTGGGAAACGGGGCCGCATGTCCCGGCTGCCCAACTGGCGGGCGCAAAATGCCATTTTCGTTCTCACCAAATAAAGGGAGTCTGTCATGGAAAAGAAAATTCTTGCCTCTGAAACGTTAAAGACCTCCGGACCCTATTCCTGCGCTGTCGAGGCCGGCGGATTGATTTTTATCTCCGGCCAGCTGCCCGTTGATCCGGCAACCGGTGAACTTATACCGGAAATCCGCCCGGCCGCCCGCCAGGTTCTCGTCAATCTGCAAATCCTTCTGGAAGAAAACGGCCTTGCGCTGGCCAATATCGTCAAGACGACAATCTTTTTAAAAAACATGACCGACTTCGCAGCGGTCAATGAAATTTATGCGGAGTTTTTTTCGTCGCAACCGCCCGCGCGCTCGACGGTGGAAGTCGCGTCCCTGCCCAAAGGCGCGCTTCTGGAAATTGAAGCGGTTGCCGTAAGAAGATAGAGAACATGGCCAGAATCGTCTCCGTCAATATCAGCAACCGCAAAGGCGAAAAAAAGCACAGCGTCGCAAGCGCGCCGGCGCTGGCCGATCAGGGACTGCAGGACGACGCGCACGGCGGCATGAAGCTCCGCCAGATCAGTCTGCTCGCCGCGGAAAGCATCGACAAAATCCGCCGGAAGGGGCTCTCGGTGCAGCCCGGCGACTTTGCCGAAAACCTGACTACGGAAGGCATCGAACTCTTCACCTTGCCCCTCGGAACGAAAATCCGCATCGGCGCGGACGTCGTGGTGGAAGTGACGCAAATCGGCAAAACCTGTCTTGCGCCCTGCGCGATCTATGCGGCCGTGGGGGAGTGCGTCATGCCCCGGGAAGGCATTTTCGCGCGGATCCTGTCCGGAGGCGTTATCGCCGCAGGCGACGAGCTGGTCGTGGTCCGGTAACGCATGCAGACTTTCCTTCCCTACCCCGATTTTGAAAAATCCCTCCGGGCGCTCGACTACCGGCGTCTGGGCAAACAGCGCGTGGAAGCTTATCAGATTCTGCGGGCGATCCAATCCGGCGGCGGCTGGTCGCATCACCCCACCGTGAAAATATGGCGCGGACACGTGAACGCGCTCAAGCTCTACCACAATCTGTGCATCGACGAGTGGGTCCGCCGCGGTTATCGCAACCGGATGGAGAAAATGAAAATTTCGGGACGCATCGCCTTTCCTCCCTGGTTCGGCCGCGCGGATTTTCACGCGGCCCATCGTTCGAACCTGCTGCGCAAGGATCCCGTATTTTACAGCCGCTGGGGCTGGACGGAGCCGGACAATCTTCCTTATCTCTGGCCGTGAATTCCGGAAATCCCTTTTCCGTCCGGAATGCAGTTTTCGCGTTGCATTCGTCCCGGGCATGCTGCATAAAGGACCATAAATGATTTTACGGGAGGTGATCCATGAGCGTCTTTATTGAACCGCCCTTGAAAATTCCCTTTTATTTGAGAATCGGTCTGTGGATTTCCCGGCGGATCACCGGCCGCGATCTTCTGCCCGGCCGACTCCTGGCCTGGTATCCCAAAGCCGCGCTCGGCTCCGGCATCATGGAAGCCCTCGTGGCCCACGCGGACGGAAGACTCGACAAACGGATCCTCAAGCTGGTCCGCCTGCAGGTGTCCTTTGCTCTGGCCTGTCCTTTCTGCATCGATATGAATGCCTACGATTTTGATCAGTTCGGCATCACCGGCAAAGAACTGGCCGTCCTGCAAAGCCGGCAGGACGTCACAACCGTAAAAACATTTTCCGAACGCGAGATAATCGCCCTCGAATACGCGGCGCGCATTGCCGCATCACCCCCGTCCTTTCCGGAAGATTTTATTAGACGATTGAAAGGAGAATTCGGCGAAAGGGAAATCGTTGTTCTGGCTTCAACGGCCGCCCAGGTCAATTACTGGGCGAGGCTTCTCCAGGCCCTGGGCGTTCCGCCCGCCGGGTTTTCCGACGCTTGCGACGTGCGGCCGATCCCTCCCGTTTGACGGCGCCGGATTTTTCACAAACGGTTTGTCTCCAGAACGCTTCTCACCTTGACGGCCAGATCTCTTAGCGAAAATGGCTTTTGCAGAAATTGAACGTTTTCTTCCAGCACTCCCTCGCGCGCTATCACATCCGCCGTATAACCGGACATGAAAAGACACTTGATTTCGGGACGGATAACCGCAATTTTTTCCGAAAGCTCGCGGCCGTTCATCCCCGGCATCACCACGTCCGTCAGCAGCAGGTCAATCTTTCTTTCCGGATCACCCGCCAGTCGCAGGGCTTGTCCTGGTTGCGTTGTTGCAAAGACGGCGTAGCCCAGCGTCTCGAGCATGGTCTGGGCGAGATGCAATACGGACTCCTCATCTTCCACAAGAAGAATGCTTTCCCTTCCCCGTGGAAGTTCCGTTTTCTTCGCGGCCGGCACGGCCGGCTTTCCGGAGATCTGCCGGGGCAGGTAGATCCGGAAGGTCGTTCCCTCCTCCGGCACGGTATCCACGGCGATAAATCCCTCGTTCTGCCTGACGATCCCGTACACGGTAGCGAGTCCCAGACCGGTTCCGCGGCCATCCTTCTTGGTGGTGAAAAAAGGCTCGAAAATATTGGCGAGCGTCTCTTTTTCCATGCCGCAGCCGTCATCGCTCACCGCCAGCATCACGTATTCGCCGGGCTTCGCATCCGACGCCGCCCGCCGGCAGGTAACCTCGTCACAGTATACGTTGCCGGTTTCGATGACAATCTTTCCCGATCCGTCCATGGCGTCGCGCGCGTTTACCGTCAAATTGGCCAGCAGCTGATCGACCTGTGACGGATCAATCCGGACGAACCAGAGGGTGTTGCCCGGAATCCAGACCAGACGGATGTTTTCACCGATGAGGCGCTGCAGCATTTTGAGCTGTAAGGAGCAAATGATTTGTCCGGTGTTGTAGCAGATAAACTGTCCGGTTGATAAGTTACCTCATGGAGGTGACGGATGAGACGGACGGAGATGTTACAGGAGATCCGGAAGATGCGATTTGAAGA
>JAAYDW010000088.1 GCA_012729055.1 Deltaproteobacteria bacterium
AAATGGAGGACACCGATGAGCGATTATGACGTGATTGTGATTGGCGCAGGAATCGGCGGCCTGTGCGCGGGGGCATTGCTTGCGCATCAGGGCAGGAAGGTTCTGGTTCTGGAACAGGCCCCGCGCGTGGGAGGCTGCTGCTCCACCTATGAATGGAACGGATACAAAATCGACATCGGCGCCTCCATTATTGAATTTCCGCAGGTCATCAACTGGGCTTTCGAGCGCATGGGAACAACCTTCCAGAAGGAGGTGGACCTGATTGCGGTCGATCCGACCTTCACCGCGCGGCTGCACGACGGAACGGAAATCACCTTTCCGATCGACCTTGACAAAACGAAAGAGGAAATCCGGAAACTGGCGCCCGAAGACGTCCGGGGCTGGGAGAAGTATTCCCAAGAAATGGACGGATTTCTGAAAGCCGCGCTAGACGGCTTCTTTGTCACGCCGGCGCGGTCCCTGTGGGATGTGTGCAAACTGTTTGCCAAAACGCCCACCCTGCTGAAATACGGTTCGCTCTTTTTCGGCAGTTACGAAGGCGTGCTGAGAAAATACCTGAAAAACGAGAAGCTTCTGGAGGCGCTTTCATTCCACAGCTTTTACTGCGGACTGCCGCCGGCGCTGCTGCCCGGCCATTTTTCCATGATTCCCTACGCGGAACACGGGGGCATCTATTACGCCCGGGGCGGAATGATCGGCATTCCGCTGGGCTTTCAGAAATGCGGCGAACGCAGAGGCATGGAAGTCCGCCTCAATGCTGCTGTGGAAAAGGTCATTGTGGAAAACCGCACGGCCAGAGCCGTTAAGCTTTCCGACGGGACGGTGATCAGCGCAAAGATTATCGTTTCCAACATCAATTCCAAAAAGCTCTACACGGAGATGATCGACCAGAGCAATATCTCGCGGCTGGCCCGGGCCGGCTACAAAAGTTACCGCTACTCCATGGCCACGCCGATGATCTACCTGTGCCTGGATTATGCGCCGCCGCTCAAAGACCATCACACCCTGATGACGGTGCCCATGCAGAAGATGAACGATTACTGGTTCGATCATTATGAAAAAGGCGAATTTCCCGCCGAACAATTCGGCATCCTGAGCTGGACGACACGGTCCGATCCGTCGCTCGCGCCCCCCGGACATCACATCATTGCCGTCACCCTCGCCCCCGGCCCCTACCGGCTTAAGGGCACAACCTGGGACAACGAAAAAGAAACGATCATGCAAAACGTCATCCGGTTTCTGGAAAGCAGGTATCTGCCCGGACTGCGGGATCATATCGTCCATGCGGATTTTTCGACGCCGGTGGATTTCGAAAAACGCCTGCTGTCGCCGGAAGGGGCCATCTATGCGCTGCGCCAGGATCTGACCAATGCGATGATGTTCCGGCCGTCGGCCAAATCCAAGCAGATCAGGGGACTTTATCTCGTCGGCGCGTCCACCCATCCCGGCGGCGGCGTGCCGACCGTGACCGCATCCGGTATGATCGCCGCCGACCTCATCGGCAAATACGAATCCTGAAGGAGAGCATCCATGAAAGCCGTTATGATCATCGCCGTCATCCTGTGCTGCCTGTTTGTTTTGTACGCAACTTTTCCGAAATCGCGAAAGCAGTTCCTGAAAAATCTGCTTTCTCAGGCAAAGGACCTTATTCCCCGCTATTTCACATAGAGGGAGCGTTTTCATGCCGGCGCATTGATGAGCTTCAGAAGCGGACGGCGCAGCTACCACCTCCGTCACTTCGTGACACCTCCGCCGGCGGAGGACATCAAAACCATTCTGTGTCCCCCGCTGGCGGGGGCAGGGGGTGGTTGAAAACGATCTTCGCCACAACCGAGATGATTGATTGCTGAAAGCAGGTGTGTTATTTAAACTCCGGTCAGTCGTTCAGTAACCGGTAAGGTGCTTTTGCCTCCGAAATTGCCTGCTCGCTTCCGGGCCATCCGCTGAGAACGGGCACGCAGATACGAAGTTCCGAGGCATTATCTCCAGAAAGGAAATCCTATTAAAACCGTCTTGCGCACTGAATACGAACAGCTTCGCAGGCTCATTGCCATCATGGTGACTATGGGACACTGTGGCGACTGTGGGACACCCTATAATGTTCCTTTGCTTCCTCGGAGGATGTCATGAAAAATGTGGTCGTGTTTTTATGCGCGGTGCTCGCGTTTGGATGTTTCCCGGTTTCTGCCCGCTTAGCGATTGCGGCCGAGCCTTCTGTTTACGTGGATTACGAATACGGCGATCTCAAGGAAGTGATTGTCGGCCTGCCGTACGGCATGTCGCCGTCTTTGGAAGCGAAATGGTTTGCCGACGCGCTCAAAGTATTGCCGAAAGATGAAGCGGATTACGCCCGGAAGACGGCAGGGATGCTCTGGACGGAGATGATCAATCCTGAAACGGGTAAAAGCGAGACGCAGATGCTGGAGGAGGAAAATCAAGCCTTCATCGCCATCTTAAAGTCTCTGGGCGTCAAGGTCTATCGTCCGACAGAGATTACCGTCGATTTCATCAGGGAATATTACGGCGGGGATTTGCTGCTGAACGGTTTCAGCCAGGACTTCCCCCGGGACAACATGGCCGTCATCGGCAGCAACGTCATCGAGTTCAACTTGCGCACGCCGATTCGCAAGGTGGACATATCCGGATTCCGAGACATTTTGTCCGAAAAATGTTCCGACCCGGCGGTCAAGTGGTTTTCCATGCCGCACACGGAGCTCCTGAAACCCGCCCGCCCGGACACGCCGTTTCTGGAGGGCGGCGACGTGATCGTGCTGGGTAAAACCGTTTTCGTCGGCAATACGCAAAATCCCAGCGTAGGATCCAACGAGGCCGGCTACCGGTGGCTGAAAAATATTTTGGGCGATCAATATCAGGTGACACGCGTAAGGCTTGTCGAAAGCGTATTGCATCTGGATTGTGTGCTTTCCGTGCCGCGCAAGGGGTTGGCCATCGTTTGCGAAGAAGCCTTTGTCGACGGCCTGCCCGAGGAGCTAAAGGGCTGGGATCTGATCAGGGTGAGCCTCAAAGATGTTCAGCGACTGGCCGTAAACGGCGTTCCCGTCAATTCCCGAAACTACATTTTGTCGTATAACCGGCACAATGACAACCGGACCATCCAGGCCGAGCTCGAAAAAAGGGGCATCAAAGTCCACCGTGTCTTTTTCGGAACGCACAATGGGCAGGGGGGATCGCTTCGCTGCGCGACGCAGCCGCTGAAGCGAAAGGTCACCATGACGAAAAAAAAGTAATGAGGAAACGCCGCCGCAAGGAGACGGGGTTGAAATACAGCCGGCCGCTGCGCCCGGGCAAAAGAGAATGTTTGGGGTGCGATAAGAAGTTTCGCCGATCTCGTCAGAATATCTTCCCGGTCGCTTTCGTCCCGATATCTGTACCTTAAATACTGAAGGGGCGCCCTCAGGCAGTCGCCCAAAGGCGCCCCTCACGCAAATCACTTCCAGAGGTTGACGACGGTTCTGCCCCGATGGCTTCCGGCTTTGATTTCATCCATCACGCCGGTTACGCCGTCCAGGGGGACTTCCGAAGACAGCGTCTCCAGCCAGGGGAACTTCCACTGGCTGGCGATCATGTCCCAGGCCTTCTGACGCCGGGGCATGGGGCAGTTTTGCGAGTCGATGCCGTAGAGCGTCACGCCGCGCAGAATGAACGGAAAGACGGTCAGCTTGAGCTCCGGCGAAATGACGTTGCCGCAGCAGGTGATGGCGCCGTAGCCTTTGATCGACCGGACAGCCGACGAAAGGACGTCGCCGCCCAGCGTATCGACGCATTTGGTCCAGCGCTCTTTCAGCATCGGCCGTCCGCTCGTATCGACCAGCTCGGCGGGCTCGATGACCTGCCTGGCGCCGATTTTCTTCAGAAACGCGCTTTCATCCTGGGGGCTGTTGAGCGCCGTCACGCTGTAGCCGGCGTGCGAAAGAATGGAAACCGCAATGCTGCCCACACCGCCGCTTGCGCCCGTGACCAGAATCTCATCGGCCGGATCCATTCCGAATTCCACCAGACGCAGAATCGACAGCGCCGCCGTGAATCCCGCCGTCCCGAAAATCATGCTTTCGCGGAACGACAGGCTTGCCGGTTTTCTGACCACCCAGGACTGAGGAACCCGGATGTACTGGCCCAGCCCGCCGGATGTGTTCATGCCCAGGTCGTAGCTCGTGACGATGACTTCGTCGCCGGCTTTGAAGTTGGGCGAAGCGCTTTCTTCGACGATGCCCGCCGCGTCGATGCCGGGCGTGTGGGGATATTTTTTCGTTACGCCCCGGTTGCCGCTGGCGGAGAGCATGTCCTTATAATTCAGCGATGAAAAAAGAACCTTGACCAGAACGTCTCCCGCCGGGAGCCCGTCGGTGGATAATTCTTCGATGGCTCTTTCAAACTGGTTTTCGGCTGTTTCTCTGACCATCAGCCCTTTGTACGTTTTGCTTCCCATAATGACCTCCTCAAAACGGATTGGAATACTGTTTAATATCAATGAACCCGGATATGTATCCTGTGCTTCGGCGAAAAGAAGTGAAATACTCTGGTCCGGCTGTCTGAAATTTAACTTACGTGCGTCGCTCTCCTTTTCTCCACACGCTCTGTCCTACTGCCTGCAATCGAGCCTATCTCTCCCGCCGATCATCCATTGCACATGCCAGGTGCTTTCGACATTTTCGGGCGGAACGAAAGTGCAGGACTTGTTGAATTTTTCGTTCCGGACCAATACATTGCGGATAAAGATCCTGGACCCGGCCGCGCATTGGAATTGGCTGCCGGCCGCACCGGGCACGCTTCTAACCACATTGTTTCCTGTATCCCGGCAGTCATTGTCGCTTCCCCAGCCAAAAGCCGAGCATTGCATGCAGGTTACCGTGACCTTGACTGCGAAGGGGGTCCTGTTGTCGATATTCACGAGAGTCTGGGCACATCCGGCGGAAACCGCCCAGACGCACAGGAGAAAAAATTGAAGGCACATCAACAAACCGAAAGTCTTGATCCGCTTCATTGATAAGAACTTCCTTTTTGGAGGCTGATTATAGGTGGCGAGAAATATGGTGTCAAGGTGATTATGACCGCCGTGTTGCCTCATGTAGCAGATTACCGAAGATAGCGTGCGCCGAAGTTCCGGGATGTGTTGTGGGGAAAACCGGCAGACGACCCCAAGCCTACAAAGCGGGATTAGAGGCACATCCGATCAATCCAGCCCCCAATATCTATAAGCGTTTTTTACTGTGCGGGCTTCTGAAGGATGAGCACCTTCGAAGGTAAAGTAAGCTTTGAGTCAGGCCCCCGCTGTGTCCCCGGAGCCATGTAATCGCGCTCGACGAGAGAAGCCTTGTCGCCGAACGGGATCACAAGCTCCGAGTCTTTCACTGACAGGCAGAAGCCGTGAGTCAGCACTTGCACCTTGCTGTCTTCACAGTTGCGGGTAAAATAGTAGACGTAGAACTTATCCAATTTATCTGCTCCCGGGTACCACTCCGGCTTCGCACTGCCCGCAAGCTTTGAGCCGTCGACATTCTCCGCGCCCAGCCTTAGGCGGAAATTATTGACTCCCAGGCTGACGTAACTTGCATTTCCGGTTGCCGTACCCAGGGTTCCAATCACTGCATAGACTTCGCCGTTATCGAACCCATAGCCGCCGCTGAACTGGTAAGTGGCGTCCTGCGTGTCCGCGAGGCAATCCATCCCGATGTTGTCGCACAGGGGGCCAACCAGATTGAACGGGGACGACTGCGTGTCGATAAAAGACCTGGCCTTGTCTGAGCAGCCGATGGTATCGACGCATGGCTGTCCCCATGCCTGGCTGACTTTCTGCACGAGCAGGTTGAGGTTGTCCCTGAGGTCCGCTTCGGATAACGCCTCTCTCGGTTCAGGACTGTTGTCCTCCCATGCCGGGTAACGCTTGGGCGGGTACGGTTGGGGAGTACGAATCCGCAGAATCGAGAGCGATGGATTTTTCCTCCAGATATCCGAGGGCGTTCCCTCCTTGCCGCCGTCTGCCGGGAGAGAGTAGCGAATTCCCGAAACGAAATCGTCGGCGTCTTCGTCCAGACCGATCCTCATGTTTGCGGGAATGCCCTCGGTAAAGATATCTTTATCGGCGACCGCAAGATTGTGCAGGACTTGTCGGATTTTCTGATCCATCTCCTGATCGGGCGTGATGATAAAGTACCGGAACTGACTGAAGCATCCGCCCGACTGCCGTTCAATGACCACGTTGTTCTTGCTGTCGCTCAGGCTGTCGAAAGTTAAAATGCGGTCCTGCGCGGGACGACCGGGGACGGTGTGGAAGAAAACCTCCTTCGCGCCGATCTGGTTGATAAGACGGTATGTATCGTTGTCCGTCTTATAAGCGTCTTTGCGGGTGAACAGGTAGCTCTGCAGTCCGAAATAGACGGCCTTTGGAGGCAGGAGCCCGAAAATGACAATTGCTTCATTCGGGTCAAAGCGGATGCTTGTACTGTATCCATCCCTGGTCGAGCCGAAAGCGTTTTTGGTTGCCGGGTCCATGTACTCCTTCGGCCAGAAAGGGAGAACCGACATCACATAGGGCGCGGTGGGATTGTTGAAATAGCAGGTCCCCATCACGTCAAAGAATTTCGGACAGTCCTCGATCCTCCACATCTGGAAATAGCCCTGGGCGACTTCAAAGCCGTTTTTCTTCAATTCAGCCGTTAATTGATAGACGTTGATGCCGACAGTTTCGATGTTTTTATTATGGCATGACGAAATGATTCCCCATCCCGTGAATAAGACGATGATCTGGAAAAAAATAAGAATCTGTCGACAAGTTGCCATAGCAGTGCCTCCAGAAATTTGTTCGGTGGAAAATTGATAAGAACTTCCTTTTTGTCTGAGCAAGTATATTGAGTTGACAACTGTGCGTCAAGGAGATTTTGGCCGTGCTTTGGGTTGCCGAATTGCTTCATGTAACAGATTGCCGAAGATAAGGAGAAGAGCGGTTTGTTGAGGTGCACAGCTGCCCATGTTCAGCAACTTTGCCGGAAAGTGACAGGTCCCGCGTTCCGGTGCGGGCCGTGTCTGGCTGATTGACAATCCACTATCCGCCAGTCACCGTAAACTATTTTATTCTTGTGGTCCGGGGGCTCCGTCATGTTTCTTGCGGAAGGCCTCACCTGGTTTTCTCGTCGAATGTGCGCCGGACAAGATAAGCATTGAAACACCAGGAATAAAGATTTGTCCTGATGCCGGCTAGCGGTTGCGCACCGGCCAAACGTAGCCGATGGACGTTCGGGCCGTGGGAAGGCAAGGCGAGCCTCCGATATGACAGAAATAAGGTGAACTGCCCGTCATTGTCTGCGTCCAGTAATAGCTGTTCTGGACATTCGTGAATAAATCTTTGGATGTAAATACCGCCTGCAGTTCATCCCTAGTGGGCAAACGCCAGCTGCCCGCTCGGGAGCCGTCTGTCAAGCCGCATTTTCCATTCTATATGATTTTCTGCTCTTTGAACTTTTTTAAATCATCTCCGCTGTATCCCAGACCATCACCGTAAACGGCGTCGTTGTCTTCGCCGAGCAGCGACGCCCGCCTGGCGACGCGCCCGGGTGTCCGGGACAATTTAATCTCGACGCCCGGCACGGGAACCGTTCCGCTTTCCGGATAGTCCAGTTCAACAAGCATTTCCCGGGCCGCGACCTGAGGAACGTTGAGCGAGGCGGGAACATCATTGACCGGTCCGCAGGGCAATCCCGCCTTGTCCAGGACGGCCATCACTTCGGCAACCGTTTGATCTTTGGCCCACTCCCCGATGATTCCATCCACGTCCCGATAGTTGCGGTATCGGGCAAGATTGTCTTTGAAGCGGGGATCGGCAATCATGTCTTCCCGCCCGAGGACGCGGCACATGCGCCGCCACATGTTATTGCCGACGATATTCATCACGACATAACCGTCTTTTACCCGGACGCTGCAGCAATAGGCGTAAAAGCCTCCGTTGCCGACGGCTTTCCGAATTTCTCCGTTAACGAGATACTCGGAAGCGCAGCCGGATGCCGCGGCCATCGCAAAAGCGACGTCGAAAAGCGCGACGTCCACCAGTTGTCCCACGCCGCTGGAAGCACGTTCATGCAGGGCCAGCATGGCGCCGAGCGCCGCCCGGGCGCCCGTATTGAAGTCGATGAAATTGAGCCCCGGACGAAGGGGGGGATCGCCGGGATATCCGGTAAAGCTCATGATGCCGGACATGGCCTGCGCAATGGCGTCGAAACACGGGCGTTCGGCATAGGGGCCTGTCTGTCCGAAGCCGGATACGGCAACAACGATCAGGGCGGAATTCACCTTGCTCAGCCGTCCGTAATCGAAAACATCGGCTTCCTCCGTGCCTTTCGGGCTGTTGTGGACCAGGATGTCTGTTCCCCGGACCAGCTCATCCAGAATCTGCCGGCCCCGGTCGGTCCTCAGATTCAAGGTAATGTTCTTTTTGTTGCGCTGATAAGACAGGCCGCACGTCATCGACTGGCCGTCCGGCGCGAAAGGCCCCAGCTCACGGTCAACTTTCCCTCCCGGAGGTTCTATTCGAATGACTTCGGCGCCATGATCCGCCAGCATCATGCAGCAGTAGGGCGCGGCGATGTAGCCGCCCATGTCCAACACCTTGATGCCGTCAAGCGCTCGCTTCATGATTCCATCCTTTCCGGGCAGCGTGGAACACCCGCAGAATACGGAATTTCTTGAACCGGGGCGTATTAAAGCATGAGGATCGTCAGTCGCTTTTCGTTAAAGTACAACTGAAGTTGTAATCGGTGGCCTCAGTGCATGTCAGCGGAAAGCGTGTACAGGTCACGTCGCACGTCACCGTTTTCTTGCTTTTATCTTTGTTGAGCGTTCCCAGGCTCTGGGAAAGGCCGCCGGGGATGGACTCCCTCATCTGTACGCCTCCGATATAGGCGGAAAGGAGATGGGTGTATTCCAGGGACAGGGTGCAATGGCCCCGGCGCAGGCGCCGCCTCCGGACTTTACACTTCCAGGAACTTCGCGCGGATTTCTTCGCTCGAGTCAAGCTCGGAGGAAGTAATCTCGCAGTCGATGCTGGCTTTCTGCATCAGATAGATTCGCTGAGCCAGGGACAGCGCCACCTGCAGGTTGTGCTCCACCAGCAGAATGGAAACGCCGGCGTTTTTGTTGATGTCATCGAGCACATTGCGCACTTCCTCAACCATGATCGGATCCAGGCCTTCGGTCGGCTCATCCACCAAAAGGAGCCGGGGGTTTCCCATGAGCGACCGCCCGATGGACAGCATCTGCTGCTCCCCGCCCGACAACTGCCCGCCGGCCTGATGAATGCGCTCCTTCAATTTCGGAAAATGATGGAAGATCCGCTCGATCGTCCACGTATGAGGATCATGGGTGTTCCGGATCTTTCCTCCTTTCACTCCCATCATCAGGTTATCCAACACGCTGAGCTCGGGAAAGATGCGTCTTTCCTCCGGCACATAGCCGATTCCCGCCCGGGCGATCTTGTAGGGCGAAAATCCGCCGATCTCTTTGCCGTTAAATTTTACCGACCCTGACGTTATTTTGACCAACCCCATAATGCTCTTCAGCGCCGTACTCTTTCCCATTCCGTTGCGTCCCAGAAGCGCCACCAGATCGCCTTCGCCAATATCCATGTTGATTCCCTGCAGGACATGGCTTTGCCCGTAATGGGTATTTAAATTTCTCACTTCCAGTAACATGTGCTCCACCTCAGCTGTTTTGATCAGCGCTGGAATGCTTTCAGAACCTGATTTCCCAAATACGCAGTTTTGACATCCTTGTTTTGCCGGATTTCTTCGGGTTTCCCCGTTGCCAGAATCTTTCCGTAATGCAAAACCGTGATCCGGTCCGCGAGCGAAAAGACGACGTCCATGTCGTGTTCGATAATCACAACGGTCTTTCCCTCCGTCAGATTTCGCAGCAACGCAACGGCGGCCAGCATTTCAGGACGCGACATCCCCGCGGCGAACTCATCGAGCAGCACCAGATCCGGATCCGTCGCCATCGCCGTACAGATTTCCAGCGCCCGGGACTTGCCGTAGGACAAAGCGCTTGCCGGCTTGTCCCGGTCGTCGTACAGATTGACGCGCTTGAGCATCTCATGGGTTTCTTCGGTTATCTTCTGCATCTTGTCCACCCGCTTGAATACATTGAACCGGATTCCGTTTTTCGACAAAATCGCCAGACGGATGTTCTGAAACGCCGTCAGGTTTTTAAACGTGCTCGTAATCTGGAACGACCTGCCCATGCCGAGCCGAACCAGCTTATAGGGCGGAAAGCCCGTAATGTCTTTCCCCTTGAAAAAAACTCTGCCCGCTGTCGGGACATAGGTTCCCGTGATCGTGTTGAACAGTGTCGTTTTCCCTGCGCCGTTGGGCCCGATCACCGCGTGGCGCTCCCCTTCGGCAATCTGCAAATCCACTCCGAACAGAACCTTTAACTGGCCGAAACTATGCCGCAACTCTTTTGTTTCCAGGATGTTCATGACGCCTTTCCTTATTTAAACTTCACCGGGTTGAAGGATCGCTTCTGTTCCCGGCGCCTGCTTCGTGTAACACAAAATCACCGCGTCAACCAGAGAAGATGCTCCGGAAGTTTCAAGCTTCTGAAAAAGGGACTTTTTTGCGCCGCCAAATCTTATTGACACGCCATTCTCCGGCGCATATATTCGCTTTGCATAAAATGAAGTTCTCATCCATTTCTTGAAAAAGGCTGCACAACAAAAAAACCTTTGGGAGTTGCCGTCATGAAACGTATCGCTCAAACAGCACTGCTGTCATTGGTTCTGGTTCTGTCCGCGTCGTCGGCCGCAACGGCAGCGGAAAAGCAATACCGCCATGACGTTCTCGTGGTCGGCGCCGGCATCGCCGGACTTTCCGCGGTCTGGGAGCTCACGCAAAAAGACGTCGATGTCGCCGTGATTGAAATGGCCGCCGCCTACGGCGGAACCGGCCTTACGAGCGAAGGCGCGCTGTGCATCGTCGGCACGCCGGTGCAGGAGCAGGCCGGCGAACCGGACGATCCGCAAATTGCCTGCCGGGATTTCATGACCGCCGGGCGCGACGAGAACGGTCCCGGCCCGGATGCGGCCTGGGTCGACTATTACGTCAAATCGTCGCGCCGCGAAATTTACGACTGGCTTGCCGGATTCGGCGTCCATTTTGAAAAGAAAGTGATCCTGATGCCCGACAACAGCGTTCCGCGCTGGCACAAGGTCGTCGGCAAGGGCAGGGGGCTTCTGGAGCCCATCTACCGGGAATGCCGCAAAAGCGGCAAGGCAAAGTTTCATTTCGGAGTGAAGGCGGTTTCGCTCATCAGGGACAAAGACGGCCGGATGACGGGTGTGAGCGCAAGGCGGATCAAAGACGGCGCGGTTGTCCATTACCACGCCCCGGTGGTCATTCTGGCGACGGGCGGTTTTCAGAGCAACCTGGACATGGTGCGCAAACACTGGCCCGCGGATCTGCCGCTTCCCGACTCCATGCTCATCGGGGGAGGCCTGAACGCCACAGGCAGCGGCCATGAAATGGCCGAGGCCGCCGGCGCCCGGTTTGCCAACATGCACTATCAGCTGAATTACCCGACCGGCCTGAAAAATCCTTTCGATCCCTCCGGCCGGCGCGGTTTGAACGCCTACACGGATCATTCCATATGGGTCAATAAAACAGGCAAACGCTTCATGAGCGAGTCGCGCGATACGCGCAAGACCTTTCCCGAAGTCGCCCGCCAGCCCGGCGGAACCTACTGGGCGATTTTTGACGATGATGCCCGCAAGGTTTTTCATGTCTCGGGCTGGAGCAAAGAAGCCATCGAAGCCAGGCTCTTCAACAATCCGCACAGTTCCGAAGTCGTCAAGTCGGCGCCGACGATCAAAGCGCTGGCCGCCGCCGCGGATCTTCCTCCCGAAACGCTCGACGAAACCGTGCGCCGCTGGAATGAAATGGTGGCGGCGGGGCGGGATGCGGATTTCGGGCGCATCGGGACATCCAGATCTTCCTGGGCTCATCCTCCCAAAATCGAGAAGCCGCCGTATTACGCCGTGCGTTTTGTGCCGCTCACCCGCAAGAGCATGGGCGGGGTTGTCATCGACCCTTCCTGCCGCGTGCTCAATGCTTCGGGAAAGCCGATTCCGGGATTGTATGCCGTGGGCGAACTGACGGGCCTCGCGGGCGTCAACGGAAAATGCACGCTGGAAGGGACGTTTCTGGGCGCGGCCATTCTGACGGGCCGCGTGGCGGGACGGGCGGCGCTGGCGGAACTGAGAGAAAAAAAGAACGATTCTCCCAATCCCCCTTCTCCTGAAAAGGAAAAGAAGCTACAAGACGGTAAGTGAAAAAATAAGGCCGGAAGATGTTGTTCCGTTGGTAATTCAATGTAACACCGGACGTGACGTGTGACCATATCAGGTGATCCGGAATCCGGAAAGCATTGAAGAGCACTGGATTTCCGCCTTCGTAACCTAAAGTTTACAAGCGGGAATGACAAGGGAGTCACCAGCTTCCTTTGCAGCGGACAGGTTCGCCTGCCGGTCCGCTACTCTTCTCTTTTCTGATCCCATGCGTGGTCGTGGATGTTGGGCAGCTTGTCGCGGTCGACGGCGAGCAACTGCTCCTGGAGCTCGATTTGTTCGCGGGTGGTGTAAATGTAGGCCTCCTGATCGTGGCGCTGGGCCGCGAGCGTGCGCAGCGCCGCCTCGTCATACTTCAGAAAATTCTGGCCGGCCCGGACGGCGCTGTATTTGCGGAAGCCCAGCTTGATGAGGACATCGACGCCCAGGCGGATGGACGTGTCGAGCGCTTCCCGGTAAATGTTTTCCATGCCGGCGTCCAGAAGCTCGTAGGCGTCCTCGCGGCTTCTGGCGCGCACCATGATTTCCAGGTTCGGAAACTCTTTGCGGACCCGCTCGATCAGATCGCGGTTGATTTCCGGCGAATCGATGGCGGCAATCAGCATTTTGGCTTCGTCCGCGCCGGCGGATTTCAGAATGTCCAGGCGCGTCGCGTCGCCGTAAAAAACCGTGAATCCCATTTTTCTCAGGACATCCACGCGGTCCGAATCGTTGTCCAGGATCGTCGCGGCAACGCCGTTGGCCCGCAGAAACCGTCCGATGGTGCTGCCGAAATGGCCGAAGCCCGCGATGATGACGCCGGACGGGCCGCTTTCGATGGCGTCGGGCTCCCGCGGAGCAACCGACTCCCGTGTTCCGAAATAGGGCAGAAGCAGGCGTTCGGCGGCCAGGATCAGAATCGGCGGAAAGATCATGCTGGTCGCGGTCACGCCCATCAGAATGTCGATGGTCCCCTCAGGCAGCAGCCGAAGCTGGCCGATGAAGGCAAAAAGCACGAAGGCGAATTCGCCGATCTGGGACAAAACCACGGTGAAGAGGACATTCTGATCGAACGACAGGCCGAAGAGCCGGCCGGTCGCGCCGGTGACGACGGCCTTGATGACCAGGATGCCCACGACCAGGCCCATTACCAGGAGCGGATTTGCGACAATCAGGCTGAAGTTGATCGACGCGCCGACCGCGATGAAGAAAAGCCCCAGCAAAACGCCCTTGAACGGTTCGATGTCGCTTTCGAGCTGATGCCGGAATTCGCTGCCGGCCAGCACGACGCCTGCCAGGAAGGCGCCCAAAGCCGGGCTGAAGCCGATCCGGATCATCAGGTAGGCCATGCCGGTTACGATGAGCAGCGCGGCGGCGGTAAAGAGTTCCCGCAGGCGCACGCGGGCGATGAAACGCAAAAAAGGCACAAAAACGAAACGCCCGGCAAACACGATGGCGTTCGCCACGACCAGCAAAAGCAGCGTCTGCGCCCATCCCGGCAGTCCGTCGATCAGCGTCGCCGGCGCGTCCGGCGGCCGGACCGCGGCCGCGGCGGCCATCAGCGGCAGCAGCGCCAGAATCGGAATGACGGAGATGTCCTGAAACAGCGAGACGGCCAGCGCGCTCCGGGAAGCCAGGGTTTTGGACAGGCCTTTTTCACGGAAGACCTGCATGATGATCGCAGAGGAGGACATGGAGGCGGCCAGGCCGAAGGCGACCGACGCCTGCCAGCCAAACCCCAGAACGAGGAAAAGGGCGAAGCACGCGAGCGTGGTTCCGGCCATCTGCACGGCGCCCGCGCCCAGGATGAATTTGCGCAGCCGCCAGACGGTGGCGGGCTCGAGCTCCAGGCCCGCAAGAAAGAGCATCATCACCACGCCGAATTCGGCAAACTGCATGATGTCCTTTCCTTCTTCGCCGACAAAGCCCAGAAAGAAGGGCCCGATCAGGATGCCGCCCAGCAGATAGCCCAGGATCGAGCCCAGCCCGAGCTTTCTGGCGATCGGCACGAAGATGGCCGCGGTGGCCAGATAGATCAGGGCATCCTGCAAAAAAGAACCGATCATACGCCATCCTGTCCGGCGTCAAGCCAGTCGTTCAAATAGTCGTACGCTTCGGCGCCGTGAAAATTCTGATCGTCCCGGGTCAGAAGGCCAAGCAGCCGGCGATAGGCGGCGACATATTCCGATCGCTCATCTTCCGTCAGCAGATACGTGCCGTGCACCGCGAAGGGCGGCAGATAACGCATCTTGCACAAAAGCGCCGTCTGTTCGAAGGGCGTGAGAAACTCCCCGAGCGAATGGCGGTTGTGGCCCGCCGGCGTGTAGACGTCGCGGCTGCCGCCCGCGGTCAGCGCCACCAGCGCGGTCTTGCCGGAAAGCGCGTTGCCTTGCGATCCGTGCGCCCAGCCGTATTCGAGCACCGCGTCGATCCACTGCTTGAGGAGCGCCGGCGCGCTGTACATGTAGAGGGGAAAGTGCCAGACCAGGACGTCGTGCTCAGCGAGGAGCGCCTGCTCCCGTTCGACGTCGACGTTGAAGTCGGGGTACGCCTCGTAGAGGTCGTGCAGCGTCACGCCGGCGATGGCTTCGACTTCCGCGACAAGGGCGCGGTTGGTGAGCGAATTTTCAAACCGCGGATGGGCGAAAAGGATCAGGACTTTTTTCATGGAAACCATCATCCTTGACACGTCGACCGCCGGAAGCAGTCTTTACGAGCGCTCTTCTTCGCGGACGATCTGGGTCTTGATGAGCGTGATCAGCTCCTGAAACACGGGCACGATGTCCTTGCGGAACCTTCCCGCGACCACGACCACCATGATGTCGTCGCCGACGTTCAGGTCGCCTTCGTTGATCCAGGCGCGGATGTCCGCGATGCCTTCGCGCCCGCGGAAGTCCGCCAGCGCCTTTTCCAGGCCGGCGCGGTCGTAAGACAGCTTCATGCCGCCCACCGCGCCGCCGGTTTTGGAGGTGGCCCGCACCACGCCGTTATGGACGAGAATCATGCCCAGTCCTTCGGCGGGCGCGCTTTTTTTGATTTCCGCTATCCATTGTTCGATCATATCATCCTCCGGACGGGCCGCCGTCGGCCGCCGTGTTTTGTTGTGCAACCAGCCGGTCGAGCCCGCTGGAAACCTGCGCGGCCAGATGCGCGAGCAGGTCGGTATTCATATCCGCTTCATAGCGATGGACGTCCGCGTCGCCGTTGTTCCACGCGCCGATCAGACGGCCGTCCAGCGCAAAAGGCGCGACGGCGATGGACCGGACGAAATATTTCCGGCTGGGCGGAAACAGACGGTAGAAAAGCTGCAAGTTCTGATTGGCCAAAACGGGGCGCAGGCCGTCGGACAGGAGCCCTTCCAGGAGATCCCGCGGCACGACGGAAAATCGGTGTTTCAGCGCTTCGGACGAAACCAGCGCTTCCCGCAGCGGCGCGGTTCTTTCATCGTCGATGAGCGAAAGCCAGACGAACGGAACTGAAAATTCCGCTTCGATGCCGTCGAGCAGGGCTTCGAAAAGCCCGGCAATCGTCTCCGCTGCCGCGACGCGCTGTTCGATGTTGCCGAAGCGCCGGGCAATCAGCTCATTGATGCGTTTGAAGTCCTGCGGATTGCTCATTGCTTTTTCTCCGCGAAGCGGGCCCAGATCACCGCGTGGTCCGACGGCTTTTCAGCCGTCCGGGTCGCGAGGTCGATGGCGCATTCCGCGGACGCCAACGCCCAGACGCCGGTCGCCAGAATGTGATCGACGCGCCAGCCCAGGTTGCGGCCGACGGAGTCGCGGACGCGGTAATCGAAAAACGTGTAGCAGCCGGGTTCGTCGGGATGATGACGGCGGAACACGTCCACAAGGCCCCACGACGCCAGGTCTTCGTAAGCTTTCCAGACCTCCGGATTGAAGGAGACGTGTCCGAGAATCCGCTTGGGATCGTGGACGTCGATCGGCTGGGGCGCGACGTTGAAGTCGCCGCACAGCGCGAGCTTCCGATCCGCCCGAAAGTTTTTCTCCAGAAATTTTCGAAGCCGACCAAGCCAGGCCAGCTTGTAGGCGAACTGCGGTTTGTCCACTTCCTGCCCCTGCGGCACGTAGGCGTTCAGCACCACGAGGTCGCCCAGGCGCACGCCGGCCAGACGGTCGGGGTCCGCCGGTTCGTCGGCCAGGCCGAAGAAAACTTCCGCGGGTTTTTCCCGGGTCGCGATCGCCACGCCGTTGTACTGCTTGTTGCCGCGGAAACTCAACGTGTAGCCCAGCGCCGCGATTTCCGCCGCGGGAAACTTGGCGTCTTCGACCTTGGTTTCCTGCATGCAAAAAACGTCCGGCCGGTTTTTTTCGAGCCAGGGCAGGACGATGTGCAGACGGGACCGGATCGAATTGACGTTGTAACTGGCGATTTTCAAATTTTTCAGAGCCTTTCCGAATTTGCCGTTTGTTGTATCACGAGCGGGCGGCGCGCTCAAGAATTTTTGCGGCGCGCCGGGAATTCGTGTATAGATCATCCAGTACGTCTTCTAAGGAACGACAGGCAGCATGGACAAGGCGGATATCACCATCATCGGCGCGGGCGCGGTGGGCCTGGCCTGCGCGGCCGAACTGGCCGGAGAGAAAACCCGTCTCTATATTCTGGAAAAGAACGCCTTTTTCGGCGCCGGCGGAAGCTCGCGCAACAGTGAAGTGATTCACGCGGGTATTTATTATCCGGCAGGATCGCAGAAAGCGTCGCTGTGCGTGGAAGGCAACCGTCTGCTATACGAAATCGCGGCGCGAAACGGTCTGCCGCACCGGCAAACCGGCAAGCTCATCGTGGCGGCAAACGCAGAAGAAGCGGACCGGCTCGAGGCGCTCTGCGCGCAGGGGCGAAAAAACGGCGCGGACGGCCTGGAGATGCTTTCCGCCCGGCAATTAAACGCTCTGGAGCCGGCCGTGCATGCCGCCGCGGCTCTTTGGTCGCCCCGGACGGGAATTCTCAGCGCCCATGCTTTAATGGAATATTACCTGACCCGCGCCGAAGCCGATGGAGCGCGTCTGGTTTGCCGCACCGAAGTGACTGGCGCCGAAAAGGAAGAGGGCGGCTGGCGTCTGTTTACAAGAAACGATCACGGCCGGACCTTCGACTTTATATCCGCCCTGGTCGTCAACTGCGCGGGGCTTTCATCCGACACAGTCGCCGGCTGGGCCGGCGGCCGCTACCGCCTGCGCTACTGCAAGGGCGACTACTGCGTTGTTTCCGGCGTTAAACCGGGCCTGGTCAGCCGTCTGATTTATCCCGCGCCCCGGAGTTCTGCCGCAGGGCTGGGCGTGCATCTGACGATCGATCTTGCCGGCCGGATGAAACTGGGACCGGACGCAACCTACATCGACCGGCGGGAGGACTACCGCGTTGCGCCGTCCAAGGCCGCTCTCTTTCACGGGCAGGCCCGGTCCTTTCTGCCTTTTTTAAAACCGGAAAACGTGCATCCCGACATGGCCGGCATCCGTCCGAAACTCCAGGGGCCGGACGACGCCTTTGCCGATTTCGTCATTCGGGAAGACGCGCCCGGTTTTCTCAACCTTGTCGGCATCGAATCGCCGGGGCTCACCGCCTCGCCCGCCATCGGCCGTTTCGTCCGCAAGCTGCTTGCCGGATGAAGAAAAAAGACCGATGTTCAGGCGCGCGATCCCTTCTTTTTCATTGACACCCGGCTTTCGTTTCCCTTATAAGCTGTGAACAAAATTTGAAAGGAAAACAGGAGAACTGCCGTGAAAAAAACAATCGTTGGGATGGTTCTTTTGATTGTCTGTGCGCTTTTTGCCGGCGGCTGCAGCAAGGACGACGCCTCGCAGATTAAAATCGGCCTCATCGCCGAACTGACCGGCGACATTCCGGCTGTGGGCGCCTCCTGTAAAAACGCGGCGGAAATGGCCGTGGCGGAAGTCAACGCCGCAGGAGGAATTCAGCTGGGCGACAAAAAGTTCAAGATCAAGCTCATCATCGAAGACAATGCGGGAAAGGCGGATCAGTCCGCCTCGGCGGCGCAGAAGCTGATCACGCAAAACAAAGTGGTCGCGATTGTCGGTCCCAACGCCAGCCGCTACGCCCTGCCGGCGGCGGAAATCGCCGAATCGGGCAAGGTGGCGCTGATTACGCCCTGGTCCACCGCGCCGAAGGCCACGCTTAATTCACGCACCGGGGCATCCAAGAAGTATGTGTTTCGCGCCTGCTTCATCGATCCGTTCCAGGGCGGCGTCGTCGCCAAATTCACGCTGGACAACCTGAAATCCAGGAAGGCGGCCGTTCTTTACGATGTCGCCTCCGAATACAACAAGGGCATCGCGGAAATCTTCAAGGCGGTCTACGAACAAAACGGCGGTAAAATCGTCGCGTTTGAAACCTACACCACCAACGACAAGGACTTTTCCTCGCAGCTCACCAAGATCCGGCAGGCCGCGCCGGAGATCATTTTCCTGCCCAACTACTACAGCGAAGTGCCGCTGCAGATCCAGCAGGCCAAACGTC
Organism: Deltaproteobacteria bacterium; assembly: GCA_012729055.1. Classification (GTDB taxonomy): domain Bacteria; phylum Desulfobacterota; class Syntrophia; order Syntrophales; family Smithellaceae; genus UBA8904. Next base: position 18,818 of record JAAYDW010000088.1, read on the forward strand.
TGGGCATCACAGCGCCGTTTATCGGCGCCGACGCCTGGGGATCGGAGGAGCTCCTCAAACTCTGCGGATCGGATTGCGAGGGCTACTATTTCAGCACGCATTATGCGGCGGACGCGGCCGGAGAGACGACCCGGAAGTTCATCGCCGACTACCGTTCCCGGTATTCCACGACGCCCGACGACGTGGCCGCCCTGACGTACGATTCGTTCGGACTTTTGAAACAGGCGCTTGCGACCGCCGGCAAAAACGACCGGCAGGCCGTCCGCGACGCGCTGGCCGGAATTCCGCGCTACGACGGCGTGACGGGGATCATGC
>JAAYDW010000089.1 GCA_012729055.1 Deltaproteobacteria bacterium
ACGGGGTCGATGGTGTAGGCCGATATCGTTTTGGAAACCGCGTTAAACGCGTAGAGAAAATTTCCCGCCGGATCGATGGCGAGGGCGTAGGGCTTGGTGCCGGCGGCAAAAGGAGAACCGGCGATTCTGGTTAACGTCCCTCCGACTGCCTTGACGGCATAGGCCGAAATCGAGTTGGACTGGATATTGGCCACGTAGATGAAGTTTCCGGTCGGATGCATGGCCATCATGTAAGGCTTTGCTCCTGTGGCGATACTGCTGGCGGATGTCAGGGTTCCCGTGTTGGCAATGCTGTGTGTCGTAATCCTATTGGCTCCCGTACGAGATATGTAGGCAAACGTTCCCAAGGGATTGATGACCATATGTGTGGCATCCCCGCTTGTCGCCACGCTGGGGCCGGCGATGAGGGCTCCCGTGGCGCCGATGGTGAAGACGTTAACGCTGCTGGAGCGGGTATTAAGCACATAGGCAAAACGACCCGTGGGGTCTATGACCAGGGGGCAGGGCATCCTTCCGGTTGAAACGGATGCGCCGGCGGTCAGAACGCCTGTCAACGGATCGATTGTGTAAGCGGAGATATTCTTGGAGCCGGAATTGGTCGCATAGGCAAACTGCCCGGAGGGATCAATCGTTACGGCAAAGGGCTGCGTGCCGGCCGCAAAGGGTGATCCGGCGACTTCCGTCAGGATGCCGGTAACCCCGTCGATGGCATAAGCCGAGATATCGCCGGAGGTGATGTTGGCTGCGTAGGCGAAGGTTCCCGTCGGATCGATCGTAACTGTGTGGGGCAGTGTGCCGGCCGCGAAAGGCGATCCGGCGACTTCCGTCAGGATGCCGGCGACTCCGTCGATGGCGTAAGCCGAAATGCTGCCGTCAGTGATGTTGGCCGTGTAAAGAAACCGGCCCGCTGCATCGATCGAAAGGGAGTTCGGATGGGTGCCGGCCGCGAAGGGCGATCCGGCCACCGGTGTGAGCGATCCACTTGCCGCGTCGATGGTGTAAGCGGAAATATTTCCGGAAGCATAGTTGGCCGCATAAACGAACCGGCCGGACGGATCGACCGTCAGGCGGGGCGGAGGAGGAACGCAGCTGATGATGACGTTGCCCACCGGTTTCGTGTTGATAACGCCGGTGGCGTTGCTCACCATGCACGTCTGGGAAAGGGTGGGCGGCTGCGTCTTGATGGTGACGTTATACGCGGCGCCGTCGGCGATGGCCTTGGAAAACGTAAAGGTGCCGTTGGCGTTTATCAACAGATCGTCCGCGCCGTTGTTTTGCAGGATCAGCCCTCCGCCGATCATGCCGTAAACGACGCCGCGGACCGTGTAACTGTATCCCTTGTCGTCGCTGCCGCCTCCGCCGCAGGAGATGAGGATGGCCGCCAGGCACAAGGCCAGCGCCGCAAGCGAAATGCCCGGTCGGGTTTTTCCGGTTTTCTTTTTACCTTCGGACAGCGCCACCATTTTCCCCTCCTTAAACCAGCGGATTGACGGATGATTGACAGATCGGATCGTCGTTTTTCTTTTCGTGGCGGATATATATGTAGATTTGACGGCGATGTCAATCAAATATTGGGCGGATTTGACATCCAACGGATCGTCGTTACACTTAAAGACAACGGCTTTAGGGCCTTCGGGAGAAAAAAAGTGAAACGTTCATGGATCGGCAAAACAGGATTGGGGCTGCTGTGCCTGTGTATTGCCGGGGCGGCGCAATCCGGAGAGGGCAAAACAATGAAGATCAAAAACGAAACGCAGCAAACGGTCGTGGCGACGCTGGCCGGCGGATGTTTCTGGTGCGTGGCGGCCGATATGAAAAAACTTCCCGGCGTCATACGGGTGATTTCCGGTTACACGGGCGGCCGGGGTGAGAATCCGACGTATGAAACCTATGAAGTCAGGGGGCATGTGGAGGCAGTGCAGGTGCATTACGATCCCCGACAGGTATCGTACGAGCAGATTTTAACGTATTTTCTCGAGCACATCGATCCGACGGATTCGGGCGGCCAGTTTGCCGACCGAGGCTCCGGTTACGTTCCGGCGATTTTCTACAACAACGCCGCAGAGCAGGAGACCGCCCGGTCTGTGCTTACGGCGTTCGGCCGTTCGGGGAAATTTAACCGGCCCCTGGCGATGAAACTGCTTCCAGCGGCCGGCTTTTATCCGGCCGAGGCGTATCACCAGAACTACGATGAGAAGAATCCCCTGCGTTACCGTGCGTATCGCAGCGGGTCGGGACGGGAGCGGTTTATTGCCGAACGCCGGCAAAACGATAAAAACGCGGCTGGGCCTGCCGCTCCATCCTTTGTGAAGCCGGACCAAGCGGCCCTGAAGAAAAAGCTGACCCCGCAACAGTATGAGGTGACGCAGCACGGCGCCACAGAGCCGCCGTTCTCCAATGCCTATGTGAACAACAAAAAAGACGGCATTTATGTGGACATTGTTTCCGGCGAGCCGCTGTTCAGCTCCCATGACAAGTACGATTCCGGATCCGGCTGGCCCAGTTTTATCCGGCCGCTCGAGCCGGAAAACATTGTAAAGAAAGAAGACCGCAGCCACGGCATGGTGAGAACCGAAGTGCGTTCCCGGCTGGCCGATTCGCATCTGGGGCATGTGTTTCCGGATGGTCCGGGGCCTTCCGGCGCGCGCTACTGCATGAACTCGGCTGCTTTGCGTTTTATTCCCCGGGAAGATCTGGAAAAGGAAGGTTACGGGCGGTATCTGAAGCTCTTCGAATAAAGAGGAGTGTTCTCAAGAGCGCCGCAAACGCGCGATGATCGGATTCGGATAGGTTCGGTCCAGATCCGCAAGCAAAAGACTGCTTCGCCGCGATTTTCCGGTCCTGCCTGATTTCCCGCAGGCAGCGTCGGCTGCGGAAGAACACTCCGGGGGCAGGCAGAGGCGGACCTGATCCGCCGCGTTTTGGACATTGGCCAGAAAGGCTTCCACGCCGATGTTGCCGCAGACGACGGAGTAAACGGAAAGATTGTCCGCGGTCAGCTTTTCCGCCGCATTTTGCGCGCATCCCAGCCAGGACAGAATGCCCCGGCATAATTGCGGAGTTCTTGCGGGGGCGAAATCCCAGAGAATCAGCGCAAACATATAGTACATGTGCGGAATGTTGCTGCGGCACATCACCAGATTTTCATAGCGGGCAATGAAGAGGGTGATCGTGGCCAGGAGATCCTGCAAACTTTTGTTTTGGGTCCCGCCGCTCCGGGCGCTGGAATCCGCAAGCCAGCCGATATTGCGGAAAACGCGATTGCTCACCCGATTGAATATGCCGCCGACATCGACGGAGTTCTTCCTGCGGCCGTCCTCACCCGCCAGCAGATCGAGCAGGCACAACGTGTAGCCGAACATGTACAGGGAGTTCAGGGCCTTTCCCCCGGCGGAAACGCTCATGCTCCTGACGAAGGCGTCTTGCGCCTGGTCGAGGAGCGCCAGAATATCCGCCAGCCCGATCTGCCGGCGGCCCGCGGTTTGCTTTCGACAGGTGAATTGCAGATATTTGACGGCCTGGCCGAAGTGCAGGACGCCGATTTCATGCCAGATGTCGCTTTCCGGCTCGCAATGGCCGACGATAAAATCTCCCTGCGCCCGCGCGCGGGCAAACCCGATGGCGGCGGTTTCCGCGTCGGCCTGCCCGTGGGCGATGGACGCGTAAATCTGCATCCGCAGGAGTCTGGCCGTTAAATTGAGCGGGTGGGAAAGGAGCAGGTTGGCAAGCACAGCATCCGCTTCAAAAGGCATTTGCCTTGCAAACAGCGCCCGGGCGATTTCCGTAAGCAAAAGCGCGCTTTGCGGAAAACGGTGCATGGCCGCGATGGCGCCAAAGGAAGAGGCGCCGGCTTGTTCCGGGAAGTGAAGCGCCCGCCGGAAATCTTCGTAGGAAGGGTCGGACACACAGCGGGGCAGCATTTTTTCGTCGAACAGGCAGGGGATGAGATCGTAATACCGGAACGAGAGAAAATGGGTGACGAGCCAGATGTTGCTGCCGGCGCCCGTCGCGCGGTAAGCGTTCGGCGCGTAAAGCGCGAAGCCCGCCTTGACGGAAGCGGAAAGCGCGCACAGGTGGGCGAAATCCGTGAGGTAGATGCCCGATTCGTTGCTGATGCGGAATCCCACAATGCGTTGGATGGCCGCAGGGGCTTCTTCCAGCGGACCGGCGTGGATAATGATCAGCAGTTTCTTCCGGGGATCGCCCTGATCGGAAAGCAGCCAGCGGGCGGACATCTGATGGGCGATGGCCATGAGATTCCGGACGGCTTCGTTGTACAGCCGCGGTTCGTCCGCGGGGCCGGGCTTTTTCGGCGCCCGGAGATTGAAAGAAGTCGCGCCGATCGTTTCCAGCGTTTTTTTGTGGATGAGGTTTCCCAGGCACAGATAATCGATGCACAGCGAAAGCTCTTTTTTCAGCCAGGCGACATCCGCAGGAACGATGACGGCGCCTTCGCCCTGCAGGTGAAAGGTAATGGTGACGCCGGAAGTTTCCTGAGGGATTTGCGTGGAATCGGCCGATCCGGCCGGCAGCTGCACGAGCACATCGTAGCGCCAGTTCAGCTCCGGACGCTTCTGCCCCAGCTTGAAGGCCAGGAGCCGCAGAAGCGCGCGTTTTTTAGGCGTGTTGACGACAAACCTCTTCTTGAGCCTGGTAATCATGGAAGCCCCGACGGAGGGCAGACACAACTCGCGGGCGGTCACCTCCAACTGCGCGATGAGAGCGTTTACGGACAGAGGGCCGGCCAGCGTGAGAAGGACGTCGGGAAAGGTCAGGCCGGCGGGCGTTTTCGTCTCGCGGCGGTCGTCCTGCTTTTTGAGAAAAGCCGCGAATGCCGCTTCGGTCGGGGTTTCGATCACCGAATGGTTATACGCGTACCGGACGATGCCGGGGATCGCACGGCGGGAAATCTCCCGGTCGTTGTCCCTGAAATCATAAAAACTTGCCGCAGTCGGAAAAGCGGAAAGTAAGGCATCGACGATCATGGTCTGTCCGTTCACTATTCGGTTGTTGAATGTAGGGCATGTGTTGCACAAAACCCGGCGGCTTTCAACCAATTTTTGCACAGGCCTGTCAACGGACCACGACCCGGTCATGTTCCGCAGCGATTCGTTTTCCGATTACGCGGACCTTTTCCATGGCCGCGCCGAGGTCGATGGTCAGGAGCCGGCGGTTTTCCATGACGATTCGGCCGTCGATGACGCTGGTTTTCACGTCCGCGCCGCGCGCGGCGTAAACCAGGTGGGAGTACGGATTGTAAAGCGGCGTCAGATGCGGCTGGTTCATATCCACCAGGATCAGGTCGGCCCGTTTGCCCGTCTCGATGGAGCCGATGAGCGCATCTTGCCCCAGCACGCGCGCGCCTTCGATCGTGGCCATTCGGACGACGGTTTCAGCGCTCATCACCGTCGGGTCGAGCTGCGTGACTTTGTGAATTTTGGCCGTGAGATCCATTTCCTGAAACAGGTCCAGATCGTTGTTGCTGGCGGAGCCGTCCGTGCCCAGACCGACGGCGATACCGGAGGCGAGCATGTCCGGAACGGGCGCAATGCCGGCGGCAAGCTTCATGGAACTTGCCGGATTGTGGGAGACGCTCACGCCCAGGTCGGCGAAGAGCGCAATGTCGTCGGGCGACATCCAGTTGCAGTGCACGGCGATGGTCCGCTCGTCGAGCACGCCCAGATCATAAAGGTGTTGTACCGGCTTTTTGCCGTAGCGGTTTTCGATGATGTCGATTTCGCCCCGGTTTTCCAGAAGATGCGTGAAATACAGAATTCCCGCGGCGCGGGCCGCCGCTTTGACGTTTGTGAGCGTCTGCGGCGAACAGGTGTAGGGAGAGTGGCAGAAGAAAGCCGGAGTAATGAGCGGAGCGTGCGGCAGCCAGCGCGCGACGAACCGGTCCGCCGCCGCCATCATTTTTTCATATTGAGGATTGTCCGGCGTCGCGAAATCCGCGAAGCCCTGGGAGACCACCGCGCGCAGGCCGCAGGACAAGGCGGCTTCGGCGATTTGATTCTCGAAGAAATACCCGTCGCAAAACGTGGTGGTTCCCGACAGGATCATCTCGGCCATGGCCAGCAGCGCGCCGTCGTAAACCATTTGTTTGTTGACGAAGCGCGCCTCCATGGGAAAGATGTGGCGCTGCAGCCAGTCCATGAGCGGCAGATCGTCCGCAAGCCCCCGAAAGCAGACCATCGGCAGATGCGTGTGCGTGTTGACAAGCCCCGGCAGAACCAGGCAGCCGGTCGCGTCGACGGTCCGGGAAGCAGCGGGGCGGCAGCCGGCGTCGACCAGCGCGATACGCCCGTCGCGGACGCCGATCGTTGCGTCTTCGATGATTTTCATGTCGGCGGACAGAGTGAGCAGTGTTCCGCCCGCGATGACCAGGTCGAAATGTTCGGATGGCATAAGCTTTCCCTCTCAGTTGAATTCGATTTTATAGTAGATGTCGACGCCGCTGGTCTGCCCCGTTTGCGTTTCCACCTGCCAGTTTTTGTAAATGTCGTAGCGCAGAAAAAACAAATTGCCGCCGGAAAAAAGCGAACGCCCGTAGCTTATGTACAGCTGCGGCGTGAGATATTTGCCGACGACCAAAAGCGTTTCCGGAACGCTCTGCCCGCTGCCGGCGGCGCCCGAACCGGCGGGTCCGACGGGAATGCGCTTGTACCCCATGTGGCCGTTTTGCGTCAAGACATCCGATTTGATGTCGAACGTATCAAGACCCAGGCGGTCTTTGATCTGGCGCTGGATCGATTCGGACTGTTGCGAAGTGAGCAGCGCGCCGGCCGCCATGACCAGCAGGTTGGCCTCTCCGGTGTCGGCGCCCAGCGGATGCCCCAAAACGATGTAAGCCAGCACATCCATGTCCGGCATGGGCGGCTCCGAATACAGTTTAACCAAGGGATGCGGCAGCGTGCCGCTGACCGTCACGCCCGCGCGGATGTCGCCAATCTTGCGCCAGGCTAAAAGATCCACCGCCGGCCGGTCGATCGGTCCGCCGGCGTAAAAGATGCGTCCGCGGTCAATATCCAGGTTGACGCCGTACGTTCGGAAGCGTCCTTTGACCACGCGGATTTCACCCCGTCCGTAAATCCGTTCCGGATCGCGAAATTGCAGGTCGACAGCTCCGCCCAATTGCGCGTCGATGCCGGCGGCTTTGATGAAGACGGCATCGCCCAGCGTCACTTTTGCCGCCACGTCCAGATCCACCGCCCCCTTGGAGGCCGCGGGCCGGGTTTGTCCTTCGCGGATCACGTCCGAACTTGCCTCGACGGGACCATCCGACTGCATGCCGACGATTTGCACCACGGGCAGCAGCACTTCGCCGCGGACCGATACTTTTTCCATCGTTCCCGCAAACGAAAGCCTGGGGGAACTTTGCACCTGAAGCTCGGGAAAATAAATGGTTTGAAAACGGTCGCCCTGCAGGCGGCCTTCAAAACCGGCGATCCGCCACCCCGAAAGACGGATTTGCGCGGACCCCTCCAGGTGGCCGGGACCGGACACCGCCCGGAAGGAATCGATAAAGATAGTCTCGTCCTCCAGCCGGGCGGAGATTTGCGTGTCCTGAAGCAGGATACCCGCCGTCGGCAGATACGCGCCGGCCTGGGACAGGTTTGCCCGCCCCGCGAGCCGGGGAGCGGCCGGTGTGCCGTTTGCCTGCACGTCGAGCGTCAGTTCTCCGCGGCTTTCCTGCACCAGCCCCGGAAACAGCAGGCCCAGCGCGCCTTTTTCCCGGACTTTTCCCGCAAGCGATGCGTCGAAAGGTTTGTGGCGATCCAGCGCGACCGGCCAACGCGCAGGCAGGGGCAGGCGGAAGCGGCCGTCCAGCTCGCCGTACTCGGCCAGAGCCAGCGTAAGATTGCCGTGGAGCGTTTCCCCCTCCCAGGTAAAATCGAGCGCCGCATCGCGCAGATTCATGCGGACATCACCCCGCGGACCGCGCCAGGAAAGACGCGACCGGGCAAGCTCCGCGCGGCCGGCAAGCGAAAAGCGGCCCTCCGGCAGAAGCTTTCCTGCCGCCTCGCCGCGAATCCGTCCTTCCAGTCCGGCGCGGCCGGGCAGCGCCGTCGCCAGCGGACCCGGATCCAAGCCGTCCACCTGCAGCTGAAACCGCCCCGTTTCCGGCAGGGCCAGGCGCGCGGGATCGGAGGAGACAAATTGCCCCTGTACACGGCCTTCTTCGGCCAGCAGAAGGTTTGCCCGGACCAGAGTGCCTTTTTCATCGGCCTTTAGGCTGATGTCGCCCCGGCGGACGGCAAACGTCTTTCCTTCCGCTTGAAGCGCGCCCGCGAGCGTGACGTTTCCGGAGAGCGTCACGCGTTCGTCGTTGTAGACCTGGAGGGACATTCGGCCGCTGGTCGTTCCCGCGAGCGTCTGTGCCTCAAGCCAAAAGTTGGCCCGGGCGAGATTCAGATCGCTCCAGTCGATGGCAAGCGATGCCGTGAAAGGATCCAGCGAAGCGGCGCCGGACAACCGGAGGGTTTCCCGGCCCGCGCCCTCGATGCGCAGGGGCGCGAGTACAACGCGCTGCGGCGTGACGGACAGTGAGGCGGGCAGGGCCAGCCGCCAGGAGCCGACGCCGTCCTGGCCTTCCAGCTTAAGAATTTTTCCCTGCCAGGTCTCCTTGTCGTAAGATCCGGAAAGCGCAAGAAGGATCGTCCGGGAGCGCCCCCGTCCCAGCGAGACGCTGACGGTGTGCGCTTTTGCCGTACCGCCCGCTTTGATCGTTCCGGTGTCGGCCGCAAGCCCGCCCCAGCGGACGTGCCCGAAGACGGCGTCGAGCGTGGCGGACAGGGGAGTCTGATCTGAAACAACGGCGGACAGTTGCGCCCGTCCCAGCGCCAGCGGCCCGGCCTGCCAGTTGCGGGCGCGCAGCGTGAGGGCGCCGCCGGGCTTTTCGCCGCGCCAGCGCGCCCACCCGTCGGCTTCGAAGGATCCTGCGGTTTGCGGGATCAGGCGCGACGAATCGTCGACGCGCGCTTGGAAGGTCACTTTGTTTTTTACCGAACCGGCGGCGCTAAGAGAAAATCCCTTTCCCGCAAGCGTAAGGCGCGCAATCCGGATATCTTTGCCGTCGAAAGCGGCGTCCAGATTGCCTTTGAGCTCCCGGCCGTGCAAACGGCTTTCCCGCAGCAGACAGGCGATTTCACCACGGGGAGGATGGTTTTCCCGGAAAATCGCCTTCCCGGACAAATCGAAATTGATGGCGCCGGTCCAGGACGGATCGATGGCGGCAGGATTGAGATTCCGGCCGCTCAGCGCTCCGGTAACGGCGGGAGCTTCCCGCCAGTCGATCGTCAGGCCGCCGGCCAGAACGCCGTCGAGCGCTTTTCCCCGGAGATCGGAAAGCGCGAGGCCCTCGGTATTTCCCCGGAAATTGCTCTCCAGGTGAAAGGCTTGCGGGCCCCGGACGTCGTTCGTCAGCGCGAGAAGGCCCTGATAGTCACCGGGAGTTCCCGACAAAGAAACGACGCCGGACAGACGCGTGGGAACGTTTATTTCCGGATACAGATCAATGCCGGAGGCGCGGGCTTCGAGCGCCAGGACCGGTTCGGGACCGCCGAGCGTAAGCCTGCCGTTTGCCGTGACCAGGCCTGGTTTCCCCGGACGGGTCAGGCGGACATCCGCAAAGGGGAATCCCTCTTTGGTCATGCCGGCGCGGCCGGTCATCTTCCAGAGCGGCAACGGGCCGCCCGGCTGCCTGCCGGCGGTAAGCAGAAAATTCCCCTGCAGGTCGCCCGCCTCTTTTCCCGGTCCGAATTTCCCGCCGAGGCGGAAAACATTCAGGCCGGCGGGCGCAAAGGACAGAACGGCGGCGAGGTTGACGTCCAGCGCAGGGCGGCCGAATCCCGCCACAACGCTTCCGTTCAGGGCAAACGGATCGGTGAGGACAGACACGTCGCCCAGCGCCAGCTGGGCGTCTTTCCAGACGACGCCGGCGGTAGCTTTCTCAATAAGCAGGGGCTCCTGATCCGGCCGGGTGTACGACAAACGGTATACCTCCAGCCGTTCGATCCTGCCGCTTGCCAGGCGGATCAGTCCGGAGGCCCGGGGCCAGACAAGGTTGGGCGGCGCGTCGGGCGTGTTGTCCAGAATGGAGACATCCTGCACGATCAGATGCTGGACGGTGATTGAGCCGGCAATCCAGTCGCGCGGATCGGTTTGCATGGAAAGCGTCCGGATGCGGATTTTTCCCGCAGGCCACCCGATGTCCAGGCCCTCGAGGCGAAGAGCGCCGGCCAGCTTTCCTTCGATTTTCTGCGCGCTGATCCGGACGTCCGTATGGGAAGAAACCGTTTCCATGAGCCACCGGACACCGTCCGCCGTCGTGATGAGCCAGATGACGCCGGACAGACCGGCGACAAGCACTGCCGCAAACAGGAGGAGAAAAACTTTTATGGTGCGCTTCAAAATTCAAACCCCACCGTGAAATGAATGCGAAACCGGGGCTCCTCCACGCCGATCTGCCGGGCCAGCGACAAATTCAACGCGCCGACCGGCGTGAAGTAGTGAATGCCTGCGCCCGCGGCCTGGTAGAGCCGGACATCGGCGAAGGAATCGAAAGCGTTGCCGGCGTTGTAAAAAGCCGATACCGCCCAGTTGTCGAAGAGCGCCCGCTGCAGTTCGACGCTGCCGGTGAACAGATGCTTGCCGCCCACCACGTTTCCCAGCGCGTCTTTGGGACCCAGCGACTGATAGGCGTAGCCGCGGACGCTCTGGTCGCCGCCCGCGAAAAAACGCAGGGACGCCGGAATTTCGTCCAGCGGGTCCGACAGGAAGGTGATGCCGGCCCGGACGCTTGTTGCCAGGGACAGGCGCCAAGGCAGGGATAGAACGTGGCCGGCTTCGCCGATCAGCTGCAGGAGCTGCGTGGTCGACCCCAGGGCCATGTGCGTGCCGCGCAAATCCAGAGCGTAACGGAAACCGCGACGGGGGCGGATCAGGTTGTCATAACGGTTCTCCGAAAAGCGGACGCCCGGGAGCACATACCGCGAAGAGGCATCCTGGAGGCCGATGGTGTATTCCTCCTGCTGAAACCGGACATAAACGCTTCCATCCCTGCGCGGGCCGAAGCTTGTGTTCCGGGCCAGTTCCAGGGCGATGAGACGGGTCCGGTAGGTCGTGACATCCTCGTGCTGCGCGTTGATCCGGACGGAGGTGAAGGTCCGGATGTCTTTGGCCCCAGGAATGATGTAGTTTGCGGCGAGCCCCTGCAACCGCTCCGAGATAAACAGATGCGTGTCGAGTTCGTGGCCCCGGTTAAAGATGTTCAGGTCCCGGTAGCGCAGGGCAAACCGGGCGCCCGTGTCCGTTCCGTATCCCACGCCCGGCCTGAGGCTCCGGCGCGGCGCCTGCTTGAGCAGGACGCGCACCGGAATCCGCCGGTCCTGCGCTTTTTCCTTATCCGCCAGGATGACGACTTCGCGGAAGCGCTCCGAGTTGTTCAGTTGCAGCTGGGATTCGGCCAGCCGGGCATAGGAAAACGTGTCGCCCGGGGCGAAGGTCAGGTGGCGCCGCACATAGTCGTCGGGGTAGTCGGGCGCGCCCTCCAGCGTAACGGTGGAAAAATAATACCGCTCGCCGGTTTCCAAAACGAGCGTCAGCTGCGCGAATTTGGCGTCAGGATCGATCCGGATTTCATGCCTGCTGTAATCGGCGTCCAGGTAACCCAGTTCCTGCGCCCGCGTTTGCAGCGCCCGTTTGCCCTGCTCGTAGGATTCATGCAGAAGAACGGCATCTTTGGCCAGCGGAAAGGCTTTCGCCAGAGCCACGAGCGACGGTTCGGCTGCGCCGGCCCCGGAAAGCGAAATCCGGACGTCCGACACGATGACCGGTGGACCCGGCTCCACGCTCACCCGGATGAGATAGACGTCGGGTTGCGGATTTTCCAGATGCACCGCGGCACGGGCCGAGTAATAACCGAACGGTTCAAGGGCGGCGAGGATTTTCCGGTCAGCGCGACGGACAAAACGCTCCAGCCAGAGCCGTTCGACTTTTCCGTCCTTCACCAGACCATACGGCAGCTCCAGCGCTTTTTCGACATTTTTGCGGGCGTCTCCGGAAACGCCTTCGATGACAACGGTGACCGGTTCGGCGCCGTGCGCAAAGAAGGCAAAGACCGCTGTACACAGGAGACAAAGAAGCAAAAGGGCGCGCGGCGATCGCTTCCCGGCCTGCCGGGCCGAACGGGCCCGTTGGGCCTGCCTGGGAAGCGCTTCAGGCCCGGGCGGTTTCCTGCGGAGGTTTTTTGCCGGCTCGTTTAATCCATCCATTTGTCACCAACCTTGTTTTCCGTTGCCGGTGACGTTCGCCTGGACCAAACGGTAAAACGGGAGGTTCCGAAAGCTTAAGGCATGTATCGGGCGAATGCAACAAGAAGATGTTCTTTCCGGGGCCGCGCGCCGTTTCGGCGGGGGAAAAGGCGTTGCGCCGCCGGCCGAGCGATCGACCGGCGGCGTCCGGCGCGTTCATTTCCACGTGGACTAGGGCTTTCCGGCGCCGACGGTAAGCGTCGCCGTTTTTTTGCCCGAGATGTTGCAGAAGGCGGTTACTTCCAGAATGTCTCCTGCAGCCGCCGGAACCGCGTACGCATAGGCAAACGTCACCTTGCCTGTCTGTGAGGAATATTCCTTTTTCTCCGCCGGTTCGCCGTTGCGGCTGATCGACACCTGTTTGATGTAGTGCAGGCCGGTAAACGTGGACTTGTGCGTGATCGTCACGGTCAGGACTTGCGTCGCAAGGTCGTAGCTGAGGGCGATGTCCCGGGGCGAATCGGCCAGGGCGCCGGGCGGCGCAAGCAGGACGCCCGCCGTCAGGCAGCAAAGCAGCATCAGCATTGCAAGGGTCTTCTTCATGATTTCTCCTTTGAACAGAAAAATTTTAAGGCATCACGGTCAGCATAGACGATGTCTTGCTGCCGTACATGTTGCAGGTGGCCGTGACCACGAAGGTGTCTTCCTCGATAGCGGGCATTTTATACTCATAGGTGAAGGTTTTTCCGGTCGGTTGGGAGCCGTACGTGTTGATGCTCACGATGGCGCCGTTTTTCTGGATTTTGACGACTTTGACGTGGTGGGAGCCTTTCAGCATCGTGTCGTGCGAGATGGTGACCGACAGGGTCTGCGTGGCCAGGTTGTATTTCAGTTGGATGTCTTCCGGTGGTGTGGCAAAAGCCGGCTCAGCCGCCGCCAGTCCGAAAAAAACAAGAATCAACGCCTGAAAAAACAGCCGGGTTGCTTGGCGATTGCTTTTCATTTCTTCCCCTCCTTGTATTAATTTCTCGGCCGTTCGTTTAGCCGGGGAATTTGGCATCCAGGAGCTTTCCGCCGATCAGGCCCAGAAGACCGCCGCACAGGGAAACGACAAGGGCCAGCAAAAGAAGGATCAGATGCGTCGTCAAGGTCGTCAGATCTCCCCAAAGGGCGAGAATGGCCAGCGCGGCGGCGGCGGTGAAAAAGATCAGGCTGAGAATCATCTTCTTTTTCAAGAGCGGTGTTGTGACTTTGCGAAATCTCAGTTTACCGTCCAGAAGACCGGTGGCGACGGCCGCCAGCACGGAAAAAGGCAGCAGAACCGAAAGGACGGTGATGGTTGAATAAATCGCGGCCGCGCAGCGAGCGAGGGGAAAGAAGGCCACGACGGCAAGCAAAAGCAGCGTGAGAGCGAAAGCCTGCGGAAAATGAACCAACACCGGATGCGTGTGCAGGTCCAATATTTTTCGTCTTTTGAGGGATACCGGGTGCTTATAGGGCTCAAACATTTTTGCCGGAACGCCGCAGGCCGGGCAGACATCTCCGACCTTGCTCTCTTCCGTTACAAATCCGCAGGCTTTGCATCTGACGAAATTTTCCATGTTGTCTACCCCTGTTTGGTTGTCTTGGCCGATGCTTGGGGGGCCGGAGCCAAAAACTCGATCGTAGATTAATGTATGTTACGGCTTTTGTCAAAGAGAACAAAGCAAAAGGCATGCCGACGGCTTAAAGCCGCGCAGTTCCGCATCCGGCAAAGGATTGTCGCCGCCGGCGGTTTTCTTCCGGCTGCCTTTTGCGCAAGATGACCCGTTCATTTTGATCACCCTGCGCCGGAGCCGGCCATTTAGTGATTGAAAAAGTCCCGGGATTTCTATACCCTGATGATACTTCAGCCTTAGGGAGGCGGTTATGGATGCGTTGCTTCTGGCGCGGTTACAGTTTGCCTTTACCATTGGTTTCCACATTCTCTTTCCGATGATGACGCTTGGCACCGCGGGGGTCATCCTGCTTTCGGAGACGCTCCATCTGGTTAAAAAAGACGACGTCTACCGCCGGATCACGGATTATCTGGTTCGTCTCCTGGCCCTCATCTTCGTCGTCGGAGCGGCCACCGGCATCGTCATGGAATTTTCGTTCGGCACCAACTGGTCTTCCTATGCGCGCACGGTGGGAGACATTTTCGGGCCGCTTTTGGCCGCCGAAGGCATTATGGCTTTCTTTCTGGAATCGGTTTTCATCGGTGTTTTGCTTTTCGGAAGGAACAGGGTATCGCCACGCGTTTACTGGGTCTCGGCGCTGCTCGTCTTTATCGGCGGACACCTTTCGGCCTTCTGGATCGTCGTGGCCAATTCCTGGATGCAGACGCCGGCGGGATATGAGATCACGGCCGGCGGGAAGATCCTGCTCGTCGATTTTTCCGAGGCGGTTTTCAACCCGTCCACGATGGTCCGGCTGGTGCACACGATCATGGCTTCCTGGGTGACCTCCGCCATAATGGTTTCCGGCATCGCCGCCTATTATGTCCGCAAAGGCCTGCACGGAGAAACCGCCCGGACGATGCTGAAAATGGGCATCCTTCTCTTCGCGGCCACGCCCCTTTTGCAGTTGGGCGCCGCCCACGCGCACGCCATTCAGGTGATCGACACGCAGCCGGTGAAGGCGGCGGCCATGGAAGGGCATTTCCAGACCACCCGCGGCGCGGACATCTATGTTTTCGGATATGTGGACGAAGCCGCCGAAAAAACGTACGGCCTTTTCCTGCCCGGCGGATTGAGTTTTTTATACAACTTTGATTTCAATTCGGAGATCAAGGGCCTCAAAGAGGTTGAGAAGGATCAGTGGCCGCCCGTCAATCTGGTCTTTCAATCGTACCACATCATGGTGACGCTGGGGATGGCCTTTATCGGCGTCGGGCTTTTGGGGGCGCTGCTTTTGTGGACCGGCAGACTTTACACGACGAAATGGTTTCTCTGGATTCTGCCTTTTCTCATTCCGTTGCCTCATGTTGCGCACGAAACCGGCTGGATCACCGCAGAGGTCGGACGCCAGCCCTGGATTATTTACGGGCTCATGAAAACGGCCGCCGGCGCGTCTGTCGTCGTCTCGGCCGGCGAGCTTGCCTCGAGCCTGATGATGTTTATCCTGGTTTATGTCCTGTTGTTTGTCATGTTTCTGATGCTGTTTTTGAAAATCGTGAAAAAAGGGCCGGAGCCGGCGCCGGAAGGGAGGGCGTGAGCATGGACAATCTCCAGGCGTTGCAAATTCTGTGGTTTGTGCTGATCTTTGGATTGCTTCTGGGCTATGCGCTTCTGGACGGATTCGATCTGGGCGTCGCGTCCCTGCTGCCGTTTTTGGGCCGGAAGAAGGAAGACAAGGACCTGCTTGTGGCGTCGATCGGTCCGGTCTGGGACGGCAACGAAGTCTGGCTGGTCACCGGCGGCGGCGCCCTGTTTGCGGCGTTTCCGCATGCCTACGCCACGGCGTTTTCCGGCTTCTACCTGGCGATGATGCTGGTGCTCCTGGCGCTGATCTTTCGCGCGGTTTCCATGGAATTCCGCGCCCACGATCCCGCGCGCGCCGGGCTTTGGGAGAAAACCCTGGCCGGCGGAAGCGCGCTGGCGGCGCTGCTGTTCGGCGTGGCCCTGGGCAATGTGGTATACGGTGTGCCGATTTCCGGCCGCATGGAATACGACGGAAGCTTCTTTACGCTCCTGCGGCCCGTGCCGCTCGTCTTCGGCGCGGCGGGGCTGGCCGCGGTTTTGCTGCAGGGCGCTTCCTGGGCCGTGAGAAAAACGGAAGGAGCACTGCAGGAGCGGGCGTTCAGGGCTGCGAAAATCCTGCTGGGAATAAACGCGGCGACCGCCGCAGTGTACTTTAGCGTCATGGCCGGCGCCTTTGACGGACTTTCGGGGAATATGCTCTTTCATGCTGCCTGGCTGATGACACTCGCCGGGCTTGCCGGATTGTTTTTTTCGCTTCGGAAGAAGAACGACCGCGCGCCGTTTTGGGAATCATCCTTTGCCTTCGCCGGCCTGTTTCTCGCGGCGGGCGCGGCGCAGTTCCCCAACCTGATCCGGGCGTCCAACAATCCCAACCTGAGCCTGACGATCTACAACAGTTCGACCGGTCTTTACACACTCCAGGTCATGGCCGTCATTGCGCTTGTCGGTCTGCCGATCGTGATCGGGTACACGATTTTCGTCTACCGCTTGTTCAAGGGGAAGGTCCGAAGCGACGATCACTATTGAAAATCGATCGGCGGGCTGCGCGGACATCCGGAGCGCAATCTTTTTCGAAATCCGCCGTGCGCATCCGCGCCGGTCGATTGCGGCAAGCGGGTGTCGTTTAACCGGCCGGCAGGAGCATCGGGTTCTCACCCGCCGTTTACGGAATCGTAGATCTCCTGGCTGGTGCAGACTTCGTAGTACTTTCGGGGCGTGGGGCGGGTGATTCCATACGACTCGGGATCGATTTCGTAAACAGGCGATTCCCGGATCACGAGCTGCTGGAAGTGGCCGTTCAAAAGGGGCACTTTACCGGCGTAAAACTGAACGCTTTCTCCCCGTCCCGCCTTGCAGTCGACTTTTTTCAGTTTGATTTCGCGCGACAGCTTTTCGAAACTGTCTTCGCTGAGCTCGATGCCGTTGACGTTGTAGCGGATCGAGACGTCGTCGACGGTGTCGTCGATTTCTTCCCGGACGTTTTTAAACACGTAGAGATTGTGGGGAAGCGCTTCGTTTGCGTAATGCCGGCGCAGCTTCCGATTGCAGGCGGACAGGCGGTCGGCCATGTTGATGGCGGGTGAAATCATGATCCGCGAATCGCCGTCGAAAAGATACGACGGAGGGCCGGCGCTGCAGGAAATGCCGATGCCGAGTTCCAGGATCGGCAGGCGGTTTTCCTCGTTTTTAACATTGTAACGCTGGACGATCTGCAGGATGCGGACGGCCAGACCGCAGGCGCGGGCGACGCTGTACCACCCCTCCGGCGTGTTTTCGTTTTCAAAGATCGAAAGGATGATGGCGTCTCCCTCGATGAAAACCTTAAAGGCGTCGTAAATCCAGAGAATTTCCGAAATCGGATCGAAGAAATTGAGACTGAAGTGCGACGCCGGATTGAGTCCGCGGGTCCGCATGATATGACTGATCTGAATCGAACCGCGGATGTCCGCCTTGAGGATGACGTGATTGTTGACCGGCTTTTCCTCTTCCGTGAGGCGCTCCTGGGGCAGGAGGAATTCATACAGCGACCGGTTGCCCCGCGACAATTGCAGCGTCTTTTCATCGGAGACGAGCAGAATGGCGTCCATCGCGTCATTGAGGATCGAGGCGTTGTAGAGGTCCCGGTGATACCGCGAGAACTGGCGGAGAAAATTCAGCAGGTGCTTCTTTCTCTCCACGACCGGCGCGGTTTGGATCCAGCGGACGCCCTGCTCAAGCGGGGCCAGCGGGAAATCTCCGCCCTGGACGGATTTCCGTCTTTTGAGCTGCCGTCTGAGCGACCGCCGCGACCAGAAATCGACCAGATAATCCCGGATTTGCCCGGGCGCCATCGGCGGACAGTAGATGCCGTAGATGGCTTTGATTTCAAAGGAGGCCGTGATCTTTTTCATCAGGCCGGACTTTTTGAACGCCCGGTAAAAATAATTCAGGAAATACTGGCGCGTTTTGATCTGCTCTTCGATCTCGCGGAGCCGGTCTTCGGCGTCTCCTCTGCTGCGGGCGTTTTCCATCTGTTCCTGGGCTTCAAACACGTTGAACATGAGATCGATATTGCCGGTTTCCATGATCCAGGGATCGTACATCCGCGCTTTGTCGGAAAGCGCCGGTTCTTTGACCGGAGGCGCGGATTCCGGCCCGGTCGCGCGGCGGGTGAGGTCGGTCTTGGCCAGAAGATCATAGATGATAGACGTGACAGTGGTGTAGCTGTCCGGGTCCCGCGCACGCTTTCCGATCAGCACGTATTCTTCGATCAGGAAAAAATCGTCCGACGTATTGCCGGTATGGAGAACCGGGTTGTTGAAAAAGACGTCCGGAAGAATCTGTCCGGCGGAAAAATGCGTTTCGCGCATGTTCCGGAGATGGCGGGTTTGAATGTCCGTCAGGATCTGAAACAGTTCCTTCCCCGCCGACCGAAGAATGCGGTTCTGGTTGAGTTTGATTTCCGCCAGCTTTTCCCGCGTGCGGAATCCCTCGACGTCGCCTTGCCGCGAGGAGAGCTGGTAGGAGCGGATCCGCTGCTCGAAATTCTCCACCAGATTTTTGTACTGGATGCGAATTTCCTCGAGAAACAATTTGGCCAGGGCGACCTGTCCCAGGTAATCGATCTGGGTTTCGGTTTCCATTTTCGCCCGGTTGATGGCGTGCTGTAAAATTTCCGTGCAGAGATTTCGCAGGATGTCCTTTTCGCTTTCGCAGATGTCGCGCTTGTAATCTTTGAAATAATAGTCTGTGCGGGTATGCTTGACGAGCACCAGCGACGCCGTTTTCTTGAGGACGTTGTGAAGCTGCGGACTGACGTACACGTCGATGTGGATGTTGTCCACGCCGCAGGCCAGCCTGTCCAGAGAGAACTGGACGCGATACGGCCTGAAGGGCAGGCCGCGCAGCTCGGGCAGACGGGCGAATAAGAAAAAGAGGTTCAACATGCATTCCATCCGGATCGTTTGATTGTTACCTTTGCCGGGATGATCGGTTCCTCCGATTTTGCGTTCTTACTACCTCATTGCACGGCGCAACGCAAGCCGCAGATCATGGAAGAAAATGATGCACATTGTCCGATGCCGAAGGGCGCGCCATGAAAGGCCTGGCGCAAGAAACTCCTTGCCGGGGCCGGCGATCGGCAACCGCCGCCGAACCGGACGGCGCCGGAGAATGGATTGGATGAACGCTTCCCGCAGGTTCCAGAGGAAACGGCGGGGCGGGAGGTTACTTGACGCCCAGCTGTTCTTTGAGCTTGCTGCGGTTCCTGATCGCTTCGCCGACGCGGTTAAGCGCGAGCGAGATATCGTCGTCGGGTTTGCCCAAAATGCGGTCTGCCTGCCTGTAGAGCCCGAGCGCGGCATCGAGATCGCCGCGACTTTCCGCGCAGACGCCCAGATTGTAAATGAGCGCGTAGGAATTGGCGGCCAGATTGCCGGCCTGACCCCAGAGTTCGCAGGCGCTGTCCATGCGGCCTTTTCCCGCGTATTCCAGACCGCGCTTGAGCTTGTCGATCGCTTCTTTCGATTCGATGCCGTCGGTGGACTCCATCAGGCGGATCTCCCGTGTGACATAGTAAGGGGCGATGTCGCGGCGGAACTCCTGCTTAACGCGTTCCCTGGCCTGCTCAAGCAGGACCATTTCGCTTTGGACCGGACGGGTGTCCTCGCAGCCGGCGGAATCGATCATGGCGGAAAGATTGCGTGAGTAAAGCACCCGGCCCGTGGCGACATCGACCAGGCGGGGGGTGACGGAGAAGTTGGCAACGCGCCGGAGGCAGCGGACCTGATAGTACCGCCACTGAAGGCAGGCGCCGCGGTAGAGGTTTCCCTTCTTGTCCCGTTTCTGCTCGTAATACGTGCAGGTCTGCCGCCTTTCCGAGTAGGGGCTGTCATCGTAGGCGTTGCGGGTGACGATGCCTGTGTAGATGCCCTGCGCGCCGACGAGCCGGCCCAGTTTGACGGCTGTTTTTTCATCGACCAGGCCGCTTTGCGAAAATTTCATTTCACTTGTCACCTTGTCGATGGATGCCCGGTCCACCAGCGTGAAATACGGCTTATCGTCGATGCCGATGCCCGAGAGCACGCTTTCCAGCTCCGCGGCGAAGGCCCGTCCTTCCGGTCCGGCAAAAGGCAGAACGGCGACGGCCTTGGTGAGCGAGGCTTCATGGTACTGCGCGGGCTTGAGCATGTTCACGCGGACTTTCGTCGCGCAGCCGGAAACGACGGGCACGCCGAGGGCCATCACTCCCAGGAGGAAGCAGAACCAGCGGCGGCGTCTTGAACGGATCATGGGATTTTCTCCTTATTCGTCGAGCTCGATCGATGATTTGGATCTGTTTCTCCGCCTCGTGTCCTTGGCGGAGTATTGTTTCAGGCATTCCTCGTCTTTGAGCGCCAGGGAGCATTCCAGATAGTCGGTGATCTCGATGATGCAGCCGCGGATGGCCTTGCCGGTCGGAGTTTTAGTCTGCCGGCCCAGAGAACCGGAAAGTCCGGGCACAATGGCCGACGATCCGCTGACCCTCATGCCGCCGGAGGTGGACCTGGCTTCAATGGTCCGTGTGTCGATGATTTCCGCCGTCTCCGCGTCAATGACCTTCAGATCCACGGCGATGTAGGCCGTCTTCTTGCCTCCGCCGAAAGAAAAGCCGCGGAAATTGACGCCGCCCCCCTCGTCGCCGCTTTCCTCGTAGGCGGAAACCGTGGCGGAGACGAGATACTGCGCGCCCTTGATCCGGCCCGTTTTGAGCCTTGTGGAAGGATCCGTCAGGCCC
Organism: Deltaproteobacteria bacterium; assembly: GCA_012729055.1. GTDB lineage: Bacteria > Desulfobacterota > Syntrophia > Syntrophales > Smithellaceae > UBA8904. The sequence goes on from JAAYDW010000089.1 coordinate 20,730, forward strand.
GATTCGCTTAACTGCTGTTCGCCAAGCGCTCCCCCAAGCTCCCGCCGTTCCATGATCCGGAAGGCTCTGGTGGCGGCCAGTTCGTTGATCAGCAGGTCTTGCAGCTCCGTCGCCGTCGAACCCGACCACCAGTGGGCGGAAGTGTTGTTGGAAAAACGCAGCACGGCGATGCGCGGTTTTTCCTGGGCGAACGCGGCCGAGGCGCAAAGCAGAATCAGGAAAATCAAGCCGCAAGCCAATCCTTTTTTCATTGTATCCTCCTTGAGACGTGGAATGGCGTCATTCGCACGGCCTTGTGTATTGCAGCACCAGCGAATAAGGCGAAAAATTGACGAGTTTAAAGTTTCCCTTCTGTTGGATGCTGTTGGCCAGGTACAGCGTGTTTTCGGGATAGCTGACCACAAAACTGCCCATTTCTTTTTCTTCCACGGCGGAGACCCAGACGATGCTCTGCAGGAGCGCCTTGACGTCCAGAACCGTATTGAGGTCGCTTACGCCCTCGACCCGGACCGCAACCCTGCGGGTGTTGCCCTGAATGTATTTGCCGATCTTGTCCAGAAGCGCCGGCGCCAGGTTTTCCGCCAGTTCCTTCATCGCGCGCTCCGCCGCGTCTTCCTTCGAATTGGCCAGCGCCCGGGCCTCTTCTGTGCCGGCGGTGAGAATTTCGATCTGGCCGGTTTTGTTGTTCTTCGCCAGAATGCGGTACGTGAGCCGGACCGTGACGTTGTTGAACGGCATGGAAAGACCGTAGCCGATGTCTTCGCCCTTGCGTGTGGAAATGGTGTAGTCGACTTTTCCGATGATGATCAGATTGGACAGGAATTTGTAGATCAGGCTGCGCAGCGCAAACGTGCTTCCCGAGCGCACGGCGCGCTCGATTTCCCTGGCGTCCACAGCCCGGGTCGGGGCGACATCCACCACCGTGTATCCCTGTTCGATAATTTTGGCGATCAGCGTTTCGGAAAGAATGTTCGTTTCTTCAAATTCATCGCCGCGGCGGCCGGGTTTTCGGGCGGGAATAAACAGCGCGATGGCGTTGTTCAGCCCCAGCTGCGAGACGGCTTCGCGGGCCTGGGAGGTCTCCACGCAGGCGTTGATCCGGACATGCAGAATATCATCCGCGACGTTTTCTGCAAGCACGTTGTAACTCTTGACCACGCCGCCCGCCCGGGTTTTGATGACGTCTTCCACCAGCGTGAAGTTCTGCACGAAGCTGCCGGCCTTCACTTCCGTGCCGGCCACCTGCTCAACGGCCGCCCACTTGGCGCGGGCGACGGCTTCCATTTTTGCCGACGGCACGTCCTCATTGATGATGGCCGCTTCCCCTCCGGCGTCGACGCATTTGGCCTGCCCGGAGGCGGCAAAAGAGGCGAAGCAGACCAGGATAATTAAAACAAACAAGGATGAAACGGCTTTCATGGATCCCCCTCTGAACCGTTTTTTATGGTTACCGGCAAAACAGCGCTCAGGCAATGCTTGGCCGACACTAGCATAAAGAAGGAGGTTTTTCAATTTACTTGCCGATACAGAAGGTGGAGAAAATTTTGGCCAGGACGTCGTCCTGGATTTTCCGGCCGGTGATCTCATCGACGGCGTCCAGCGCTTCGTGAAGCTCGAAAGCGGCGAATTCCGGCGAGCGGCCCGCGCGGAAATTTTCCAGCGCCGCCGTAAGGCCGTCCAGCGCTTTTTTTAGCGCCAGTTTATGACGCAGCGAGATGATGATGCCGTCGCCGTCGTCGGTGCCGCGGCCGCCCGCTTGTTCAAGAACCGCCCGGCGCAGATCGTCGAGGCCGACGCCGAATTTTGCCGAAATGCGCAGCATGCGGGAGCCGGGGGGAATCCTGTCCTGCAGATCACCGGGGCTCCAGGCCGCGGGCAGATCGGATTTGTTCATGACCAGAAGCGTTTTGTTTGCGCGGGATTGGTTTTGTTCCATAATGAGCCGGTCTTCATCCGTGAGCGGCCGGCTGCCGTCAAGAAGGATGATCGTGACATCGGCCTCCTCCAGAAGCGCCCAGACGCGGTCGATGCCTTCTTTTTCAATGATGTCCCGGGGGGCGCGGATGCCAGCCGTGTCCGTCAGATGAACCAAAAGTCCGTTCCAGGTGAGCGTATCCGTGATCAGGTCGCGGGTCGTGCCGGGGATGTCCGTGACGATGGCTTTTTTTCGTCCGGCGAGGCTGTTGAGCAGACTGGACTTGCCCACATTGGGCTTTCCGGTGATAACGGCGCGGATGCCTTCGGTGGTAAGACGGCCCTGACGGTAGGTGGCGAGAAGGGATTCGATCTGCTTAGCGGCCTTTGCGATTTGCGACGGCGCGGGCGGCGCTTCTTCCTCGCCAATGTCGTCGGAAAAATCGATGGCGGCTTCCAGCGACGCCAGGGCGTCGATCAGGAGCGACCGCACGTCCCGGAGTTTATCGCCCAGCGCGCCCTTCAACTGCGCCAGGCCGATTTGCCAGGCCCGTTCCGACCGGGCGGAAATCATGGCCGCGAGGGCTTCCGCCTGCGCCAGATCCAGGCGACCGTTTTGAAACGCGCGCAGGGAAAACTCGCCGGGACGCGCCGGACGGCAGCCTGCGCGCAGGCATTGTTCGAGAACGGCTTCCAGAATGAGCGGATTGCCGTGGCAGGAGATTTCCAGGACGTCTTCGCCGGTGAACGAATGCGGCCGGCGCATCAGCGCCACGAGCACTTCGTCGAGCACGGTTTTGCCGTCCGCCGTTACGAGATCGCCGTGGTACAGACGGTGGCTTTGCCAGGGGCAGGTTTTGTGTGCGGGGCGAAAAAGACGGCGTCCGACTTCGGCGGACGCAGGACCGCTCACGCGGATGAGCCCCAGTCCCGCCGCACCCGGCGGGGTTGCGATGGCTGCGATGGTGTCTGTCTGCGTCATGTTTTACACATTATCCTGAAGAAACAGGGAAGATAGTTCAAGGCCAAAGGCCAAGGCGATGGGCAAAGGGTGACAGGAAAAGAACCCCGGGCTATCAGCTACGATCTACGAGCTGTCCACCATCCACCATCCACCATCCACTAGTCACCATTCACCATTCACCATTCACCATCCACCAAGTACTATTGCCGGCTTTTATTCCTGGGAACGCCGTTGCCTTTTTTTGCCGGTAAAACGATCACTTTCCGATATTCGCCTTCACCGCGGCTTTTCGTGATGAGCGCTTCGTCATCCTGCAGCGCGAGATGGATGATCCGGCGGTCGTGGGCGTTCATGTGGGCCAGCGACAGAGGCTTTTGCGTTTTCTTGACTTTTTCGCGGATCCGTTCGGCCATTTCGAGCAGGGATTCCTCGCGCCGTTTGCGGTATTCTTCCGAATCCACAAGGATCATTTTACGCTCGGCATCGGATCGGTTGACGGCCTTGTTGAGCAGGTACTGGATCGCATCCAGATTCTGCCCGCGCCGTCCGATCAAAAGCCCGCTGTCGTCTCCGGCAATGCTGAGAATGACCGTGTCGTCCGTTTCCGTGGCCGTCACCCGGCATTCAAAGGTCATTCGGGCAAGCAGGCCCTCGAGCAGGTCCCTGGCTTTGAGCGCGGCCGGGCTGGTGGCGGGCACCGCAGGGACGGGGGGCAGGACGAGAGCCGGCGCCCGGGGCGGCGCTTCCGCTGTGTCCGCCGGCTGCGCAGCAGCGTTGGGCGGGAGGGGACGGGGCGCGGCCGGCGCAAATTTAGCGGCGCGCGCTTCCGGTCTGGGCCGCGCGTCGCACCGGTTTTCGGATCGGGCGGTTTCCGGCCGGTCGTTTCGTCTTTGTTCCGGGCGGGGCTCGGGTCGCAGCGCCGATCTTTCTTCCGATCGGGGCTCTCTTTTCGCTTCCGTCCGGATGACGGGTGACTCATTGTCCAGGGAAAAATCCATGTCGAAGGAAAGCAGCGAAGCGCGGATTCTGGCCTTTTTGGCCCCCAGTCCCAGAAAACCGTTCGATCCTTCGGAAATAATTTCGATATTCAGTTTTGCGCGGGTGACGCCGAATTCCCGGCAGGCTTTTTCAATCGCGTTGTCGATGTTTTTTTCTTCTATTTCCAGTGTCTTTGAACTCATGTCGAACTCCGTATGCCGGCGGTATCACGCCAGCTTCTTGTTGATGTAAAACTGCTGACCGATCTGCAAAATGTTGTTGAACAGCCAGTAAATCACGAGTCCCGCCGGGAAATTCAGGAAGAAGAACGTAAAGATCACCGGCATGAGCAGCATGATTTTCTGCTGCATGGGATCGCCCATGGCGGGCGTCATTTTCTGTGTGACGAACTGTGTCACGCCCATCAGGATAGGCGTGATGTAGTAGGGGTCTTTGGCCGACAAATCCTGAATCCAGAAGAAAAACGGCGAGTGGCGCAGCTCGATGGAATACATGAGCGCCTTGTACAGCCCGAAGAATACGGGAATCTGGATGAGGATCGGCAGGCAGCCGGAGAACGGATTGACCTTGTGTTCCCGGTACAGGGCCATGGTTTCCTGGCCGATCTTGGACTGGTCGTTTTTGTATTTTTCCTTGAGCGCCTCGATTTTCGGCTGCAGCTTCTTCATTGCATTCATGGACTTGTAGCTCATGTTGCCGAGCGGCCAGAAAATGATTTTGACGATCGTGGTCAGAACGATGATCGCGATGCCGTAATTCAAAACGAAGCCGTAGAGGAAATTGAGAATGTAGAGGAAGGGAATCGCCAGCCACTTGAACCAGCCGAAGTCGATGGCGTTTTCCAATCCGACGCCGATGGTTTTCAGAAGATTGTATTGTTTGGGGCCCATGTACAGCGAGTAGGAAAAGACGCTGTTCTGCCCGCCGGGGATCACTTCCTTGCGGCCCTTCATGCCGACGGCGACCATGTCGTTTTGGTCGCGCGTCATCGCGACGTTGGTCAGCGAGGGATTTTCCGGGATCAAGGAGGCGATGAAGTATTTGCTTTCAAACGCGCCCCACAGGACGTTGGGGCCCAGCAGACTTTCGCTGTTGAGCTTTTTGACTTCCTGTCTCTCAATGCTGCCTCCGACGGAGACGACGGGACCTTCGTGGCCGTAGCTGTCGTCGGTTTTCGTGGGATCGACATACTGGTACCAGCTGATCCGGGGAATCTGGGTGATCGGAGCCCCTGAAAGATTGTGAACCCGGACGTCGAGCGCGATCGTGTAGCCGGCCGGGTCGAGCGTATAGATCTTTTCGATTTTGACCGTGTCATGGGTTTTGGTAAACACCAGCTGCCGCTTTTCTCCCGTTTGGGTCAAATCCAGTTTTTCGGCGGTCGATTCGAAAACGGCATCCGGGGCGACATCGGCGCTGGAGTCGGGGAAGGTCACGGTCAACGGATAGGGCATGCCCTCGCGGACATCGACCAGTTCGACAAAGTCCTTGGCTTTCGGTTGGGAAGCGGCCGGAGCGCCGGTGAAAATTCCTTTGATCTTCGGCCAGATGTCATCGGCGCATTCGGTGCAGTTCTGGGAGTAGTTCTTGAGCTTCAGGGATTTGAGGGCCGCGCCGCGCGTGGAAAATACCGCGGTGTAATGTGGGGTTTCCACGGCAATGTCGCGGGGCGGTGCTTCCGGCTTTGCCTCGACCTGCCGGGGTGCGGCCTTGGCGGCCGGTTCCGGGACGGACACAGCCTCTTTTTTGATTTGCCCGGCGTTTTGCTGCGGGGCCGCGGTTTTTTGCGTCGCCTGCGGTTTGACGAAGAAAATCTGGTAAATCAGCAAAACGGCCAATGCCAGGACGATGGCGAGAATGGTCCTTTTGTCCATTAGGGTACCTCCAGTTTCATGTTTTACTTGACGGGATCGTAACCGCCGGGATGCAGGGGATGACAGCGGAGAATTCTTTTTGCTCCCAGATACATTCCCTTCACCGGTCCGTAAAGGCGAAGGGCGTCAATCGCGTACTGCGAACAGGACGGCGAAAAACGGCAGCAGGGCGCAAAAAAGAATGGTGATATGCATGCCTGGTAGAGACGAATGAAAAAAACGAGGAAATTTACCAAAGCTTTTCTGAGCATATTTTATCTGCCGGTCTTGCGGGAGAAGAGTTCGGTCAATTCTCGGGCTGCTTCCGAATAGGTAAGAGGCGGGATGTTTTTTCTCGTCATGACGACGACGTCATGGCCCGCGGGAAACAAGTCCTTGTTGCGGCGGAAGAATTCTCGAATGAGCCTTTTGAGGCGATTGCGGAAAACGGCCTTGCCCGTTTTTTTGGTGACGGTGATACCCAGACGTCTGACGCCCATCGAGTTGCCGCAGAGTATGACGGTAAAGAAACGCGAACTTCTTCTGACCCCCTGTTCGTAAATAATCCGATAGCTGCTTTTGTTAGTGACCTTTTCCGCTCTTCGGAAAGCTTGTGCTTTCATTCATGGAAACCCGCCATCCGGAAGGGACGATGACGTCCCGGATCATTTATACGGTTAAGCGTTTTCTGCCCTTGGCGCGGCGGCGGCTCAGCACCTGGCGGCCGGTTTTGGTGGCCATGCGGACCAGAAAGCCGTGTGATCTCTTTCTTTTGGTATTGGACTTATTGGTCAATGTCTTTTTCATGTTCAAACCCCTGAAAGTAATAAGGCATTGCGTAAACCACAGTCATGCCCGTTTGTCAAGTTTAAAGTCATTTCGCCGAAATATCCGGCCGGTGGATTGTTTTCAACAAAGATCATTTTTTGAACGTCATCGTCAGGTTGTAGACGCCGGCGTCATTGTGTTTCACGATATCGAAGCCGCCTTTTTCAAAGACATGAAGCATGGGGTGATTTTCTGCCAGAACGTCGGCCGTGAAGCCCAGAAGCCCCTGGCGTTTCGCGAGATACGTCAGATACGAGAGCAGTTCCGTACCGATGCCCTGGTTGACGTAATCGTCCCGCACGACAAACGCAACCTCCGCGACGTGTCTGCTTTCATCGATGAAATATCGTCCCACGCCGACGATTCTCTGCGTCTTTTCATCGCCGATGATCGCCGCGATCGCCGTTTCTTTCGTATAGTCAATCACGACAAATTCCTGAATCCGTTCGTGGGGCAGGTCTTTGCGCTTGGAAATAAAGCGGCGGTAAAGGCTGTTGTCGGACAAGGAATAGAGAAAATCCTGCAGACGGTTCTCGTCGCTGATCTTGATGGGCCGGAAGAAGACGCGCGTGCCCGACGGAATGGTGCGGTACGTTTCCAACTCTTCCGGGTACCTTCCTTTTTCTCCCGGAATGTAGGCTTGGTCGCTGTAAATGAGATTGGCCTTTTTCGCTTCCTCAATCAGCCAGGCCCGGAACTTCGGATGGGCGATGGAAATCAGCTCCATGGCCCTTTCTCGGATGTTTTTGCCGTGCAGATAGGCAATGCCGTATTCGGTTACGACGTAATAAACGTCGCTGCGCGTCAGCGACGCCCCGGCCCCGTAGGTCAACGAGGGGGTGATCCGCGACACCGTTCCTCCGGCCGCTGTCGATTGCAGGGCCAGGATGGGCTTGCCGTTGCGGGAAAGCGCGGCGCCGCGCATGAAATCATTGTGTCCGCCGACGCCGCTGTAAAAGGTCCGGCCGATCGACGTTGCCGTGGATTGTCCCGTGAGATCGATTTCCAGGGCGCTGTTGATGGCGACCATGTTGTCATGCTGCGCGATGATCAGCAGGTTGTTTGTGTAATCGATGGGCCTGAAAGCGATACTGGGATTGTTGTTGATGAACTCGTAGGTATCCCGGTGACCCATGCAGAAGGAGGCGATGGTTTTGTTGCGGTTGATGGTCTTGCGGGTGTTGTCCACTACGCCCCTGCGGATCAGATCCACAAGACCGTCGCCGAAAAATTCCGTGTGGACGCCGAGGTGCTTCTTCTCGGACAGTTGCGGCAGAATAGCGTTGGGGATCTTGCCGTAACCCGCCTGGATGGTATCGCCGTCCTCGACCAGCCTCGCGATATATTTTCCGATCCGCTGAACCACTTCCGTGTCGGAGGCCGGCGCATATTCCAGGAGCGGTTCGTCGTGGGGAATAATGTAGTCGATCTTGTCGATGCTGACAAACGCATTGCCGTGGACACGGGGCATGTGGGTATTCATCTGGGCGATGACACAGGAGGCGTTCTCCAGCGCGGCCGGGCCGATATCCACGCTGATGCCGAGGCTTAAAAATCCGTGTTCATCCGGCGGCGACGTCTGGATCAGGGCGACGTCGACTTTCATGAGCCCCCGGTTAAACAAATCCGGGGCCTGGGACCAGGAGATGGGCGTGTAATCGGCCCGGCCTTCGTTGACGGCGGCGCGGGTGGCGTTGCTGATGAAAAACGAGTTGTGGCGAAAGTGCCTTTTGAACTTCACCCCCGTGTAGGGGGCGATGCCCAGGGAGTTCATGTGAATGATCTCAGCATCGAAAATGGTTCTTGATTTGGCCTCGGCGTAAGCGACCATCTGTTTCAGAAGATATTGGGGCTCCGCGCAGGCCGAACTGACAAAGATCGTTCCTCCCCGGTGAATGTGCCGGAAAATATCATCTTCGTCGGCAAACTTCTCGGGATATTTGCTTTTCCAGTATTCGAGCGAATAATCGTTCATGGGGTGAATCCTTCATTCTTTATTTTGGACAAAGACGAATGTCGTCGGGCAGTGAAGCCGGCTCCTCTTCCCATGGACATGGCATGACCACGGACCCCGATCGGGGCGAGAATACAAATGGGGGCTCCGAACGTTTTCCGGCGATCTCCACTACGATTTTTTCTCCGGATACCGCGCCGTCAAGACAGCCCGCTCATTTCGGCTTTGCCCCGGCGATGCGCTGAAGATCTATATTGTTTCGCACCATTTTTTCGATAACGGCGATTTTGCCCGTATCGTTTACCGTGGGCAAGGCTTCGATGCTGTCGACCTGTCTGGCCGTCGTATGCGTGTCGGTCGGAACCAGCAGCAGCGGGACCCCCATGGCTTCAGCCCTGGATATGGTAGCCGAGGATGGTATGATGTTGTTGGTCAGGATGACGGCGGCGATGCCGGCTTCAATGGCGCTTAAAATCATGTCGCTGCGGTCTCCGCTGACGATCAGGGCTTTGTGGCGGTCGTCGAACAGACCGTTTTGAATGGCCGCTTCGGTACCGATGGAGCCGACCACAATATCCCGTATCTGACGGTGCAGCGCGGACTCGCCGGTCAACACCTTGGCGAGGATCCGGTTGGCGAGAAATTCGGTCGTCAGGTACGTCAGTTCCGGACAGTAGGGAATGATTCCCAGAAGAGGAACGCCCATCTTCTCGATGATCGGCAGGTAACTGTCGGTGAAATCGCTCACGTTCATGACTTTGTTGATGACCACGCCCTTGAAATGCTCCTGGTCGACGGGCAGCCGGTCCGCCAGGAAGGCGATATCGTCGGCAACCGTGTTTTCATCGCCGCTGATGACGAGAATCATCTGTCCGTCCATGTCCGCCGTCAACGTCGAAGCGTCGAGATAGACGGACGTGCCGTACGAGAAATCTTTTCCGGCCTCCACAAAAACAATTTCCTTGTCCTCGCTTACGCGATGGAAGGTTTCCAGTAATTTTTCCTTTGTCGATTCTCTGTTCAGCGAATAAAACATCTGGAGATGGTGAAAGCCGATGCTCAGTTCTTCCGGACCGTCTTCGAGATTGAAGATCCGTGAGATCAGGGCCGCATCATAGTCCCAGAGTCTCTTTTTCTTATAGAGAAACCGTTCACCGAAAGGTTTCATATATCCCATTTTCATGTTTAATGCCTTCGCCAGTCCGATAATGAGGCTGGTTTTCCCGGCGCTCTGTCTTAAGGAGGAAATAATTAATCGCTCCATGTGAATCACCTCTATTGATATTTCGTCGATTTATTTTTCATACAGGATCCATCCCGTCACTCTTTTTTGAGAATGATGCGGACATCCACCGCCTTGGCGCCCGATCCCTGCTCATAAACCACCAGCGGATTGATTTCGATATCTGAAATATCGGGACAGGCGCGGATGATCATCCCCAGCTTCATGATGGTGTGGATGACATCCTCTATATCCTTCCTCTTTTCTCCCCGCACGCCCAGCAGCAGAGGATAGGAACGAATTTCTTTTATCATGCGGAGAATTTCCGTCTTATCCAGGGGAAATGCCCGGAAGGAAACATCCTTCATGACTTCTACGTAAATTCCCCCCAGCCCGATCATGACGATCGGTCCGAAAATGTGGTCGACGCGAGCCCCGACAATCAGTTCGGTGCCTTCGCCGACCATTTCCGAAATATCGACGCCTTCAATGACGGCGGACGGGGCGTAGGCCCGGCAGCTCTCCATGATGGCGCCGTAGGCGTCGATAACCTCTTTGTCGTTTTCGAGATCGAGCGCGATGCCGCCGGCGTCGCTCTTGTGGATGATGTCTTTGGACACCACTTTCATGACGACCGGATAACCGATGGCATTGGCCGCCGCGACGGCTTCCTTGATGGTTTTGGCCGGCAGGCTTTTCGGAATTCGAATGCCTGCAATATCCATGACCTTCTGCGCTTCAGGCGCAAGCAGGAAATACCGGCCCTGCTGCCTGGCATTTGCCGTGATCGCCGTGATGGCCGTTGCGTCGAAATCCAGTGCCGGAGCGCTATTATCGGCTTCACTTCTTTCTTCGAGATACTTCTTGTACTGGTATGCTGCGCCCACGGTGGATACGGAATCGTAGACTTCGTCAGAGACGGGAATCTGTCTTTTCCGCGCCGCGGTAACGTAGTCCGCCGTCGCCTGGCCGCCCATAAGCGAAAAGACGATCAATTTCCCGCTGGCTTTGATTTTGGCATAAGCGCCCGCGATGGCCGTCTCCAGGACATCGGCGCTCATGATGGCCGTCTCGCAGAAAATGCCCACAATAGAATCGATGTTGTCCTCGGCAACGGCGGCATCGAAGGCATCCAGATATTCCTGGCCTCCTGCCGAGCCGGTCAGGTCGATGGGATTTTTCGTCGAACCGAACGCCGGGACGGATTTGGCGAAGATTGCTTTCAGTCTTTCCGGATCATCATAGAGCGTCACGCCGAATTTTTCGCAGGCGTCCGTCGCCATCACGCCGGCGCCGCCGCCGTTCGAGATGATGACCGTGTTGTCGCCCTTCGGCAGCGGATTGTTGGCAAGAACCGTTGCCCAGTTGAAGGCCTCTTTCAGGTTTTCCGCCCGCAACGCGCCGCACTGTCGAATCAAATCGTCAAAAACTTCATCCGATCCGGCCAGCGATCCCGTATGAGACGCCGCCGCCCGGCTGCCTTTTTCCGAGCGGCCGGCCTTGATGATGACGACGGGTTTTTCCCGCGTCGTCTGTCTGACGGCGCGGATGAATTTTTCACCGTCGCGCACGCCTTCGATGTACATCAGGACGACCCTGGTGAAATCGTCACGAACGATGTATTCCAGAAGATCGGATTCATCGAGATCGGATTTGTTGCCGACCGATACAATGGTGGACATGCCGATGTTTTCGATGGTTGCCTGGCCGATCAGCGTCAAACCCAGAGCGCCGCTCTGGGTGATCATGCCCAGATGGCCGGCCGGGATATCCCCTGAAACAAAGGTAGCGTTCAGATGGGAAACGGCGGAATACACGCCGAAGACATTCGGCCCCAGGATGCGCATGCCTCTTTCATTGGCATATTCCGTAATTTTCCTCTCCTCCCGCAGATTTCCGATTTCCGAAAAGCCTGACGTGATAATGATGCCGTATTTGACGCCTCTGTCGGCGCACTGCTTTACCGAGTCAAAGACATACTTTGCCGGTATGGTAATGCAGGCGACATCGATGTCGTCTTCTACGTCTGTAATGTTTTTGTGGGATGGAATTCCGAGGACGTCGCCTCCGGCCGGATTGATCGGATAGATCTTTCCAGAGAACCCGCCGGACTGGATATTGTTCAAAACAGCATAACCGATTTTGCCTTTATCCCTTGACGCCCCCACAACCGCGATAGAACGAGGTTCAAAAAGATACTTAATATTCATTTTTCATCACTCAACATCTTCACCACCTGAAGGTGGATAAAGAAACATATTTGATTACAAGAGTGTTGAGCCTGTTGTTTTCCCTGCGTAAAAACTTTAAAGGACTTCATGTCTGATGTAACCGCGTCATTCTTATAGCACTTCTGGTCCGATTTAAAAAGAAGAAATTATCGGAAAAGCGGGGTTCCGCTCAGCCCGGTGTGAAAAAGCTTCCGTTATTGTTGACGAAAAAACAAAACAGGCAGGCTCGCGAAACTGGATTTCGCCGCCGGCCTGGCAATGAGCGGCAAGATCGGGTAAGGCTGCAAAATTATGATGTTTTGATTTTGCGACGGTTCGACCGGGATCTTTGCTGCCGTCCGAACGCATGAAGAAGAAATTCATAAAAACCGGCAGTCACAGACATGATGACTTTTTTTCACAAGTGTGCTAGACAGCAAAAACCCTACAATTAGCCGTTCTGGACTTTGCTTTTATGTCAGGCAGTCGGGACAAGCGACGCCTGGGAAAATATTAAACGAAGGAGTGAAACTATGGCATTAAATCCGTTACTTGATGTACGAGACCAGAGATTTGTTCTGTTTGAAGTATTGGAAGCGGACAAACTCAATCAGTACGAGAAATTCGCAGATTTTGACCGGGACACTTTTGAGGCGACTCTGGACCTGGCCGAACAGATCGCAATGGAACAGATTTATCCGGCCAATGCTGAAGTCGACAAAATCGGCGCCCAGTATGATCCGGCGACCAAAACCGTGAAGGTGCCTGAATCCTACCACAAGGCCATGAACAGTTACCGGGAAGCCGGTTTCTCGGGCTTGAGCAACGGTTCTGAATTCGGCGGCACAGGCATGCCCGAAACCATCTACCGCGCGGTAATGGATTACATCTTCGCGGCCAGCGTGGCTTTCGGCTCTTATGACACGCTGAAGGTCGGCGCCTGCAATCTGATCATCAACCACGGTTCCGAAGAGCTCAAAAAGATATACGTGGAAAAAATGGTTTCCGGCCAGTGGGGCGGCACGATGTGCCTGACAGAACCGGGTGCCGGCTCCGACGTCGGCGCGCTGAAGACCCGCGCCGTCAAGCAGGCGGATGGGACGTACAAAATCACCGGCCAGAAAATTTTCATCACCGCCGGCGACAACGACCTGTATGAAAACATCATTCACCCCGTGCTGGCCAGGATCGACGGTGATCCTCCCGGAACTCCCGGCATTTCCATTTTCATCGTTCCGAAGTTTTTTGTGAATCCGGACGGCTCCATCGGCAAACGCAACGACGTGACGACCACCGGCATCGAGCATAAAATGGGAATTAAGGGATCGGCCACCTGTTCACTTTCTTTCGGCGACAATGACCAGTGTGTCGGCTGGCTTTTAGGCCAGGAGCGCCAAGGCATGAAAATCATGTTTCAGATGATGAACGAAGCGCGCCTTGACGTTTCCCAGCAGGCCCTCGGAACCGCCAGCTCCGCTTACATGCATGCCGTCACTTACGCGAAAAACCGCCTTCAGGGCCAGGATCCGGCCAAGAAGGGCGATTTTACCTCCGTGCCGATCATTAAGCATCCCGATGTGAAAAGAATGATGATCTGGATGAAATCCCAGGTGGAAGCCATGAGAATGCTGACGCTGCTGGCCGCATACTCCGCGGATATGGCGCATGTGAAGAAAGGTTCGGAAGAGGGCAAGGAAGCCGGCGCACTGCTGGATTTCCTGATTCCGCTTTGCAAGGCCGGCAACTCCGATCTGGCCTGGCTGGTGACGTCGGAAGCCATGCAGGTTTACGGCGGCTACGGCTACTGCTCGGAGTACCCCGTGGAGCAGCTCGCTCGCGACTGCAAAATTCTGGCGATCTACGAAGGCACCAACGGCATTCAGTCGATGGATCTGGCCATGCGCAAGCTGCTCATGAATCCCGATATGTTCAATTTCAAGGTTTTCAAAAAGAGAATCGCCGAGACCTGCGAAAAGGCCAAAGGCATTGTTGAAGACAAGTATATCGCAGCGATGAAAAGCGCCGTTGACGCGATGGACGCCACCGTGAGGAAACTGACCGAATGGAGGGACCAGAAAAGGATTCTCGACATTCTGGCTGTCGCCCAGCCGCTCCAGCAGGCCATGCGGATGGTCGCCCATGCCTGGATGCATCTGTGGTCCATGACCGTCGCCGTTCCGAAGCTCAAGGCCGTCGCCGGCGACATTACGGGAGAAAAAGTGGCAGCGCTGGCGAAGGACAATGCAGAGGCTGCCTTCTACCTGGGCAAAGTCCTGTCCGACAAATTCTATCTGGGCACCGAGCTGAAACACCTCACCGGCTATCTGGATTATATCGTTGCGGGTGAGACGACCGTTAACGAGTGTTTTGAAGACATCTTCACGGGCGCTCTGCCTCAATAACATCGCCTTTCCGGTGTTCAGGCGCCGGAGACCTGCAATGACGGATTAAAAGCCCCCGGAGACCTCTCCGGGGGCTTTTTTCGTGGGGCGGGGACGGATTTCACCGGAGCAAGACGATAGATCAAGACAAGCGAAACAGAGAGCTCTGCGTCGCTTCCGGTCCTCTGCGGCGGCGGGAAAGAGCCCGGCTGGCGTCCTTCCGCATCCGGCGTTGCAGCAGGAGAAGCAGGGAGATCCGCGCCGTCCGGGACGGGGTGGATTTTGTCCGGATTGACGCGATTGCCGAAAGATTTTCAATAAAAGAGATGCGCGTATCTTTTTGATATTACGCGGATATTAAATTCAATTCATTTTTTTGCAAAATTTAAATATTTTCCGCTTGACAGTTTTGAAGAGAGGGAGTAGAAGCTCACTTCTGTTCGTCAGAGATGTGCAAGCAGGCAGTTGAAGTTTTCAACATGTTCACCGATGGTAGAACTCGGAGTTGTCGGATGATTCCTCGAAGCTGACGAAATTAAGAAATTTGAAAATTAAGCTTGACAAAAAAATCGAATTGATTTAAATGTCACAGCTCGTTTCACGAAGGCTCTTTGGAAATTGAATAGTGGGAAAAGATATTTGTGGGTCCTATTAATTTATTGAAATGTCAAGCGAGTTCATAAAGGAAGAGGAATCTTCCTTTTACAGGATTAAAACTGGAGAGTTTGATCCTGGCTCAGAACTAACGCTGGCGGCGTGCCTAACACATGCAAGTCGTACGAGAAAGTCGGCTTCGGCTGATGAGTAAAGTGGCGCACGGGTGAGTAACGCGTGGATAATCTGCCCCTGAGTTCGGAATAACGTACCGAAAGGTGCGCTAATACCGGATAATGCTGAGTGGCTACTGTCGCTTAGCCAAAGAAGGCCTCTGTTTACATGCTTTTGCTTTGGGATGAGTTCGCGTACCATTAGCTAGTTGGTAGGGTAATGGCCTACCAAGGCGACGA
>JAAYDW010000090.1 GCA_012729055.1 Deltaproteobacteria bacterium
CTGCATGATTTTCGTGGTGGTGGCCGGGGCGACGGTGTTCGGACATTTTCTGGCCGTCACAAGAATTCCGGCGGACATCGGAACGTTTGTGTCCGGCCTGCAGCTGCCGCCGATCATCGTCATGGGCCTCATCATCCTCATTTACCTTTCGCTGGGCTGCCTGATGGATTCGCTCGCGATGATCATGCTGACGATTCCTATTTTTTATCCAGTCGTTCTGACGCTGGGCTTCGACCCCGTCTGGTTCGGCGTCATCATCGTCGTCGTCGCTGAAATGGGCGTGATCACGCCGCCGGTCGGCATCAACGCCTATGTGGTGGCGGGTGTGGCGCGCGACGTGCCCCTGCACGTCATTTTCAAGGGCTCGCTGTACATGCTCTACGCCATGTTTGCCCTGGCGCTGCTTTTGATGATCTTTCCGCAGATCGCCACCTGGCTGCCCCATCTGATGCGGCCGTCCTGATCGGCTGTCCGCGGCGGGATGCATTTCCCGGAAGATCAAAAGCCGAACATTAGCCTACAGGACGGGTGATCGGTGAAGGTCGCTTAGAGGGTCGCGCAAATGCGACTCAATTGCCCTGATCGTCGCATGGTGCGACTTCCTTTGTTTTCCCTCCCAAGCTTGCCGCAGGAATCAATTCTCTAATCCTTCGTATTTTTGGTTATGTTCAGTCACCTTTCCGGATGGTCTGAGCCTGGCTTGCAAAATGCTGAATATCAGGCAAGACCCATGGAAACCGTCGAACAATTTTCGGGGCCGGCTTCTGTTGCCATGAAACGGGCCGCCGCAGACGGTTTCGCGGCGGCAGATTATAGGAAAGATCAACACAAAAGGAGATTTATATGCCGAGATGAGATCGAACAGGTCCCATGGGAATGGGGTCGATTCTGCCGGCGCCGTAAACACAGGAGAGAACAGCAATGAAGCCCTCCGTTGCGCCTCTGGAGTTACAGACTTATCCCGCGGAGGTTTTGCGGGAAATCTGTAAACCGGCGGGAAGATTCGATACGGAGCTTCGGGAAATCGTCGAGGATATCCGATCCCTTCACACGCACGTAACCATCCGCTGCATCACCCGCCAAACGACAACGCCGCTTCTTTTTCCAGAAGATTAAGGATTTTTTCAGCAAGTTGCCCGTAGACGGGATCCGAACGGCGCCGGGGCCGCGGCATATCCACATTGAAGATATCGATGATTCTGCCGGGTCTGGCGGACATCACCAAAATCCGGTCGGCCAGATAAATGGCTTCATCCACGCCGTGCGTGACAAACAGAATCGTTTTGCGATGCGCCTCCCAGACGCGCAGCAATTCCTTTTGCATCAGAATGCGGGTATGCGCGTCAAGCGCGCCGAACGGCTCATCCATCAGGAGAATGTCCGGATTATTGGCCAGAGCGCGGGCAATGGCCACGCGCTGCCGCATGCCGCCGGAAAGTTCGTGGGGAAAGGCTCGGGAAAAGGATTCCATGCCGACCAGTCGCAAACAGGCCAGCGCCGTTTCCCGGCGAGCTTTTTTCGGCGCGCCGGCGAATTCGGGGCCCAAGGCCACATTGTCCAGAACATTTCGCCACGGCAGCAGCGAGTATTCCTGAAACACCATGCCCACATCACGGTGCGCGCCAGTGATTTCAAGTCCCCGGCGTAAAATGCGTCCCTTTGTCATTTGTTCAAGTCCCGCGACAATTCGTAAAAGCGTTGACTTGCCGCACCCGGACGGCCCCACAATGCAAAGAAACTCGTTTTCATCGACGTCGAGGTCTACATGACGCAAGGCTTCGATGCTTCCTCCGTTGCTGGTGGAAAAAGTTTTACCGAGCGTTTCGATGTTCAGAATATGAGATTCTTTCATCTGGCCATCCTCGTCCAGGCGAATTTCTTTTCTTCCCAGAGGCGGAAGACGAGATCGAGTCCGGCGCCGACCAGACCGATGCTGATCATGCCGGCTATGACAATGTCCGTGTTGGCCATGGTGTAGGCGTGGGTAATCAGATAACCGACGCCCGAAAGGCTTCCCGGCAGCATCTCCGCCGACACCAGACACATCCACGCCACCCCGAGACCGATTCTCATGCCGTTGACGATGGACGGAGCGGCCGCAGGCAGGAGAATCTTGCGGAAAATGTCGCGCCGTCCGGCGCCCAGAACATGGGCGGAATCCAGAAGAATGCGCCTCACATTGGCGACGCCGTGAATGGAACTGGTTAAAACGGGATAAAATGCGCCGATGAAAATGATAAAAATCATCGAGAATTTCAGATTATTGAGAAAGATGTACGATGGCCCGCTTTCGACCTTCATCACCGAAGCCAGGCTGGCCACGCCAAACCAGGCCAACACCAGCGGCACCCAGGCCAGCGGCGGAATGGGCCGGAACAGAGAAAGAAAACCGTTGAGCAGTTTGAAGACCGGCCGGTAGTATCCCATGACAATTCCCAGCGGAACGGCCAGCATGACCGCGAGCAGATACCCCGCCAGAACGCGCACCAGGCTGATCCCGACATTGGCCGCCAGAGAGCCCATCGAAATCAGGTCTTGCGCCGGATGCCGCAGCAGACCGGCCACCTGCCCGATGCCGGGCAGGATAACCTCATTTTGAACCTGTCGGGCTGCAACGTGCCAGCAAATCAGAAACAGCGCCGGGATGATCAAATACATCCCGGCCGTGAGAAAAAACGATTTCCAGCGCATGCTACAATTTAACGTTGTCGATAAAGCGCATGTCAAAAAGGATCGCTTTCGCCTTCCCGATGTTTTTGTCTTTGAGTTGACCGCTGAATTTTCCCATGTTGTTTAAAATACCCATGTAAACGCCTGTATTACGCATCCACTGATCCGAAAATTTCGGAAGGTACACCAAGGAGGAGGCAAGCGCGGCTTCCCGGGAAATGCCGATCCATTCGGCGGCAAGAAGCGCCGAATCTTCTTTGTGCGTATTGCACCAGATATTGGTTCTGGCCATCAGCGCCACAAATGCCTGTACAACCTCCGGATGACTGGAGATCATTCCGCTGTTGGCTACCGTAACGCAGCAGGGAAAGTCGCGCCACGCGCCCGAAGGCGGCAGATCACCCAGATCGGCAACGATTTTCCCGATTTTCTTGCTGACGGCCACTTCCGGAAAAGGCGAAGGACCGACCACGGCGTCGACCTGCTTGCTGGAGAGCGCCGGCAGAAGGTTGGTTGTTTCCTTGAGATCGGCCAGCAGAACCTGCGCGGAGGCGTCATTGGGATTTTCCGTCACTTTGAGGCCGGCCTGCTTCAAGGCCCCTTCCAGAACGATTTTCGGAGCGCTGGTCGGAGAATGATAGCCGATTTTCACCGGTTTGTTCGATTTTTTTACAAAAGCCGTAAGCGACGGCCAATCCCTTAGACTTGAATCAGGCGGGGCGACAAGCGCCATGCCTTCCGTCTGCAGAGGGCTGAGTATCTTGATCGGGGTTCCCTTGTCGATTCCGGCCATCATGGCCGTGACGGAGGCCATTGCCAGATCCAGGTGATTTCTGGCAAAAAGAGACGCGGTTTCCGCGCCGCTTTTGGCCACAATGAACTGCAAAACCGCGACGGTTTTACCGTTTTCAATTAATTCGTATTTATCCTTGGCGACAACCGGCTTTAAATAAACCCCCTGGCTTTTTAACGCCTCGCCTTTCAATGCCGCAACCATTAAAGGGGTATGATGCGTCGTAAAGATATACCCCACCTTCACCGTTGGAACGTCCGCTGCGAATGCGGATCCGGCCAAAAACATTACGACGGCAAACAACAATAAAACAAATTTTCGAAAAACAGACTTCATAGATTGAATTCCTCCCGTTGATCATTTGATGTATTGAAAACCCGGACGATTCGAAAAAAAGAAAAACTCTTTTTGAACATAACCGGACTAATTCGAGAGCTGCTGAATTTCTTCAAATTCGACTTTATCAAAAATACTTCTTTCAATGCTCGATCGGAGATTGGACTCAAAGCGCAGGCAAATACCGCAATCCGAGCTGATCTGTTTGGGCACGGGGATCAGCTTGTGGGGAATTGCCTCGGACTTAAGAATTTTTTCGGCTTTCAGGGCGTAGCTTACCGCCTTGAAGAGCATGACGTAATGGGTCGGCGATCCGTTCATGGCGAAAGCAATCGGCCGGCCCGGCTCAAGGTCTCAACGATATCGTACATATTCGAGACGACGCCCACGCCCAGCTTGTCTTTGACTTCAAAATAGTTCAGGCAGGTGCCGCAAACCAGAATCTCCACGCCCGCCGCCGCCAGTGTTTTTAAATCGTCCAGCGTTTCGGCGCCCTGCACGGTCAGCTTGACGCCGGTGTTATAGAAGATCATGACATCAGGTTTTTCAGCCTGTTCGGCAAGAGTGTGAAGAAACGCGCGGATCAGAACGGCGCCCAGTTCATCATTTCCCCGCCCCATTTTATCTTCAGAGCAGACCACAACAAACGGCCCCGCAGAAGGGGAGGACGCAACGCATGACACGGGAACATCCGGCATCGTCGCGCCCGGTTTACGCGTCAGCGTAATCTCAAAAACGCCGCCTGCCCTGGCTTCTTTGGAAACATCACAGCCCATCTTCGTTCCCATGCGGGTGACATTTTCCAGCGCCGTTTCGTTATCGACGATCACCTTGACCTTTTCGTTCTTTTCAATCGCTTCTTTTGCCAGAACAACCGGATGCGGGCAGGCCAGCCCCGTAGCGTTGACGATCTTCATTTCGCTCATATTTCACTCCTCGTTTCTCGTCATAATCTTCCCCTCCCCTCGCGGGAGGGGGCAGGGGAGGGGCCTCTTTGCTGTCATCACCTTTGCCCATCCCTCTCCCACTTGTGCCTTTAGGGTATCCAGGCAGAGGAAATAAAGGCTTCAGCGCTGCTGCACCGCTCATCCACCAGTCAAAATTATTTTTGCGCCATTTCAAGCAATGCTTCCACGCGGGTGCGGATCTGCCCCGCATCGCTTGGCGAATAATCCGTTTCGATTTTCATAAACGGCATTTTGTGTTTTCCCGCAACATGTTCTTTAATTTTGTGCGACTCGACATTGTAAGAATGGCAGGCATGCAGCACAACATCAATCACAACGTCCGGTTTGAATCTTTCGATCATCCGGTCGAGTTCGGCAAGCCTTCTGGAATTGGGTGTCATGCAGGAACAGGGCAAATCCAGATAGCGCCGTGACAGCGCAGCGTAAGGATCGGGCGTATTTTCGGCAATCGTTCCGCTGTAGGGTTTCATGCCGGTGCAGGAATCGAGCACCACCACCACGCCGCCGGCCTCTTCAATGATTTTGAAAACTTTCGTCGCATCACCGCCCACCGGGCAACCGGTGACCATGACGCGCGGCGACGTCTTTTTGCCGTGATAAACACCTTCGGCTACGCGCTTTTCCAGTCGGGAAAGGCACTCCTTTAGAAGCGGCAGCATGTCTTCCGTCGTTGAAGCCTGCCCCAGATAGGTCAGATCGTAGAGTTCCAGCCAACTGACCGGCGTCGGGGTCAGCGCGGCAAAATCGAAAATTTTATTCATCAGACGGTTTTTTTTATTGGTGGCCGCAATCTCTTTTTCAACATCCTTATCGTCGATTTTTTTATCAAACGTTTTCTCCAGAAAACCTTTCAGCTTTTTGATCATCGCCGTCCAGTTCGCCAGCGCTTCAGCTTGATCGGGCAGTTGCGGCAGATCCATCACATGCATCGGCTTGATGTCGGAAATCAGTTCAAACATTTTCTTCTTGCCGTCGCAGGTTGTCTCGGCGATTACAGCCTCCGATATGGCGAAAAACGGGCAGGTGTCGGTTTTGATGAAACCGTAGCTGGATTTGATGAGCGGGCAGAGATTAGCCGGCAGCACCGTTTCCGCCGCTTCGATCGTTTTATTGGCAAAGGCGCACAAAACAGCAGACGCCGCGCCCATCGCCCGGATGACCTCCAGCGGCGCATAGCCGCAGTAGATGCCCACAATGTTCTTGCCTTTTTCCCGCTGGGTCTGAAGATAACTCAGCGTGCGTTTTGTCGCTTCCCCGGCAAAGCCGTCGTTTATCAAGGGCTCAACTTCCGCTTTCATATTCACTTCCTCCTGAAGGAATTTTATTCGTGCCCGCACGGTTATACGATTTTCGGATGCATATCCAATTCATAATGGTTATAAAGCGGGCCGTATTATAACCATTATGAATTTGCCCGCTTTGGATGCGTTTCAAGCGCCGCGTAGGCGATTGCGTCGTTATCATCCGACGCCGCCGGATGCTGAGCGCCGGTAATATCGATTTGATCAATGAACATCTCCCGCGCTGCGTGAACCTTCAAACCGTTTCTCTGGAAAAGCTCCTTTTTTCTGACGCTCCGGCCTTCTAAACCGCATAATAAATTTCCCGGTGAAAGGAATCAGCAATTGCCGAAGCCGCAGGAAGGGACCTGGTGTGGGGCAGGCTGACTGTTTTTCTTCCTAAAGTTTCTTGACCATTTTGTCGGCCGGTCCCAGCGCCCGAATTTTTTCCGTCACGCCTCTGACGACCTGGGCGAAGCGGTCGCCCTCGGAAGCGGAAACCCACGTGAAAAGAGTCCGGTCGCTCTCGATGCCGATGTAATTGAGAAAGCTCTTCAACATCAAAAATTTGCGCCGCGCCACCAGATTTCCCGAGATGTAGTGGCATTCCCCCGGATGGCAACCGGAGACTAAAACGCCGTCGGCTCCTGACTGAAGCGCTTTGACGATGTAAAACGGATTGATTCTGCCCGTGCAGGGCACGCGAATAATCCGGATGTTCGGCGGATACTGTATTCTGCTGATTCCGGCCAGATCGGCCCCCGCGTAAGTACACCAGTTACACACGATAGCCGCAATTTTCGGCTCCCATTCCTGAATTGCTGATTTTTCTGTCATATGTTTTCCTCCCGTTGGGAATCATCGATCTTTCGTCATGCCTTTATATGATCAATAAGCATTCGTCAAATAACTAAAAAGAATATTTCAACATCGATTATTCCAGAGACAAGCGAAAGCAGACGGCGATCGATTGCTGCCAAATATAACGCAAGTAAATGGCCCTACGGCAGTAGATTTTGTATTGTTTGGTGCAGCGAACTGGTCGCGATCAAGGGTGCGCCGGATTATGGGGCAGGGCTGCAAATCAGGCGGCTGTCGGCGGGAGATGCGTTTTAGACTTTTTTCAAATCTGCGGGAAAAATTTCCGTCCCCGCGCCCAGGCGAATAAAACGATCGCCATATTCTCGGGCAAAGAGTTCTCTGGCCCGTTCGCCGCTGCAATGGGAGGCAGCCGCATAGCGGACGTTGAGGGACTTAAACCGGTCGATGATCTCCAGAATATCGCGATCGCTGTCATTGAACAGATGAAACCCGCCCATGACGAGCGCAATCTCATCTTCAGGAAGAATCTTTTTGGCGGCTTCAACGATCCGGACAATGCCCGGATGCGCGCAGCCGGTGATGACGATTGTTCCCGCAGCCGTCTGCAAAAGCGCCGACTGTTCCGGCAGCATTCCTTCCATTTCCCCGGTTGTGAAAAGCCCCGGGAAAATTTCCCGCGGCCCCTCAATGTCAATGATGGTTGCTCCGTATCGTTTCATGTCGTCTTGGAAATGGACGGAAAAAGAATGCGGGACACAGACCGGAAGATCGTGTCAGGCGCTCAGTATCTCATAAACGCCGCCCACATGATCCCAATGCTGATGGGAAATCATCAACAGATCAATGGATTCCGGATCGATCTCCAGTTTTTCCATGTTATGCCGCAGGACCGGTCCGTCGCTGCCTGTGTCGAAAAGAATGTTTTTATCCTCCAGCGCGATCAGACAGGCAAACCCCCACGACGCCTCCAGGTCGTCGCGTGCGGTGTAGTTGTCGCAAATGACGGTAAGAACAGGCCGTAATGCATTATGTCGGGCGAGTATCTTCATGCAAGTCTTCTCCTTCATGGGCCGGGCGCATCATCCTGCCGTCCGTTTTTATACACTCAAAGATGCTGTCTGACAATTCCGGATGCGGTCCTGAAAAAAACCGGCAAAAAAGAGGGCGTTAATGTCCGCCGTCGGAAGGTTTCTTCCCCCGGAAATAAGACTCCATAGCGCTTGCGACTTTTCCCATCAGACGAAACGGTTTGGACGGCTCATCGGTTGCATTGATGGTTCCGCTCAGATACAGATCCAATTTTTCGCAATAGTAAAGAAAGGAGCCGGTTGACCCCGAATGCCCCCAAACGGGGGGCAGCTTCATCATCCTTTGCATGTACCAGGGAAACTCGACATACATGATGCCCAAACCGTATTGCAGCGGGAAATCGAGCTTGCGCCACTTTTGCATCAACGCCAGCGTTTCCGGTTTGACGATTCGTCCTTCCCTCAGGGCTTTGAGAAAGACAACGCCGTCTTGCGCTGTGGAGACAATCCCCCCGTCTGCCCAATAAACGCCGTTGAAGCGGGTTTTTGTAATGTTGCGGTCTTTCCAATACACATCCGCCGGTAAAGCTGCTGAACTTCCGGCTGGGCCGACCATCCAGGTGTTTTGAAGGCCCAGCGGTTCAAAAAAGAATTCCCGGAAAACAGCAGGCAGGGGTTTTCCTGTGACGGATTCGATGATCTTCCCCAGCAGTTGATAATTGGTGTCGGCATAGGAAGCTCCGGCGCCGGGCGCAAAATGGGGTTTCAGAGCATTCCGCGCCAGGACAATGGTTTCCTCCACGGTCCATGAACGCTCAGGCTGCTCCACAAGCTTTTCGAAAAGGTTTTGGCCGTCCTTGGCTTTATCGGTGTAGTAGTCCGGAAGACCGGATGAGTGCGACAAAAGGTGTCGAACCGTCAGCTCGCCTGTATAGTCCTTCCCTTCAAAAACGTGAATGCCCTTGACCAGGCTTACCGGAAGATACTTCGCAATGGGATCATCCAGGTCGATTTTTCCTGTCTCGTACAGGCGCATGACCGCTGCCGCGGTGTAAAGCTTGGTAACGCTGGCGATGAAAATGGGTGTCTCCGGCGTCATGGGTGTCTGGCTTTGGGTATTGGCGATGCCTGCCGCGCTCGACCAGGATAAGGAACCGTCGCCTATTTTCACAGAGACAACACAGTTTTTGACCGTCCTGGAGTTTGCGGCCACAAAGTCGGAAATCACGTATTGCAGTTCCTTTTCAATGCCGTCCGAAACGGGAGGCTCGGCTTTTACCCGCGGAGCGAAGCCTCCGGCCAAAACCAGAAGAACCGACACTAGAAAGGCGGCCAGGACTTTTAGATTTCTTTTAGCTGTTTCATCGGGCTGTTTCATCTTGTGCCTTCGCACCCCGGCGATTCACCGTGATGGGGATGAATGCTCCAGGGGATCCAATGCCTCTTGGTCCGGCGCTTCCATGTCATTTCTAATGCCGGCAATGAGATTGCGAACGACCGGATTGTCCGGAAGTTCCTTTTCGATGCGGCCCGGAAGATTCCTCCGGATGGCCAGTCGTCGGGACGGCAGAAAATTGAAATCGTAAAACCAGGAAGCCAGCATGGCCAGAAAGTCGGCCACCGTTCCGATGTTTCCTACGGAAACGGTTTTCTTTTGCAGAATTTCCTCCACCACGGCGGCGGTCAGCTCGCGGCTC
>JAAYDW010000091.1 GCA_012729055.1 Deltaproteobacteria bacterium
CCACGGCTGCCGTCGGGGAAAGCTGCCGGATCGACATTTATTGCGCGGGCCGGGACAATTCATCGCTTTCCGCTCACGAAGAGGTGCGGCTCCGGTCGTTTAACCGGCGGTTTTGCCTCTGCGGTATGCAACTGCACGTGCAGTCCGGCGGATTCGGCCTGGCGCCGGTGGACGAGGAAACGCCGGCCGGCGGCTAACGGGCGTTTCCGGTTAACTGGAAAGACGCCCAGTAGTAGGGATGAGGATATTTCCGGCGGGTCTCGAGCTGGGCGCGGCGCAGCGCGGTCAGCTTGTCGGTTTTCTGCAGTTCGCGGTAAAACCGGATCATCAGATAGGACGTGGCCAGATCGTCCACCTGCCAGAGGCTCGCCACGATTGCGTTTGCTCCGGCATAGAGAAATCCCCGTGTCAGCCCCACCAGGTCGTCTCCGCTGGACACCTTGCCGAGCCCCGTTTCACAGGCGCTCAGCGTCACCAGACCGGCTCCGAGCTGCAGAGAATAGAGCTTGTCCACGGTCAAAAGACCGTTCGAGCGGGCGTCGGGCGCCAAAAGCAGAGCGGAGGCAAGCGGGCGATCCGGTGAAAACCGTCCGTGCGTGGCAAAGTGGATGTAGCGGTAGTCGCTTCCGTAACGGCGCACGACGTCTTCCGTCGCGTCCCGGCGCAAAAACACCCGGGAGCGAGGCCAGGTTTTTGCGACTTCCAGCGCTTCCTGCTGGGCAAAGGCCAGATCGGAGCGGGGATCGCCCAGATCGGGATTTCCCAGCACCAGGATGCCGCCCGGCGCGTCTTTGGGTGCATCCTTGAGGTAGCGCATGGCGCTCGCGCTGGGCATCAGGCGGATTTCATAGCGGTCGATGAGAAAGTTTTTTCCGTCGTAGAGCGCGTTGAAGGGGATGTAGTGCAGAATTCCGTGCGGGACGAGAACCAGTTGACGGGCGCTGAGCGCCGTTTCCAGCGGTTTGAACAACCGCTGGTGCAGCCTTGCGGCAAATCCCGCCGTTTCCCGGGAGCGCGGATTTTCCAGGGCGCGCCGGAAAGCGGCGACGTCATCGGCCAGCCCCGCCAGCGGCAGCTTCGCGCTTTGCAGGCCGTTTGCGGAAAGAATGAAGACCAGCAGATCCGCGTCCGTGTAATAGTATTCGACAAGCGTTTCGCCCCGCGCCAGGAAGGACCGGATTTCGGAGGCGGGCGTAGCGGCGACCGAGACCAAAGACGCGAGTTCCGGCGCTTCTTTTTGCAGGTCCTCTTTCGCCCGGATGGCGATGCCGCGGGTGCGCGACTTGTTCAGATTTTTATCCAGCGCCAAAAGCTCCGCCTCGGACCGGTCGGCGGCGGCCAGCGCCTGCCGCACCTGTTCTTCGCGGCCGGTTTCCCGGACGACGAAGTCTTTCTTGCCGGCCAGGAGGTCGACCAGGGCGCGGGATTTCGAGCGCTCCACATACTCAAACGCCTTGGCCTGCTGTCCGTCTTCGACAAGAAGCGTGATCAGCCGGGCGTAAACGGCCTGCTTGTCTCCGACGAAGCCGATTTTTCCCGCCTCGACGCTGATCGTGGCGCGCTGCTGTTCGATGACCTCCACGGCTTTTTCATAAAAGCGGATCGCCTCCCCGCGTCGTCCCTCTTTTTCGGCGATCCGTCCCCGGTCGTACAGAATGATCCAGTACATCTCGCCGCGGTCCGCCATGTAGGGATAGGCCAGAAGCGCGTCGTAGCCGGCCTTGGCGTCGGCGAACCGGCCCACCTCGAAGAGGCTTTTGTTCTTCATGAATTCGAACGTCAGCTTGTTGTTGACGAAAACGTCCCAGCCGCCGATGCTTTTAAGAAAAGCGTTCGAATCCTCGAATTTGTAGGATACCACCGCGATTGCTTCCGGATACTTCTTCAGGGTGATGTAGATTTTGGCGAGCGCGATGTTGCGGTCGTCCTTGACGAGCATGTAGGGATAGCCCAGATAGACGTCTTTCAGACGCTGCACGACAACGCCGGCCTTGTCCGTTTGGCCGGCCAGCGCGTAGGCGAGACCCAGCACTTCCAGGACTTTGACCTGCTCAAACGTGGTGAGCCCCTTGTCCGTGACGAATTTGTCGGCCGCTTC
>JAAYDW010000092.1 GCA_012729055.1 Deltaproteobacteria bacterium
CCACATCAACGCTTTCGTTTTCAATCAGCTGAAAAAGCCAGTTCAAAAACGCTTCATGCTCCTCATATCGCTTGCGGTTATGAAGCATGCGTCCCAGATGCCAGTCGGAGGTGTGGAGAAGTTTCATGTAATCGCCTTCTAAATGTTATCTATCAATAGTCTCATAATATTTCCTTCGACGGTTTTCGAATGCTTTACGTCCTCCTTCCATGATTGCTTCTATTTTTGAGCATATTTCTGGTTGATCAATTGTACCGCATGCAACTTGGTCACATTTCCCTTTACCAGTATCGTCCTCCGTTGTTCCCATAACATAGATTAGATCTGAATCTCCATGAACAACAAGATTTGCACTATGACTGGCGAACAAGAGTTGATTTCTGCCTTTTGCATGGTGGACAAGTTCAACTAAGTTATGAGCAAGAAAATTGTTGTCTAAGTCGTCTTCGGGTTGATCTATTATAATTGGACCATCCGTCGTTTGTAACGATAATCGCAAAAGCTCCACAGCCCTCTCACCTGGCGAAGCATGAAGAATTGGAATTGGCTTTTGCCCTCGCCTTTTATATTTCACCTCAACATGATCATCAGCCAATACAACAGAAAGCTTGCTCCAATTTTCAATTGAAGTGAGCCCCATGATATTTTGGAAAATCTTTTCACTGAAACCGCATTTCTTCCAAATATCTGGAATCATAGTGTTGCCGCCTGTCTTTAGAGCACTAATAGCACTGGAAATAAGTTGTGATATTATATTAGCCGGTTCTTTGTCACAGTCTAAAATATCTTTCATTTCATTCCACGTCTTTTCGGGAACCTTTGCACCATAAACAATTTCTTTCAAACGTTCCATAACACCCGAAAAACGGCCACCCGGTTTTATTTGAACATACAAATTAATAGTATCATCATTTGATATTTCGTTTGATCTTTTTATAAGCTGTTTTGAATACTCTTGCACACGTTCCTTGTATTTTTTCAGTGCTTCATCACCTTTCGTTGTGACGCCAGATGATTCGATTGCGTTGATTTCCTTCATCACCTCCTTATGTTTTCCTTGTAAAATGGCAATTTCTTGCCCCAAATCATCAGCTTTTTTCTTTGCGTCAGATCTATGTTGTTCTCTATCAGCTATACCTTTTGCTCTTTCCTTTAAGAAATTTATTTTATTATCAAACTGAGATTCATCATTCTGAATATTAAGCAAGGATTCATTGCCATAGTTTACAACATCAGATATCTGCGCGATAATATTTTCGTAGGTTGCTACAAGTGAATTTAGATATGGATCATTAGAGAATCCATCGCCATCATAAAATTTAGAGATATCTAACAGCTTTAAACTCTCAAGCTTCTCAAACTCGTGGTGCAAATCTTTTTGCAACCGATCCCGTCCAAGTTGTAATTCCTCAATCAAAGATTTTACAGATTTTATTATTTCAGAAGCCGCTAGTGCTCCTCGATCTAGAGGATTCACAGCTTCAAAAAGTGATTTCTCCTTTTCATTTAATCCAACTTGAGCGACCTTCTGAAATGCTTCTTGTTCAGTGCTCTTCTGCTTGATTTGACCTGCCAACGTGGTATCTTCATGTTTTAAATGATTTAATCTAATGGCCTTATCGGCCCCTTCTTGCACATCATCCGCTAAAGCATCCAATTCAGAGCGCAATGCTACTCGTATGTTACGAACTGGGCCTTCTATGAGACGTGTTAAATCATCTTGGTATTCTCCCGTAAGTGCACTCATTTGACCCTGCAAAAAGAACATGGGTTTTATATCAATAGATCCCGGAAAACAATCATACTCGCTAATCTTTTCCCAATCTTTACCATTGTGTGTATCTAGAGACCATACAGGCGATCCACTGAAGCCAGGTGAATTCAAGGTCAATCTATAACGGACTGATGGTTCTAAAATGTATTCAACTTTAATAGCTACCTTTGGATCACTGAAAGGGCCGCTATCTTGAAACAAAGACAAATGACGTTTTTCCCATGCTGACAATGTTTCAGGGTTATCTTTGGATTTTTCAATCCACTCTTTATCTTTTCCAAAAACACGCATTAGCGCCGAAAGGACTAGCGACTTGCCTGTACCGCGACCACCGATTAATGCATTGAGGGATGGTGATAATTTGAATAATAATTGTTCTTTAGAAAAGATATCTGTCCCCGAAATGATCACAGAGGTAATATACACAGAAGGAATAGATGGCTTTTTATCAAAAACACGACGCCCAATACCCGAAATTAAAGCTTGGTTTACTGAAATAGTTGATGACTCAGATAATTTTAACCACGATGTGTGATCAGTTTGACCGAAATACTTACAAATCACATCATCATCGTCACCTCTTTGATCGGAAGAACGGAGACAAGCAACGATACGACCACCATAATCTTTATTTTTACCTTTAATTATAGATTCATCTGTTTCATTTGGCCCACCAATTATTCCGCCAACAAACCAAGCACAGGCATCGATATAAAGAGAACGGCCAGATTCGTTACCTAAAATTCCCTGTTTGTTTTTTTCCAAATTTGGAAGAATAACATATTGATCCCGGAAATGTTGTTCCATACTCTGTGCGATATCATCAAGTGACTTGTTCAGTCTTTCAACTCTTGGGGTTTTGAATTTTTCTTCTCGTTCTTGTAACGGAATATTTTTCAGACTTTGCAATTCTGTCCATGAAGGTGCTTGCAACGCAGCCAACGGATTTTGCGTTGCCATTATTGATTGTCCAAGAGCAGTTAGCACTCTATTTTGCAATCCTTCTGTTGCGGCTGCGGCATAACTTCCATCACCTTTTGCAATACTTGGATTCAAGAGGATTATAGCTTGAATTCCCGATTCTGAAGTTATTTCAAGACCAGGGAAAACCCATACATCCGAATAACCTTTTGTCATTGCAACCTCGAGTGTTATAAAGGCTGATACAAGATCATGATGGTCAGTTACAGCAACCACATTTACACCCCGCTCACGACATTTATCGAGTAATATCTGCGCCCAACGATAAAGCCCTTCTAAGGTCATGTCTTCAACAGGATATCCCCTGTATCCGCGATCACGCGGACTATGGACTTGGAAATCGCATCGATAAAATTTGAGCATATTCATATTACACCTCTTGAGTTGAGATAAAACAGTTCCTATCAACAATCATTTTCCTGCAAAAGGTAATTAAAAATCTATGTTCATTTTCGTCTGATATTTCAAATTTTGACTATTACATCTTTGTACCCTTCCCAATTTGGATTGTATTTTGATGATATTTCAAAGGGCTTATCGTCTTCAGAATAAGTTACATTTGTTATGTCTTCAAGATCAAACGTACGAAAATCAGGAAGATTGCGACTATCACTGACACCACCAGTTTGAAATATGTGGACCTTCGTTGATCTTGATCCATCCTTCAGATGCATCACAAAAATTGCATGGGGATTACCAATTCTTTTGCCTCTGACTTTTCCCGGCTTAATATATTCAAAAATAATCGACCTTCGTTGCTCAATAGCAGTTTGAATTGTCTTCGACGTCATTGTTCTTCACCTTTCTTGTGACATAAATTAGTCATCTTAACTTGTTACTTCTTCAACCTTGAAAAATAAGGGCGATTATTTTTAATTTCTAATTTTCAAGACAACTTTATATCTGCATAGAAAGATCAAAGAGAAGTTTCATTCATTTGCGCCCGCGATGATTAATAATCTTCCACTGTTCACTGATCTAAAATTCGCATTCTGGACTCTAGGCCTGCCTCCATTCATACCTCACCCGCAAGTCATTCGCCCACTCCGGCTTGATCATCTTTTCGTGCTGTAATCGTCCTACGACAATGCCGGTAGAAATGCCGATGGTGTTTGCAAAGTCGGCGATATCGTTTTTATAGAAAGATCCTTTGCTCACAAACCGCGTGCAAGCATCATGTGGAATTAGTGTATTCGAAGCGAAATCATCGGCTTCCTTTTCAATCTGGTCCTGCTTGTTATTTTCTAAAATTACGCCCTGCCTGCCGTGCAAAAGAATGTGACCAATTTCATGAAAAAGGCTGAACCAAAAAATATCGGCCCATTTGCCGCGAATGGTTAACAACAAAACGGCCTTTTCCCTTCCTTGCCAAAAAGTAGCGCCGTGTGTTTTGGTTTTTGAAAAATGCGGGCAAATGACCAGGGCGACACCGCAATCGGCCAATTCAGATATCAGTTTTTCCTGAAATACTTCTGGTTCTTGTAGCGTAAAAGCACGAAGCTTCTGCACTGAAGCGCAAAGACGTTCCTTGTTGTATGGCGAGCAACTTATTTTTTGCGCCCTTCTTTCCCCCATTCGCAGCCACGCGGCCACGGCTTCTGGTGTGCGTTCACCTCGAGTTGATTTTGCACAACGAAAAGCCGGCTGGTAGCGCTGCAATTCAGGAATCTTGAAAAGCGAGGTCACACCAAAAAAGCCTTGCAATGCACGCACCTTATCAACGGGCTTTGTATGCTTCGATATTTCGCCCGCCTTCACCAGCTCATGATAGGGATATTTTGCAACAAGATCGGTTTCCTTTTCCAGATTGTCTTCTTCCTGAATGTGTTCCTGTCGAGCCAGTGTCAAACGATATTCCGCTTCGAGTCCCATCCAGATGTGCGCCGGCACGCCTACAACCTTTTCGAGTTGCAAAGCGGTGTCCGGGGTAATCGCTTTTTCCCCTTTGAAAATCGGGCTCAGCTTGGTTGCCGGTCGCCCCATACGCTGCGCCAGTTCGTCTTTAGTCATCCCCAGCTCACCGATTACCTCCTCGAGGTATTCACCCGGAGGAATGGCCAGCGTGGAATGGATTTCTTTATCAGTTCTCATAGTGTTTGCTCACCTCTTCAATGCAAACAATTTCAAGCTTTTTACCTGTTACCGTAAAAATGAGCCTGTCGAAGCCGGTAAGGTTCATCGCATACTGCCCTTTTCGGTCCCCCTTAAGCTCATGACAACGGAGCCCCGGAAGCTGCATCAGTTCGCTGAGGTCGCGTGTCTGTTTAATAATGTTGATGCGACCGATATAACGCCGCGCAACCGTTCTCCCATAAGCCTTTTCCGCCTCTTTGGAGTTTTCATAATACTTCTTCAATTTTTTCGTCCGGAATTGAACTTCCATTGGGTGCGCGTGTACCCCTCAGTACATTCTTCACCTCTAGGGTAAAGATAATAATTGAATATCATGAATTTGTCAATCTCAAGATTAGACAACAAAAGCTATTGATTATATTGCATTACTTTCTTAGTCACCATTCCCTTGCTCCACGCTTGTTCATGGGTACGACCAGGATTTTGTCAACCCTGGCGCTGAGTTTCGCGGCTAAGCTCCCAATCATGTCTGCCGAAACTCCTTCCTCGTGTTTAAGATCCCAGGCATCCACATACGCGTCCGGGTCGTCGGCTATTTCTTCCAGATGGACGCGAACCGCGCATAGCCACTCATCTTCGGACTGAAACCTACTGGCCATTGCGCCAAGTTCGGCCTTCAATGTATCCGAAACACGAGCGGCCCGAACGATAACGTCCCAGGCTATTTCAGTCAAATCATCAGTGTCCATGAAGGTTCTTCCTTTAATATTTCTCTCGGAGAAACTTTTTTAGTTCGGAAAGTTCATTTTTCACTTTTTTTTCGAACTTAGTCACCGGCCGGACGGCGCTCATCATCCCCCACCCTTTCCCCCACCGTCATGCAGGCGGATGTAATTCACGTGATGGACAAGGGCCACGTCATCGAATCCGGCAGCCACGAACAACTGCTGGCGGCAGGCAACCCGTGCGCAACGTCATGGCGGCAGCAGATGCGCAGCAAAACGCCGGCGGCACAAGAGGCCTGAGCGGAATATGGAATGTTTGACCGCGCCGGACACGGCCGGCTGTCAGGGAAGATAGGCGCCTGCGCCGATGAAGTAATTTGTGCCGGGCACCCTTTCGACGTAGGTCACTTTCCGAAACTCGCCTTTTTGTCCCGGCTTTTCCCAGTAATGCTCAAAAAATCCGCCGCCGGCCCTGGCCTTGGCAGCGGCTTTGCGCACATCGTAAAATCCCCGGGCATCGCGGTGATCGATGAGATTTTCCCCTTCGAGCTTTTGCATGCCGCCGTGGCCGATCACCACGCCCTCGAGCGTGTACACGTAAATGTAGCCGCTGTCGTCCGGAAAGAACCGGACCGGCCGGACAAACCGGCGGATCAGCGCCGCCCGTTCTTCTTCAGCGGAAGCGGTCTTCAAAAGCTCGCCCAGCGAAAGGCCGGATGCGTGCACCACCGCCTGCAAAACGTTCTGGACGCAAACCGTGTCTTGAGCGCCGGCCGGTGCGGACACGGCAAAGAAGCAGATGAAAAGGCCGAGCAGGCATGCAGCATACCTCCCTGATCCCCGGCGGCCGGTTTTTGTAATTTGTCTCATGGCAACCTCCTGGACATTCCTGAAAAACAACGGCGGATGAAAATCTCTTTCTTCGCGAAAAATTTATCCGCTGCGTTTTTGGGCCGGCATTTTATAACGCCGCGGCGGTGAAACATCAATATGCAATTTTCCATCCTTTCCTCCTGCTTGCCCTTTCACGCGCCCCCCCACCGGCAATCGGGGTGCCGCCGGCAATCGGGCTTGACAAACCGTCTTTCTTCAGGGCAAAAGCACACCCGGAAGAATAATAAAGGATACCGACCTTGCACACCATTTACCTCGCGCCGCTTCAGGGCATGACCGACCGGATTTACCGCAATTGTTTTCCGCGTTATTTTCAGGGCGTCGACCGCGCCGTGGCGCCGTTTCTTTCTCCGCTGAAAAAGGTAAAATCCGAAGCCGGCTATCTGCGAGACCTCCTGCCGGTCTCCGATCCGGGCCTTCCCACCATTCCGCAGATTCTGACCGCTTCGCCCGATGCCTTCACAAGTCTTGCGAACCGTCTGTACGAGCTGGGTTTCGACACGGTCAACTGGAATCTCGGCTGTCCGTTTCGCATGGTCGCCAAGAAGGGCCGCGGCGCCGGCATGCTGTGCCATCCGGACCGGATCGACGCTTTTCTCGACAAGGCCCTGCCGGATCTGCAGCCGAAGCTCTCCATCAAACTGCGGCTGGGATTCCGGGATGCCGATGATATTTTTAGCCTGCTGCCCGTTTTCAACCGCTATCCGCTGGCGGAGCTGATCATTCATCCGCGCACGGGCGCGCAGATGTACATGGGAGAGGTCGATCTGGACCGTTTCGGAGAATGCCTGGCGCAGTCGGCGCACAAGGTGGTATACAACGGAGACATTGATTCCGCAGAAAAGATGGCGGCGCTTGCGGCCCGCTTCGGATCGGTCGCAGGCTGGATGATCGGCCGGGGGCTTCTGGGCAATCCGTTTCTGGCGGAAGACATCCGGGGCGGCGTGAAAAAAACGCGCGCGGAAAAGCTGTCCCTCATGCAGGCCTTCCACGATCACGTCTTTGAGGAATACGCGCGGATTCTGTGCGGCCCCGCCCATCTGCAAAACAAGATGAAAGAATTCTGGACTTACTCGGCCGCCTTCTTTGAACAAAGCGAAAAAGCCAGAAAGCGGATCAACAAGACGCACACCCCGGACCAATATCGGGAGGCCGTCCGGCGGCTCTTCGACGAGGCCGCCGATTCCGGGACCCCGCCTTGACGATTCGAGAGGCGCATGATAGGCGCACAAAGACGTCCCCGCGGACGGACATTTTTTCCAGGCGAAAGGAGCTCTTATGAAAAAAACCATCTACCACGGCATCCGGAATATCCGGGTTGAAGACGTTGCGGATTCCGCACCGGGCAGAGGCGAAGTCAAAGTTCAAATCAAATACTGCGGCATCTGCGGATCGGATCTGCACGAGTACCTGCACGGGCCGTTTCCGGAAAGTCCGTTCGGACACGAAGCCTGCGGCACGATTGACGCCGTCGGTCCCGGCGTGGAGGGATACAACACCGGAGACCGCGTCTGCACGCTGGTGCCGGGCGCTTACGCCGAAGCGGTGATCTGCCCGGTGGAGAGGCTGTTGAAAATTCCCGACGACATGGACTGGAAGCGGGCGACGGTTCTGGAGCCTTTGTCCGGAGCGGCTTACGCCATCGACCGCGGCCGCGTCACCCCCGAGGACACGGTTTTCATCGCCGGCGCGGGGACGGTGGGGCTCATGCTGCTTCTGGGGCTCAAGGCGATGGGCGTTCAAACCGTCTACATGACGGACACGCTGGAGAACCGGCGCCAAAAGGCATTGGAACTGGGCGCCACGGAAGTCTGGGATCCGTCCGCCATTAAAAGCCCGCCCAGAATCAAGGAGCTCACGGGCGGACGCGGCGTGGACGTGGCGATTGAAGCCGTCGGCATCGAGGCCAGTCTCAAGGACTGCCTCGCCTCGGCGCGCTATCAGGGAACGGTGATCGTTCAGGGAATCTTCACCGAGCGGGCCCTGGTGCACATGCTGGGGTTCGTCACCCGCGAAACGACCATGATCGGCACCAATTCGATTAAACCGGACCTGGCGATGCAGTGGCTGGCCACCGGGACCATCCGTCCGGAAAGTATCATCACGGATATCATTCCGCTTACCGATATCGCAACGCGCGGATTCGACGTCCTCGCGGCCAAAAGCAAGACGGCAATCAAGATTGTGGTGGAGCCGTAAGAGCGTCCTGCCGGCCGGCGGATGTTTTTCCGTATCCGGGGAAACGGTCCATATGTCCGCCAAAACGGCGGCCGCACCTGCGCCCCGCGGAATGCTTCCGCCCTCCGGCGCCGGATCTTAATGATGCTTACAGCGACGGATCGACGTTGCCCGGTCCGCCGCATTCCGGCGTGTAGCAAGTGACGTTTTTAAACTCGCATTTTTTGAAACACGACGGGCACTGCTCCGGCAGGGTCGCGGCTTTCAGGATGTAGCCGCATTCCCGGCATTTCCAGAAAGTCACGCCGCAGGCGGGGCAGATGTCGTTTTCAAAAGACTCTGCCGACCTGTATCCGCAGTTTGCGCATTCCTTCACGGCCATTTTATGCCTCCTTGAAGATGTTTCTTTCGCGCCCATCATGGCAGTTTTCCCCGGGGGATGTCAACGGTTATGAAAAGCGCGGCAAGGATTTTCTTGACGCACAGGCCCCCCTTTCCTATACTTCGATTGTCTCCGGAGAAGTCCGGAAAACCCGTTTCCGGGAAATCGTCCGCTGTTCCTCGCAAGCCGCGCCGCAAAATCGTCGCCGTCTGAAGAGCGGCGCGGATTTCCACCGGAAAAAAGAACAGGAGTATTTCATGAGCAAACGAATTCTTGTGATCGGGGCATCCGCCTGCGGCGCTAAAGCGGCGTCGCGCATTCGGCGGCTCTGTCCCGACGATGACGTCACCCTTCTCGACGAAAGCCGCTACATTTCCTACGCCGCCTGCGGCATGCCCTATTATCTCGGCGGCAGGGTCCGCGCGATGGACGACCTGCGAAAAACCACCTACGGCCGGATCCGCGACGCCGCGTATTTTCAAGAGGTCAAGGGCATCCAAATCCGCGCCGGCCTCCGGGCGCTGCACATCGACCGGACGGCCCGCCTTGTGGAGGCTGAAGACGTCGCCACCGGCAAATCCTTCTCTTTCGCCTATGACGCGCTCGTTCTGGCGATGGGCGCCGCGCCGAAGACGCCCCCGATTCCGGGAGCTGAGCTCAAGGGCGTTTACCATCTGACCCGTCTGGAAGACGCCGAGGCGCTCGCGGCGGAGCTCGGCGACCGCGGACACGGCTCGGCCGTCATCGTCGGCGGAAGCTTTATCGGCGTAGAAACCGCCGAGGCGCTCGCGGCCAGAAAATGGAGCGTGACAATGCTGGAGCGGGAAAGCCAGCTCTTTCCGGGCCTGCTCGACTTTGAAATCGCGGCGATGATCGAGGAGCACTTCTTTGAAAACAACGTGGCCGTCGAACTTAACGCCGAAATTCTCTCTTTCGGAGAAACCGACGGGCGCGTCGGCCGGGTAATCACGAAAAAAGCGCAGTACGACGCCGATATCGTCATTATCGCCGCGGGGCTCGCGCCCCGGACAAAGCTTGCCCAAGCCGCCGGACTGTCGCTGGGAAAAACAGGCGCGCTTCGGGTCAACGCCCGGATGCAAACCGACGATCCGGCGATTTACGCCGGAGGCGACCTGGTGGAAAACGTCCATCTCGTCACGGGAAAGCCCTGCTACATTCCGCTCGGCTCCACCGCCAACAAGCACGGCCGCGTCATCGCCGACAACATCTGCGGAATTCCTTCTGAGTTTCCCGGCGTGCAGGGCACCTTCGCCTGCAAGGCGTTCGACTACAGCGTCGGCTCGACCGGCGTCACGGAAGCGCAGGCATCCCGGCTGCATCTCGACGCCGGCGCCGTCTCGGTCTGCGGCTTCGACAAAGCCCACTACTATCCGGGAAGCCAGATTCTGGGGCTCAAACTGATTTACGAAAACGGCACGCACAGACTTCTGGGAATGCAGGCGGTGGGAAAAGGCGACGCGGCGCGCCGGATCGACGTCGCCGCGACCGCCATCCGGCTTGGCGCTTCCATCCGGGACATCGTTTCTCTGGACCTGGCTTACGCGCCGCCCTTCTCCGCAGCGCTGGACGTTTTCGTCTCAGCGCTAAACGTCGTGGGGAACATCGCCTCCGGCCTCATGAAGCCGGTTGACGCGCGGGAAGCCAAAGCGCTTCTCGAGCAGGGAAGCGCGCTGATGGTGGATGTCCGGTCGGCCCTGGAATTCGAGCGCGCGCATATCGATCATCCGGGCGTCGTCAACCTTCCCCTCGACGAGCTGCCCCGCCGGATGGGCGAACTGCCGAAGGACCGCAAAATCATTTGCGTCTGCCTGCTCGGCCTCCGGGGGTTCACTGCGCAGCGGATGCTGGACGGGGCGGGCTTTGCCGACGTCCATACGCTGGAGGGCGGCATGTTTCTCTGGCCATGGAAAGACGAGTTGGCCTGAGGCCGGCGCCGGATAATTTCCGCAACTGCGCCGCCGTTCAGCACCGCCGGCAGTCGGAAACCGTGAACCTGTTTCGGCCGCCGCTTTTGCTGGCGTAGAGGGCGGCGTCGGCATATCCGATCAGGTCTTCCGCCGTAACGTCCTGGGTCGGCGCCAGCGACACGATGCCCATGCTGAGCGTCACGATGCCCTGCGTCTCGGGCGCCGGATGGAAAATTTTCAGGGCGGCCAGTTCGTCCTGAAGAACCCGGGCGATGCGCACCGCGCCGGCGGCATGGGTATAGGGAAGGATCAGCGTAAATTCTTCGCCGCCGTAGCGGGCGGCCAGATCGTAAGGCCTGCCCGCGCATTTTTGATGCGCGGCCGCGACCCGGCGCAGGCAGTCATCGCCGGCCTGATGCCCGAGCAGATCGTTGTACAGCTTGAAATGATCGATGTCCGTCATGATCAGGGCCAACGGTTCGCCGCTGCGGATATGGCGGGCCAGTTCGTCCGCCAGGGTCTTGTTGAACCGGCGCCGGTTGGCCAGCCCGGTCAGTTCGTCGGTCTCGGACAGAGCCGCCAGCTCCTGATTCATCTTCTCCAGCTTCGCCTGCTGATCGGTAATTTTGCGCTGCTGAATGACGTTTCTTTTGTTGGTCTGCCACAGGATCAGCGAAGCGCAGATGCCGACGGCAATGGCCGAAAGGCCGTTGACCCGGTTGGTGAGGACGATTTCCGGAAGCGGCTGGATGAGGCCCATGCCGATATAGAACAGGAGATAGGCCAGAAGATAGAAGGCCAAAGACAGCCACGGCCTGATCAGAATCACGACGGCCATGATCGCGCAGATCACGACAAAGGGCGTGATATTGCTGGTGACGTGCTGGTCGAACGTCACCAGGGCCATCGCTTCCAGGAGCACGACCAGAATAATGATGTTCGGCAGCCAGCGGGCGGCCCGCCCTTCCGTCTGCCCGCGGCGCCGGATGCCGAGAAGCACGGCGTAAAAGAGCGCCATACCGATCATGCCGGCGAAATGAACGCCGATCACTCCCGCGCGCCAGAGCGCTTCCGCGTCGGAAGAAGGCGTCATCATTCCGAACAGGATCACATGCAACAGGTGCACCAGGGCCGCTATGGGAATAATGTAGGCAAGCCGGCCGAGATTCTGCGAAGCGACGTCCTGCAGGATGTCGGTGTTTCCCAGGAACAACCGTCTGGCGCCGGCAAAAAATCCGGAAGCAAAAAAACCTTTCATGTAAGAGCTGGGCCTTTCCGTGCTCCCGCTTTGCGGAAGCTTTCCCGGAAATATGATCAATTCCTCGAAACAAGGCAAGAAAAACTTCAGAGAAAAAACGGAAAACGCCGGGAAAAACGCGGGGCGGCCTGTGTCATCCGGGCCGCCCCGCGGCAAATAACGCTTACCTGCAGGCGAAGTGCGTAGCCTGGCCCGCAACCACAAGCCAGGTGACCAGCATGGCGTTCAAAAACGCGCCGGCATAAATATGCCCCGTCTTCCGGAAGAAGTACGTCGAAACCAGGGCCGCAATGACGAAGATCGGGAAGAACTGAAACAGAACGATGCCGAACAAAGCCGCGGGCGGCAGGCCCAGCGTTCCCCCGGCCAGGAGCGGCGCGTACTGAATCGCTTCACAGATGATATAGGCAGTAATCAAAAGGAAGATGTTGATAAGGGCTTCGGGCCAGAAACTCAGCGCGCCCCCGACGCGGCCCCGCCGCAACTGTCCGTGCAGGCACAAGCCGATGACCAGGAAATAAATCACAAAGGGAATCAGGTAGCACAGGAAAATGCGGAAATGGGAAATGGTCATGGGCTTGATTGCGAAAATCCACAGCCGGTAGTCGGTCGTAAACGCCCAGGCGGAAAACGCCAGAGTCAGATACGCGGCGACGGCAATGACAGCCGCAAGCAGAAGCGATTTCCAGATTTTGCGGATGTCCATCCCCCGGCCTGCCCAGGTGAGCCCGTAGTTGACGCCTGTGGCGTTCTTCCTGTTGAAGATAAAATGCCACAGCAAAAACAGGACGAGAGACACGGCGGCCACAAACAGCGCCCAGTACATGATCGTCGTCGTGATGTTCTGCGGCCAGAAGGCGGTCGCGGCCTGATAGCCTTTACCGTGCGAAGCGATGGTGACGACCAGGAGAGGAATGGGAATCAACACGGTCAGGACCGCTCCCACCCACCAGCCGGCGCCCCGCAGCGCTTTTTGATTGGGCGGCGTTTCAGCAAGCTCCCGGAAAAAGCCCGTCTCAAGCAGCAGGGCGCCCAGCGGAAATACCAGCAAAATCATTCCGATCATGGCGATAAACGTGCCCAGTTCCTTCCAGTACCAGATCTGATCGGAGGGCGGCAGATTCTTTCCGCCTTTGAGCGTCATCTGCATCCATTCCACCGCCGCGCCGATGCCCTCGGTCGAGAAGTGCACGCGGGGATGGATCATGCCGGGGGAGTACAGTTTGCGGGCCGTTCCGTTTTCGAGCGAACCGTAAAGTTTTCCCACCTCGATGTCTTCCTTCGTATCGAAGATCTTTTTCATCTTTTCCGTCTTGCCTACGTCCCGGGGAATCAGCGTCCCCCACATCAGGCCGGAAAATTCGTCGTAGCGGCTGAAGATGATGGCCAGGTTGCGCGGAAACGTCGGAGTCCCGTCCGCCACGCCGTAGGTTCCCGTCGACGAGCTGGCCAGCACCATGGACGCATATCCGTCAGGATTGGCCGATGCGGCGGCCACCGAAGCCCAGCCGCCCATGGAGTGGCCTTCAAGGCCGATATTTTTCGGATCGACGATGTCCAGCGAACGCAGATATTTGAGGGTATCCAGTCCGCCGAATCCGGCAGCGAAGGCAGGAGGATCGGAAAATCCGTGGCCGGACTGATCGGGTGCCAGGATGACATAGCCGCGCCGGGCAAATTCAATGGCGAAGCCGTCCTGCGTCTCCCGGGAATTGATATATCCGTGCGTGGCGACAATGCCCGGCGCCGGAGCCTTGCTGCTGACGCCCGGCGGAATGTACAAAAGCGCGCTGGTGACGCGGCCGTCGGAACCGACAAAACGCACGTCCTTGATCTTGATCGTCCCCCCTCCCGTCTGGACGCACCACGCGAGCAGTCCTCCGAAAAAAATCAACAAGAGAGCCACGATCAACCTTCGTTTGGCGCCGGATAAATGACGATCGTTCATTTTTCCTCCTTCTATCGCTGGTCTGTTGTTGCCGGGGTTGAAAACACCTCATGAAATCTTGGGACAGCGTTCGATTTCTTTCCGTTCAGGCAGGCATGTCCGCAATCGCCTTTCGGGCCAGACGCGAATCCAGATAAGAAAAAATCGGTTTAAAAGGAAAAATCCGCTTTTGCGTCATCCTGAAGGCGCCCTTCCAGGTCGGCTCGTAGCGCGCCCGGTTTTCATTGAGAACATAGTAGCCGTATTTGGCCTGCAGCGCCGTCTCCCGGTCCAGCGTCCGGGCGATCATTTCCGCGTCATTTCCCGGAAAAAGACTCTTGCCGCAGGATTGTATTTCAACCGGACCGGTCACCCACCTGTGAATTTCGTAAAGCTTTCTGACGGATTGGATCTGCGGGTAGCCATACGATATTTTCTCGGGATTTTCACACGCTCCCGCAAGCGGAGCGTTGTTGACATCGATGGTCCGGCCGTCGGAACAAACGGTGGTAAACTCATAATACTTCAGCTCGGGTCCGGCGTCGTGCAGGACCACGGCCGCCATGCCGGTCGTTTCCAGCGTGTCGTGCCGGAACAGACCGAAGTAAGACGTCAGCCTGGGCGTATAGCCGTGAAGGACCATATAGCCGGCAAAGTGAAAACCCAGCGCCGTGAATTCCGATCCGGCCTCATCGATAAATGCTTTGACGTCGCAGGCGAGCACCTCCGGAGACACGCGCTCAATCACGGCCCGGGCCGCAATCCAGTGGGATAATTTAACCAGAAACGGTTCAAGAACAAGGGGAGACAACATCAATCCAAAGAGCAGCATCAATAAAAAGTCCATCGTTTGACCTCCTTATTGAAAAAGACAGTTAAGGTTCATCGTGATCCCTGTCGTTTTATTCTTGAGCAACTCCTCCTTTCTGAAAGGCTGTTCTTTCCGACTCCAGTTCCGTGGCCGGCGCGTAACTCTCCGCAGGCAGCCCAGGATACCGCACGGCGCGGACAAAGCCGATTCGATTAATTTTCAATTTGTGTTTCAACGGTGTGGAACTGAGAGATGTCACGAAAATCATCCGTCGCTTCCTTTCGACGACAATTAAACCGACAACTTATTAAGAGATTATATATAACGTCTGGACTTCCCCTAGCAACTTCCGAAAAAGAATGCAAGAAAAAATCAACCGCGGAAAAAGTGGCGCCGGGCGCCGCTGCAGCAGCCAAACCGCGCCGGGTGATTGAGCCATATCTCTAATAAATCCAGAAAGACTGATAATAGCCCCCTGTCGGCTTCCGGATCGGATTCGCTGCATTATTTTCAAAAATTACGGGAATCCTGCCGGCGCTGCTGTTAACCGGCAGTGAAAAAGCCGCCAGGACTTCAGCTTGACTTAAATCCAACATATCGGCAAGACGGTTTCATCTGCCGTGCCGCCACCCGTGTATCATCCCGCGGGAACCGCCTGTTTCAGCGCGGCGCCTTCCCTTTTTGTAAAAAGGATGCTATGGCGCAAAGCGGAAAGACAAATTTCTGCTGAGCCGGGTCACACACCGCCCGCCCGGAAGACAAAGGCCATGGAAAGAAAAAAACTGTCCGGGCTTCCGGCCGGAACCATCGACACGCTGCTTTTCGATCTGGACGGAACCCTCATCGACATGAGCGCCAAAGCGACGTTCCTGTTTTATCTGCGGGCGTTTTTTCGGTTTCGACCCCTTTTCAATCCCGTATCCTTTTGTCTATCCTTCAAAAAATCCATCGCGGCCGTACTTTCCAATCGCAGCGACCGCTTCAACCACGACGTTTTTCTGGAACACATGGCCAGGTGCGGCCGCACCACACCGGACGCCGTCGACAGGCTGGTTTCCGAAATGATTGAAAAGGATTTCCGGTCGCTTAAGCCGTATTTCACGCCGGTCGCCCGGGCGCGCGACGCCGTTTGCCTGGCCAAAGCGCTCGGCTATCGCCTGGCGATCGTCACCAATCCCGTCTTTCCGGCCCGAACCGTTTTGTACCGCCTGGAATGGGCCGGACTCGACGCCGCGGATTTTTTCTGGATCACGCATTCCCAAAACATGAGCCGGACAAAGCCCGGCGTCGCCTTCTATACGGAGCTTCTGGCGCGCCTGGCGCTCGAGCCCACGCGCTGTCTGATGATCGGCAACAGTCCGGAGGAGGACCTGCCCGCCCGCGACGCGGGCATCCGGACCTTCCTCGTGGAAACGCGGCTTTCCGCGAAGGCGGTCCGCAGGAGTTTCGCGGATAACCGCCTGGACACCTGCGGCGGATATGATGACCTGATGGCCTGGATGAAAAAAGAAAAAGGGCGGCCTCCGTAACGGAAGTACCTGCATCCGGCGCCGGCGCGGCCCAGGTCCCGCCCGACTGCCCCCCAAAGGTCTTGACACCAAAAGCGCAAACTCTTATTG
This sequence comes from Deltaproteobacteria bacterium, assembly GCA_012729055.1. Classification (GTDB taxonomy): domain Bacteria; phylum Desulfobacterota; class Syntrophia; order Syntrophales; family Smithellaceae; genus UBA8904. The sequence continues at coordinate 16,551 of JAAYDW010000092.1, forward strand.
TGCCAGGTGAAAAGAAAAGGAGCTTCCATGAAACCGACCTATCTGATGGCCATCGATGTAGGGGGCGGCTCCGGCCGCTGCCTGGTGCTGAATTCCGAAACGGGCGCCGTCGTATCGGCAAAGCGCGCCTGGACCCATCCGGTTGCGCCGGGCACGAGCGGCCTGGGCTGCAACATGGACACGGCCGGCATGCTCAAAAAGCTCGGCGAAGCCTCGCGCGAAGTCCTGGCCCGGGCGCAAATATCGCCCGGACAAATCGCCGGCATCGCGGCAAGCGGCATGCGCAACACCAGCGTGATCCTCGACCGGGAAAACAACGTCCTTCTGGCGACGCCCAACCGCGACGCCCGGGCGCTGGGCGAGGGTTTGATTCTGGGCGCCGAGCGGGGAGGAGAAATTCACGCTCTGACCGGCCACTGGCCGACTCCCCTGTTTCTCGGCACGCGCCTGGTCTGGCTCAAAAACAATGCGCCCGACCTCTTCGGCCGGGCGGTTTTTGCCCTGTCGGTCACCGACTGGGTCGCCTTCATCCTGTCGGGGAAAATGGCCGCGGAGCGATCTCAGGCCGGCGAATCCCTCCTGTATGACCTGAAGCAGCGCCGCTGGGCCGGCGATCTGATCGATTCGCTGGGCTTTTCCCGGTCGCTTTTTCCCGAACCGGTTGATTCCGGTTCTCCTCTGGGAGTTCTGACCCGGGAGGCGGCCGACCTCTTCGGCCTGGTTCCCGGCATTCCCGTGGCGGCAGGCGGTGCGGACACGCAGTGCGGTCTTCTGGGCGCGGGCGCCGTGCGGGACGGAGACCTGGCCGTCATCGCGGGGACAACCATGCCGCTCCAGCTGGTGACGGACGAACTGATTCTCGATCCGTCGGGAAAACTCTGGAGCGGCGAGCATGTCGTTCCGGGGCGTTTCGTCCTGGAGAGCAACGGCATGGTGACGGGCGATGTGCTCGACTGGTTTGCCCGCCTCCTCTATCCCAGCGCCCCCGATCCGACGCTTTGCCTTTTTGCCGAAGCCGGACTGTCCCTGCCCGGCGCGGCCGGCGTCTATTCCACGTTCGGCGTTGCGCTCTTCGACGGACGCGTCGTGGGTTTGCCGGTCGGAAACCTGAGTCTGTCGCACATGGTCACGGGCGATCCTTCCCGCAGCCGCCGGCATCTTGCCCGGGCGCTCGTGGAGGGCATCGCTTATTCCGTCCGCGCCAATCTTGAACAGCTCACCGCGGTTTCCGGCAAAAAGACGGACGCGGTGCGCCTGGCCGGCGGCATGTCCGCGAGTTCGCTTTTCAACGCCGTGGTCGCCGACGTGACGGGAAGCGCCGTTTGGGTCCCGCCCACCGCCGAAGTGACCTCCGTCGGCGCGGCGCTCCTGGCGGGCGTCGGAGCGGGGCTCTTTGCCGACGCCGTCTCCGGAGCGGAAAAAATCGCCGCGGGCATGAAGGAACACCGACCCGGTCAAACGGCGGCAAAATACGCAAACCTGTATGCCGGATGGCGGCAGGCTTTCGACAAGCGCGCCGCGGCCGACGCGGAAATCGGCAATCTGCTCACGGCATCGCTTTTCGAACCGTCTCCCTCAGCTGCGCGGGCGGCGGATCCCTGCTTCGCGCCGCATATCTTCGTCACGGCCTCGCTGGATTCGGCCGCCATAAGCGAGCTGGAAGCGATCGGCTCCGTGGTTTACGCCGGCTGGCGGGAAAAAATGAAGCTCTACGACGGAGGCGCCGATCTTGCGGCGGCGCTTTCCGGCGCGCAGATTTTCATCACGGAAATGGACGTGGTCGATTTTCCGGCCATCCGCGACGCGCGGGACCTGCGGGCGATCGTCACCTGCCGCGGCAACGCCGTGAACGTGGACCTGGTCGCCGCCACCGCCTACGGCATTCCCGTCATCAACACGCCCGGAAGAAACGCGGACGCGGTGGCGGACCTGACCGTGGCCTTCATGATCATGCTGGCCCGCAAAATGCCGGCGTCGTCCGACTTCCTCAAGCGCGAGGGCATTGCGGCGGGCGACATGGCCAAAATGGGTGAAGCCTATCTGAAATACCAGGGGAGCGAACTGTGGAGAAAAACCGTCGGCCTCATCGGACTGGGCAAGGTCGGCGCCGCGGTCGCCGCCCGTCTGGCCGGCTTCGGCGCCAATGTCGTCTTCTGTGATCCGCAAATGACGGCCGCAGACGGAGCGCTCCTCGGCGGACGGAAAGTTTCCTTTGCAGAGCTTCTGGCCGAAAGCGATTTCGTAAGCGTCCACGCCCCCGCGGTGGAGGCAACCCGCGGCCTCATGAACCGCGAAGCCTTCGCGCGCATGAAGACCGGCGCCTTTTTCATCAACACGGCCAGGGCCTCGCTCGCGGACGAAGCGGCCCTCCTGGAGGCGCTTGACACAGGCAAAATCGCCGGCGCCGCCCTGGATGTCTTTTCCACCGAACCGCCGGCCGGCGACGATCCGCTCGTCGCGCATCCCCGCGTTCTGGCCACGCCGCACCTGGGCGGCAACACCGCGGAAATCGCGGCGCACCAGGGAGCCGTCGCCGCCGATCAGATCCGCAAGCTCTTCGCGGGAGAAAAGCCGGACTATATTCTGAATCCGGAAGTCCTGGACACTTTCACCTGGTCCGGCCCGCGTCCCGAACCGGATGTCAAAAAACAAGAGGAACTGGCCCAGAACAAGCGGCCGTCCATCACGTCGTGAAAACCGCGGCGGGCGGAAAAGACCTTCCCCGCCGATGAGGAAAGAGAGGATAAAGCGCCATGCGTCCCTACGAACGCTATCAGCAAGAAGTGCTGGAGACGAGTCTCTGGCTTTCGGAACACGGTTATTTCGGCTCGCTTCGTGGCACAGGCGGCAACGTCTCGGTGAGAATTCCGCAGAAGGAGCTGCTGGCCATCACGCCGTCGTCGGTCAAATATGCCGAGCTTGCGCCGGCGGACATCTGCATCGTCGATTTTTCCGGCGCGATGGTGGAAGGAACCAAGCCGCCCTCCGTTGAAGCCGGACTGCACGCGGCGGTCTACCGCGAACGCCCCGACGCAAACGCCGTCATTCACACGCACCAGCTTTACGGCAGCGTTTTTGCCGTCCTCAACGAACCTATCCCCGCGCTGTTCGACGAGGTCGCCCTGGCGCTGGGCGAAAAAGTGGAGGTTGCTCCCTACGCGCTTTCGGGAAGTCCGGAGCTCGCCGCCAATGTGGCGGGCAAGCTCGGCAACAACGCCAACGCCTACATCATCCAGAACCACGGCGTCATCGTTCTGGGCAAGACCATGGACAAGGCGCTTCTCGCCACGGAGCTCCTGGAAAAAATCGCCCACATTTACTACCTGGCTCTGTCCACGGGCCGGCCCGTGACGACGCTTCCCGCCGCGATTCAGGACATGGTCCGGAGCCTGCGGGATTTCGAAGTGGCCGAAGCCCGGAAGGCCCGGACGAAAACGCCCGCCGCCTGACCGAAAGCCGGCTCTTTGCGGATTGCTTTGCGCCGGACCCGGGTCCCGCCCGGTCCGGCGCGTTTTGCGGACGTATTGACACGGTGGACCGTTTTTTCTATACTTCATTTGTGTAAAACAGTTTTTCCTTTCCCTGCGATTTTTGTTTTGCGCCCCTTCATCCTCCGGCACAGGGCTTTCCCGGTTTAACAGACAAACGGCCTTTTTCCGCACAAGGAAGGATCCGATGTTTGAGGCCGCCGGACCCGAAAAGACGCTGTCGGTTTTCGACGCGGTCGCCATCGTCGTGGGCACGGTCGTCGGCGTCGGCATTTTCAAAACGCCGTCCGTCGTGGCGGCAAACGCCTCCGGCGCTGCGACGGCGCTCCTGTTCTGGCTGGCGGGCGGACTGGCGTCGCTGGCGGGCGCTCTGTGCTACGCCGAACTCATGTGCGCCTATCCCCACGCCGGCGGCGATTATCACTACCTCACCCGGGCCTTCGGCCGGGCACCTTCCTTCCTGTACGCCTGGGCGCGCATCGCCGTGATCCAGACCGGATCCATTGCCATGGTCGCTTTTCTGATCGGCGACTACGCCTCGGTGATTTTTCATCTCGGACCTTTCTCTTCATCCGTTTACGCCGCCCTGGCCGTTATCCTCTTCACAGCGGTTAATATGGCGGGCATCCGGCAGGGCAAGGCGGCACAAATCGTTCTCGCGGCGGGAATCGTCGCGGGGCTCGTCACGGTCTCCGCGCTGGGCCTTTTCCTTGCCTCTTCGCAGCCGGCCGGGCCGGCAGGCTCTCTCGTTCCGGAAAAGCAGTCGCTCGGGACAGCCATGATCTTTGTCCTTTTAACCTACGGCGGCTGGAACGAAGCGTCGTTTCTGTCGGCCGAAATCCGCGCGGGCCGGCGCAATATCCTCAAGGTGCTCCTCATCAGCGTCGGCTGCGTTACGGCTCTTTATCTGCTGGTCAATCTCGTCCTTTTAAAAGGCCTGGGCCGGGAAGCCATGGCCTCTTCCGGAACCGTTGTGGCGGATCTGATGCGTCTTGTGCTGGGAGCGCCGGGCGGCGCCGTCACATCGGTCCTGATCCTTCTGGCGGCGGCCAGCACACTCAACGCCGCCATGATCACCGGCGCGAGAACCGCCTACGCCCTGGGGCAAGACTGCGACGTCCTGGCGTTTCTGGGGCGCTGGCAGGGCGCCCGTCACACGCCGGTCAGCGCCCTCCTTGCCCAGGGCGCAGCCGCTCTGGCGCTGGTCGCCCTGGGAACGGGGGCGCCCGACGGATTCGTCATGATGGTCGAATACACCGCCCCCGTCTTCTGGCTTTTTTTTCTCCTGGTCGGCCTGTCCGTGATCCTGCTTCGGCAAAGCCGTCCGCAGGCGCCCCGTCCTTTTTCGATTCCCCTCTATCCCCTACCGCCGCTCGTTTTCATTGCCGTGTGCGGTTTTCTTTTTTATGCCAGCCTTGCCTACACCGGGCGCGGCGCCTGGGTCGGCGTGGGCGTTCTTTTGTCGGGGCTGCCGCTTTTGATTTGGCGGCGAAAAAAGACGGGGGGACACACAGCGGGCCAAACGAAAATTCCGGCGCCCGGGAATATCCGAACATAAAATAAACGGAACTGATCCTTTGGAGGACAAACGATGAATACAACACGAATCAGCCGCAGCGCGCTGCAAAAAGCGGCGGGGTTTGGTTTGCTCATTACGCTTTGCTTTATCTGGACGGCGCAATCCGCGGACCGCAGCGACGCCGAGCAAGATTACACCGCAAGGCGTAATCAAATGGTCGCCCTGCAAATCGAAGCCCGCGGCATCCGCGACGCAAAAGTCCTGGACGCCATGAAAAAAGTCAGACGCCACGACTTTGTTCCGGAAGCCCTCCGGGGCAGGGCTTACGACGACCATCCCCTGCCCATCGGAGAAGGCCAGACGATTTCCCAGCCCTACATCGTGGCGCTGATGACGGCTGCTATCCAGCCGCGGCCGGACATGAAGGTCCTTGAAATCGGCACGGGCTCCGGCTATCAGGCCGCGGTGCTGGCCGAACTGTGCCGGGACGTATACACGATTGAAATCGTGGAATCGCTGGGACGGCGCGCCGAAAAGCTCCTGGCGCGGCTTTATCCGAATGTGCGCCTCCGGATCGGCGACGGCTACCTGGGCTGGCCGGAAGCAGCGCCTTTCGACGCCATCCTCGTCACCTGCGCTCCGACCAAAGTGCCCGAGCCGCTTGCGGATCAACTTGCCGAAGGCGGCCGGATGGTCATTCCCGTCGGAGAATCCTGGGTGCAGGAGCTCTGCGTGCTCGTCAAAAAGAACGGCCGCCTGGAAAAACAGGCCGCCATCGGCGTGCGCTTCGTGCCGATGGTGGATCCCCGCGGCCGCAAATACTGAAAGCCGGCAAACGCGATCCGTCATTTATTTAAGGACCGGATGCACCCAAAAAAGGCGTTGACTTATCCGGCGGAAAAGAAAATACTTCCGCCTTCGCGCCACCATTCCAAAAGCGAGGATTTCCGATGAGACGGTCCGCGACGCTTGCGCTTTGGGCAGTTGTCTTTCTTCTGGTCCTGGCCGGCTGCAATACGGGCGAAAATGCGAAAGACTCGGACGGCGACGGGCTTGCCGACGCGGCGGAGCGGTTTTTCACCGGCACGGATCCCGCCGATCCCGATTCGGACAACGACGGTGTTCCGGACGGCGCCGAGGGCACGCTCACCGTCGCCGTGGAAAACAGGATTGCGCCCGCCGACGGCGGTCCCTGCGCGCCTTACGTGTCGAACGGCGAGACCATCAAAATTTTTCTTCCCGCCGGAGCGCCGGGCGGCAAGGGCGTTCCCTTCAACACGCAGAGCGCTTCCTTTCCCCTGCATCTCGGCACGGCCTGCGGCCTGGGCATTCAGGTGAACTTCTGGTACTGGACGCGCCACGCCGATCGTCCGGTCGGCGCCGGACCGCCGCAGAATCCGGACAACTCCGGGGCAAATTTTCTTCTCGAGGCAAACTGCACGTTTAAACAGATACCGCCCTGCTCGGGCGACGGCAAGGAAACCGACAGGATCGCCCGCGTGACGGCGGCCTGGCAGGGCAACGTCTGCGTCGTGACGGTCCGGCCCAATCATTACACGGGGTGCGTTACGCCCGCCTGCTGCTCGCCTTTCGACGGCATGGACCAGTGCGCAGACACGCTGCCGCGGCACTACGCCTGCCCCGACCCGCCTTTGTAAGCGCAAGCCGCGCTGCGCGAACCTTTGCGCCTGACCTCTGAAGCGGCGGCTGCTTGTCTGAAGTTTTTCTGCAAAAAAGATTGTTTGATGGCGGGCTAAACATTCCCAGGAAGACCTGCCGGCATTGCTTTACCCGCCGGGACCACAGCCGCTTCTTATTTCTTTTCGCGTAAATCCGGATACAACTTTCTGACGCATTCCGGGCAGAGGCCGTGGCTGAAGAGCGCCCCGGACCGGTCTGAGATGTACTTCTCGATTCTTTCCCAGTAGCCTTCATCATTGCGGATTTTCTTGCAGGACGAGCAGATCGGCAAAAGTCCGCTCAAGGTTTTCACTTCCGCGAGGGCCTGCTGCAGCTCTCCGATCAGCTTCTCGCGCTCCACGTCCACCTGCCTGCGCTCGGTGACATTTTCAAAGACGGCGACAAACGATCCCTCCTCGGGGCTGTACACGGATATGCAAAGCCAGATGTTCAGGGGATTGAACAGGAGTTCGAATTGCTCGGGCCGGCCGGTCCGGGCAACGCGTCCGTAAATTTCCAGCACTTCGGGGCTCTGCTCCCGGATGAGCGGAATGACCTCCGTGACGCGCCTTCCCTCGACATCCTTAAGGCCGGTGAGCCTTTCGAAGGCGCTGTTGACCAGGTTGTAAACGAAATCCACCGGCCGCCCCTCTTCGTCGAACACCATCCGGCAGTGCGCCATACCGTCGAGCATGTTTTCAAAAAGCTGGTAATAGCGTTTTTCGCTCGCCTTCAGGGCTTCTTCCGTTTGCCGGCGCCCGGTGATGTCCCGGATGTTCACCATATCGCAGTCCGCGCCTTCGTAGCGCACTTTTGTTCCAATGGCCTCCACCCAGCGGTTGCAACCCTTCGCGGTGAGAATTCCGCACTCCACTTTTATCCGTTTTCGTCCCGACATGACTTGACGAAGCCCCTCCATCACCGCCGGCAGGCTCTCCGGCGCAATGAATTCGATGATGCTTCGGCCGACGGCTTCCGTGTCGGACGCCACTTCGACAAGCAGCAGGGCGGCGGTGTTGGCAAAGCGGATGGCGCCGTCCCGGTCGATGATGATCAGGCTGTCCGTCATCTGATCCACGAGCGGGCGAAAAAGATCCCCGTTTGCCCG
>JAAYDW010000093.1 GCA_012729055.1 Deltaproteobacteria bacterium
AGCCGAATCCCAGGCAGCCTACGATCGCCATGACAAAACCCACGGGAAGCCGCAGAAACATCAGAATTATCAAAACGGCAAAACCGATTAAACCGGTCGTGGTCGGGGTCATCCTTGAATCGTCCTTAACAGGGATTTGATAAAATCCGCGATCAGTAACAGGCACAGCAGGGCGCAGCCGGCCGCAATGCCGAAAATAAACGGGTAAGGCGGCAGTTGGAGCGTCAGGGACACTTCGCCGCTTTTCCGAATGTCCAGCGCATAGATTAAAGCCTGATGTGCAATCAGGCCGAACAGCAGCGCTCCCAGCAGGTTGCCGAACGCGTCAATCGCCAGCTGCGTGCGTTGCGGCAGCCTTTCCACCAGGAGCTCCACGGCGATGTGGCCTTTTTCCATGGACGTGAAAGCCAGCGCAAAGGCGACGACCACCGTCCCCAGAAACCCCACCAGTTCGTAAGTGCCGGGAATGGGCCTGCCGAACAGGCGCAAAACGACATCGGCCGTGGACAGGAGCATCATGATGATCACGGCGACGCAGGCCAGGAGATTAAACCCCCGGCTTGCGCGCGCCAGATATTTTGACAGGAGAATCATGCTGGAAGCCAGCCTCCTATTTCTTGGCCTTGGAATGCTTCTTGATCAAAGCCTTGACCTCGGCCACGGCCTGTTTGCCGGGCAGGCCCTTGCTTTCCATGTGTTTGACATAACCGTCGGCCACCGGTTTTACGGCGGCTGCCCATTTGGCTTGTTCCGCTTCGGAGAGCTTAATCACCTTGTTTCCCAGTTCGGCGGAATATTTATAGCCTTCCACGTCCGCCTCGTCCCAGGCTTTGCCGGCCACCGCGATCCATTCCTCACTGACATCGTCGAACGCTTTCTGTACGTCTTTGGGCAGAGACTCCCATTTCTTCTTGTTCATGACGACAAACATTGCGGTGGTGTAACCGATGTTGGTGCAGTCGGTGGTGTACTTGATGACCTGCGCCTGCTTCCAGCCCTTCAGGGTTTCCATGGGCGCCAGCGTGCCCTGGACAACGCCCTTCTGCAGCGCTTCATACGTTCCGCCCTGGGGCATGGCCACGGAAACGCCGCCCAGGTTTTCCACGATTTTCGCGGAGAGCCCCGTGGAGCGGATTTTCATCCCCTTGAGATCGGCCATGCTGCTGACGGGTTTCTGGGTATGCAGGAGGCCGGGACCGTGGGCATGCAAATAGAGTACCTTGACCTGGGACAATTCCCGGGGCTTCATCTTTTTGTAAAAGTCGTTGGCGACCAGCGTCGCCACCATGCCGCTGGGGTATCCCATCGGCAGATCGAGCGCTTCCAGAAGCGGCAGACGGCCGCGGGTATAGGCGAAGCAGGACATGCCGATGTCGGAAATGCCCTTCTCCACGCCGTCGAAACACTGGTCGGCCGGCGTCAGCGAGCCGCCCGCAAAGATGTTGATGCGGACTTTTCCGGCGGTGCGCTTTTCGATTTCCTTGGCCCAGGCTTCGCCCGCTTTGGCCTGCGCATGCGTGGACGGGAAAAAGATGCTGTAGGTCAGCGTAGTCTGCGCCTGCGCGCCGGCGACGCCCCATGTCCAGAGAAGCGCGGACAAGATAAATATCTGTAATGTAACAGAAAATATTCTTCTTTTCATTTGGTCTATTCCTCCCCCTTTTTTGTTAAAAAAGAAACAAAACGTGTTGTTTTGGATTGTTCGGTCAGCTTTTACTGTTTTGGGATAAGCCTGCTTACCTGATCAAGCACGGGCAAGCAGGCATCAATACATATAGATGCAGTCGGGCGAGAATATATTTGTGGAAAAACAAAAATTATGCATGCCGTTATCCATAAAGGTCCGTGTGGCTCATATGTGATTTAAACGGCCCTGTCAAGATGTATTTGCAAGACGCGTTTGTTGGTGAAGCCTTATCTTTTTTCGTCTCTGAGTTTATCCAGTTCTTCCCGGTACCGCTCCGCTTCCGCTTTGGCCGATTCGATTTCTTCCTTGGCTTTTTCCAATTCTTCATCCTGGCGTCTGCGCTCTTCCCGGATTTTTTCCTGGACCTCGTCGAAGCCGACATAAACCGCAAGCGCGCCGCCCAGAAGCAGGAAAATCGGCAAAGCGCCCCGGATGATGGCCAGGAAATCAGACCACCAGAAGATCAGACTGATCAGTCCCAATACAGCGGCGATTCCCCCACCCGTGAGCAACGACATTGTTCAAATCCTCCGGAGCGATAGCGTCAAAACCGGTTTAATTTATGATAGCGTTTTTTATCATGAATGGTATAGTTAGGCAAGATGGAAATAGAGGATTATTCAGATAAAATATTGCTTGATTTAATGGAATGCATCAATTAAATAACAAAGTTTCTAAGTGTTCTGTAAAAATAAGGTGGTGAAGAAAAAAGATGATTGAACCGAATTTTAAGAAGACCGACGGTCTCGTTCCGGCCATTGTTCAGGATGCCGAAACGAAAGAAGTGCTGATGCTCGCCTACATGAACAAGGAGTCCTGGGAAGCGACGCTGCAATCCGGGAAGGCCACTTTCTGGAGTCGTTCAAGGCAAAAGCTGTGGCTGAAGGGCGAAAGCTCCGGCCACGTTCAGATGGTAAAGAATATTTTTATCGATTGCGATGAGGATACGGTGCTGCTGCAGGTTGAACAACTGGGCGGCGCCGCCTGCCATACGGGGTACCGGTCCTGTTTCTACCGGAAACTGGAAGGCGGCGACGTTGTCATCGTGGGAGAAAAGGTTTTTGATCCGAAGGAAGTGTATAAATGAATGTTTTGAAACTGGGGATTCCCAAGGGGAGTCTGGAAAATAATACGGTTGATTTGTTCAAGAAAGCCGGCTGGCGGATCACGTACGACAGCCGGAGCTACTTTCCCGATATTGACGATCCTGAGCTTAACTGCGCGCTGGTGCGGGCGCAGGAAATGTCCCGCTATATCGAAGACGGCCATCTGGACCTGGGATTGACCGGCATCGACTGGATTCTGGAAAACAATTCCGACGTCGTGGCCGTGCAGGATCTGGTCTACTCCAAGGTGTCCACGCGGCAGGCGCGCTGGGTACTGGTGGTGCGGGACGATTCTCCGATCCGCTCGATCGAGGACATGGAGGGCAAGCACATTTCAACGGAGCTCGTGCAGTTCACAAGACGATACTTCGCCGAAAAAAATATCAAGGTCAGCGTGGAGTTTTCCTGGGGCGCGACGGAGGCAAAGGTCGTCGACGGCCTGGTGGACGCAGTCGTGGAAGTCACGGAAACGGGTTCCACCATCCGGGCCAACAAGCTCCGGATCGTGCACGAACTGATGAAGACCAACACGCAGCTCATCGCCAACCGCGACGCGTGGAACGATCCGTGGAAACGCCGGAAAATCGAACAGATCCGGACGCTGCTGACCGGATCGCTTTTGGCGATGGGCAAAGTCGGCTTGAAGCTTAACGTGTCCAAGGCAAACCTCGATAAGGTGATGGGTCTTTTGCCGTCGTTGAAGGCGCCGACCATTTCCACCCTTTATTACGATGAATGGTTTGCCATTGAATCCGTCATCGACACGGGCGTCGTCAGGGATATTATTCCCCGGCTGCTGGAGGCCGGAGCGGAGGGCATCATCGAATATCCGCTTAATAAAGTCATTTGAACCGGAGGTCGGAGATGACCAGAAAAGCGAGGATCGTCCGTAAGACGACGGAGACGGATGTTGCGCTGGAAATCGACTTGGACGAATCCGCCGGCAGCAGGATCGACACAACCATTCCCTTCCTGAATCACATGCTGGACCTGTTCGTCCGTCACGGGCAGTTCAAGCTCGTAGTGAAGAGCGCCGGTGATACGGACATCGACGACCATCACCTGGTGGAGGATCTGGGCATCTGCCTGGGACGCGCGGTGGGAGAGGCGCTCGGCAAAAAAACGGGCGTCAACCGCTACGGATCCGCGTCCGTGCCGATGGATGAGTCTCTCTGCCGCGTGGATATCGATGTTTCCGGCCGGCCCTACCTCATTTACAACGTGCGCTACGAACGGCGGAAAATCGGCGGGTTCGATCCGTCGCTGGTGAAGGAATTTTTCAAGGCCTTCACTGATCACAGCGGCATTACCCTGCACATCAATCTGGCCTACGGTAGCAACAGCCATCACATTATCGAAGCCGTTTTCAAGGCCTTTGCCCGGGCGCTGAGACAGGCGGTGACGGTGAACCCGGACATTACGGGCGTGTTGTCGACGAAGGGGACGCTTTAAAAGGCGGTGGATTCATGTTCAAACATTTGCGGATCCAAAGCATAGCGGTTGCATTCCTCGTTCTGGTTGGCCTGGCCTGGTCGCCTGTCCGGTTGGCGGCCGCAGAGAAAACGACGCCGGCCGGGGCGCTCAAGCGCGTGGCGGTGATTCCTTTTCAGGTCGTGAGCCCTCAGGACGGATCGTCAACCGTGCGCTGCCCGGTTTGCAGCAGTGTCAATGCCGCCGGAAAAGTTGTTTCCGGAGCCGAACGGATTGTTCAGGAGCTTTTTACCGACAAGCTTGCGGGGCTGAAAAACGTCGAGGTGCTTCCTTACGAGGAAACCGCCGCGGTTTACAGGAGAGTATCGACGGACCGTTTCAAGCAGTCCCTGTCCCAGATAATCCGACAGGTCGGCCAGGAAATGCAGGCGGACATTCTCGCCGTCGGTTTCGTGTACCGGTATGTCGAACGGGTGGGCTACGACTATTCCGCCGAGCACCCTGCCTCAGTCGCCTTTGAAATTCACCTGATTTCGGTGCGGGATGGCAAGAGCCTCTGGCGCGGTATTTTCGATCAGACGCAAAAATCGCTGATGGAAGATGTCCTGCAGGCGTCGTCCTTTTTTCGGGGCGGCGCGAAATGGGTGAAAGCGCGAGAACTGACGCGACTGGGCATTGACGATGCTTTCAAGACGTTTTCCGGATTCGAACCCTGACTTTTTATACGGCAGGGCATTGTTCGACATCCGGGACTGGTATGTCCGGGCGGAATTCATAAAGGAGTTTGACGGTGATCATCATTCCGGCGGTGGATATTAAAAACGGTCAATGCGTCCGTCTGGCGCAGGGCGACTTTACCCGGGTGACGGTTTACGCCGAAAATCCGGCGGACATGGCCCGCCTCTGGGCGCAAAAAGGCGCCCAGAGGATTCACCTTGTCGATCTGGACGGATCGGTGGCGGGGAAACCGCAAAACGGCCCGGCCATTCTCGAGATCGCCAGGTCCGTGACCGTGCCGGTCGAAGTCGGCGGCGGCATCCGGACGATGGAGACCATTGATTATTACTTGGAAAACGGCGTGGCGAGCGTTATCCTGGGCACCGCGGCCATTCAGGATGAAGACTTCGTTAAAACGGCCGCGCGCAGACATGCCGGAAAAATTATTCTGGGAATCGACGCGCTGGGAGGCCGGGTGGCCGTGCGGGGCTGGACGGAGCAGACCGCTCAACAGGCGGTCGCGCTGGCCCGACGCTACGAAAACTGCGGCATCCAGGCGATCGTTTACACCGATATTCAGCGCGACGGCATGGAAACGGGCGTCAATGTCGAGCAGACGCGGGCGCTGGCGAAGTCCGTTTCCATTCCGGTCATCGCTTCCGGCGGCGTGGCGAGCCTGGCGGACATTGACGCGCTTGTGGCCGTCCGTGATTGTTCTTTTTTCGGCGTTATTGTCGGCCGTGCGCTGTACACCGGCGCGATCGCTCTTGAAGACGCCGTCGCCAAAACCCGGCAAATTCCATCTCAGCAGGAGGAAAAACGATGACCGATTGCATTTTTTGTAAAATTATCCGCGGTGAAATTCCGTGCACAAAGGTATACGAAGACGACGCCGTGCTGGCTTTTGACGACATCCATCCGATGGCGCCCGTACATGTCGTGATCATTCCCAAAACGCATGTGGCGACGCTGATGGATGTGGATGCGAAGGAAGGGACGATTGGACGCCTTATTGCGGCCGCTCAGGAAGTTGCCGGAATAAAAAATGTCGCCGCCAGCGGATTCCGGACGGTTGTGAACTGCAACGCCGACGGAGGGCAGGTGGTGTTTCACCTGCACATGCATCTCCTGGGCGGCAGGAAACTGGAAGATCAGATGGGATAAACAGAGGTAGAAAAAATGGACGTAAACGCAAAATTGAACGAACAGATGGTGACGGCGGCCAAGGCCAAAGACAAAATCCGCCTGTCCACCGTCCGGATGCTGAAGACTGCGCTGCACAACAAGGAAATCGACCTGCTGCGGCCGCTCAACGAGACGGAAACCATGCAGATTCTGTCGGGGCTGGTGAAGCAGAGGAAAGACTCCATTGAGCAGTTCGCCAAAGGCGGCCGCCAGGATCTGGTGGAAAAAGAGGAAGCGGAACTGAAGATTCTGCAGGAATTTATGCCGGCGCAGATGTCCGACGACGACGTGGAAGCGCTCATCAGAAAAATCATTGCCGATCTCGGCGCGACATCCGCAAAAGATATGGGCAAGGTCATGAAAGTTCTGATGCCTCAGATCACCGGCAAGGCGGATGGAAAAGCGGCCGGGGAAAAAGTGAAAGCGCTTCTTTCTCAGTAGACCGGTTCGAAAAAAACCGTCGGACCGGCAGCAGAAAAGCGGGCAAGGCGATCATTCGTGCGTTTTGACGACAGCAAGATTGAAGAGATTAAAAGCAGGGTGGACATTGTCGAGCTTGCCTCCGAATACCTGACTTTGAGGAAGGCGGGCCGGAATTACGTGGGGCTCTGCCCTTTTCATCAGGAAAAAACACCGTCCTTCACCGTCAATCGCGAAAAGCAGATGTTTTACTGTTTCGGCTGCGGCGAAGGCGGAAACGCCATCACGCTTCTGATGAAGATCGCCGACAAGAGCTTTCCCGAAGCCATCAAGCTTCTGGCGGAGAAAACGGGGGTTCTGCTGCCGGCGCGGACATTCGGCAGCGACGGGGCCGGGAAGGATTCGCTGCACGACGACATCGTACATCTCAATCTAAGAGCCGCGCAGCACTTTGCGCGCCAGTTGTCTTCCCCCGCCGGAAAAATTGCCCGGGACTATCTTCAAAAAAGAGCGGTGACCGAGGAAACGGTCCGGGAGTTCCGCCTCGGGTATGTGCCGGACGACTGGCGTTCATTGACGGATCTGATTGAAGCGAGCGGGCTGTCCCTCAAACTGGCGGAGCAGGCCGGACTGGTGATTGCCGGCAAGGAGGGAAGCTACTACGACCGTTTCCGCGGCCGGCTGATTTTTCCGATTGAAAATATATTCGGCGAGGTAATCGCCTTCGGCGGCAGGATTTTGGGTGAAGGCGAGCCGAAGTATCTCAACTCTCCGGAATCGCCCGTCTATGTCAAGGGCAGACATTTATACGGACTGGGCAAGGCCAGACAGGCCATCCGCGAAAGCGGTTATTGCCTGCTCGTCGAGGGATATTTTGACGCGATCTCCCTGTGGAATGCGGGCGTCCGCAATGTCGTCGCCACGCTGGGCACGGCGCTCACAAGGGAACACCTGGACCTTTTGCGCCGCTACACGCAGAATGCCGTGGCGTTGTTCGACCCGGACACGGCCGGCCGCAAGGCGCTCGACCGCTCCCTGGAGCTTTTTCTGGGAGCCAACATGCACGCCCGGGCGCTGGTGCTTCCGGACGGGTACGATCCGGACGATTTTATAAAAAAATTCGGCCGGGAAAAACTCGAGGAACGGATTGCCGTTGCGCCGTCCATCAGCGATTATTATATTGATTGTGTGCTCGGCGAGGGTAAAACATTTGAAGAAAACCGCGACCTCGCGAAAACAGCCATGGAATTCGTGGGGAAAATCGGCGATGAAATAGAAAAGAACCTCTTTCTCAAGCGCATCGCCGAAAAGCTGGGCATCGACCAAACCGTGCTCAAAAGAGAGATCCACCGGAAAGGGGGAACTCCGCAGCCGAAAAACGCCGGACCCGGACGGCCGGCCGGGGTCGCCTTCCACCCCCTGGAAATGAACCTCATCCGGCTGATGCTGGATTTTCCGCGCAAGACGCTTCTGGTGGAAAGCGAAAAGGCGTTGGACTTTTTCCTGGAACCGGCGCTCAGGGAAGCAGGCGAAAAAATTGTGAAGGCTTACCGGCTGCTGGAGTATGTGGATATCAACGTCATTCTGCCTTCGGACGGAGATCGGCCGCTTCGGGAAGCGCTTAATAAATTGCGTATCGAAACGACGACCGACGAGGACAGGGTGGACCGGAATTTTTCCGATAATATCCGGAGAATCCGGGAAAGATGGTACAAGGAACAAAAGCGGCTGTTGCAGCTGCAATTGAGACAGGCGCAGGAACAGGGCGACGGAGAGCGGATCGCGGAACTGACCTGCCGGAAACAGAACTTGATCAAAGAAGAACAGGCGTTACGCTAATCAATAACGAAATGTGGGGGATGCCAGATGGCCAAGGAAATACAATCCGATGAATTCAAGAAACTGCTGTCGCTGGGGGAGGAAAAAGGTTTTTTAACCTACGATGACGTCAATGACATGCTGCCGCCCGACGTCAATTCATCCGATCAGATCGACGATATTATCATGCTGTTCGGAGAAAAAAACATCGACATCATCGATACCGAACAGGGCGAAAAACTGGTGGTGAAAAAGCCGGTGGAGGACGTTTTGCCGTCCAAGTTTCCCGATGCCCTGTCCCTGGCGCCCGGCGTCGGCAAGACAGGCGATCCAGTGAAAATGTATCTGCGTGAAATGGGTCTGGTGTCGCTTTTAAGCCGCGAAGGCGAGGTTGAAATCGCCAAGAAGATCGAGGAAGGCGCCCGGGAAACGATGTGGGCGATTTTCAGTCTGACCGTATCCGTCGCCGAGGTGCTCCGCATCGGCGAGCGGCTGACGTCCGGCGAACTCCGCGTCAAGAACGTGGTGGACAACATCGAAGACGAAGAAGGATTCATGGAGGAGGATGAACACAAAGAACGCGTGCTGCGGCTGATCGCGCGCATCCGCCTGTTCCATGAACGCAATGATGTGCTGCGGGACAAACTCAAATCAAAGACGATGAAGCCCAAACAGCGGGAAACGCTGACGGCGGAGCTGGAAAAAAACACAAAGAATATCATCACGCTGTGCCGGAAGATCCGTTTCAGTAAAAAGCAGATGCACCGCTTTATCGACCGCCTGCGGTTCTTCAAGGAGGAAATCGAAAAATCCGAACGGGTGATCAATCATTTCAAGAAGGAATCGGGACTGACGCTGACCCAGATGGAAAAAGCCTGGTCGAAAATGCGCAAGTCCAAGCAGGACGAGAAGCAGGCGGCCAAGGAATCCAAGGTTTCCGTCGAATGGCTCCACCGCAGTCACGACGCGGTGACGGAGGCGCAAAAACGAACCAAAGGAATCGCCAAGGAAGTGGGCATTCCGACGGCGACGCTCAAGCATGTTGTCGAAACCATCGAAGACGGCGAAGCCAAGGCGGAGGTCGCCAAACGGAAACTGGTCGAAGCCAACCTGCGGCTGGTCGTCAGCATCGCCAAGAAGTACACCAACCGCGGTCTTCAGTTTCTGGATCTGATTCAGGAAGGCAATATCGGGCTGATGAAAGCCGTCGATAAATTCGAATATCAGCGGGGCTACAAGTTTTCCACGTATGCCACCTGGTGGATCCGCCAGGCCATCACGCGCGCCATTGCCGATCAGGCCCGGACCATCCGCATTCCCGTGCACATGATTGAGACGATCAACAAGCTGATTCGGACGTCGCGCTACCTCGTGCAGGAACTGGGACGCGAACCGACTCCCGAAGAAATCGCCAACAAGATGGAATATCCCCTGGAGAAGGTCCGCAAGGTTCTGAAGATCGCCAAGGAGCCGATTTCCCTCGAAACGCCGATCGGGGAGGAAGAGGACAGCCACCTGGGGGATTTCATCGAAGACAAGAAGATCATGTCTCCTTCGGAAGCCACCATCAGTATGGACCTGGCGGATCAGACGAGAAAAATTCTCGCCACCCTGACGCCCCGGGAGGAAAAAGTATTGCGCATGCGCTTCGGCATCAGCGACCGCATGGGAGTCCTCGGATTGGAGGAGGGAGTTCCCCTGGAGGTCTCCGCAACCGATGCCGAAGAACCGGAAGACGTCGAGGAAGAACCGCTGAAAAAGGCAAAAAATTCCGTGCGGAAGCGCGCGGCAAAATAGTGTTGACAAGCGCCGGAATTGGGTATATTTCATCGAACCTTGATGCCGGTTCGATCCGCACAGATTCACGGTTCTGAGGCGGCCATACATTCTGACCGCCGTTGCGGTAAGGGTAAAAAACCGCATGGAGAATGGAAGAGGGGCGGGCCTATAGCTCAATTGGTAGAGCCACCGGCTCATAACCGGTAGGTCCCTGGTTCGATCCCAGGTGGGCCCACCAAATTTTTATATACAAGGAAATCCCGGCTATGAAAAAAATGCTGTTTTTCCCAGCGAGGAGTTGTAGCGACGCCGTCATGGATGTTGCGGCCGTGAGCAGGCGGATTTCCCCGTCATGTCACGGCGCAGAATCAAAAAAATAAACAGGCTTACGAAAAATGCACCCAAGCGGTGCATTTTTTTTATTACGGAAACAAAGGAGAATTGGTTGAAAGAGAAATTAGCGCTGTTAATTCGTTTGCAGGAGTGTGATTCGGAACTGGTCAAATTATCCGCCAAGAAAATCAAGCTTCCCGAAGCGATCGCCAAAATGGAGGAGGACTTCCGCCTCTACCGGGAAAAGGTCGAAAGCAACAAAGGAAAGCACGAAGAACTCAAGGCGAAACGGGCCGACGCGGAAAGCAGGATCAAGAAGCTTCAGGACACGATGAGCAAAACCAGGGAAAGGCTCTTGGAAGTCAAGAACAACAAAGAATACCAGGCAATGCTCAAGGAAATCGAAACGGCGGAAAAGGCAAGCGGCGAAATCGAAACACAGATCATCGCGCTTATGGAAGAGATGGATCAACTGGCCGTGCTCGTCAAACAGGATGAAGAAACGCTCCGGCAGGCCGTAAGCGAGCACGAACGGGAAAAGAAAAACCTTGAAGACGAGCTCGATGCCGTGGACGCGGATACGCAAGCCTGGACGGAGAAGCGCGCCGACCTGCAAAAGATGCTCCCCGGCGATCTGCTGGACCGGTATGAGAAAGTTCGCAAGCGCAACAACGGCATCGGGGTCATTTCCGTCTGGAAATCCGTCTGCAACGGCTGCCACATGAATATTCCGCCGCAGATGTACAATGAAGTGCAGCGGTCCGAAGCCCTGCTGAGCTGTCCCAACTGCAACCGGATCATGTATTTCGAGGATCAGGAAAAGTCCGCCTAGGGGAATATGGAAAACGAAAGAGCAAAGTTGTTTACCGACGGCGCCTGCCGCGGGAATCCCGGCATCGGGGGCGCGGGGGCGGTCATCACCGATGAATCGGACCGTGTGCTCTGGGAGGGACGGGCCTACCTCGGCCGGTGCACCAACAACATCGCCGAATATCAGGCTCTGATTCTGGGGCTGAAGGGCGCGATGGCGCGGGGCATCTGTCATCTGGACGTTTATCTGGATTCGGAATTGCTGGCCAATCAGGTGAACGGAACCTACAAGGTGAAAAACGAAAATCTCAAGGTTCTGATGCAGGAGGTACGCGGGCTTTTATCTTCTTTTGCGTCCGTCCGAGTGAAGCATGTTCTGCGCTGCCACAACGCTCTGGCGGACCGACAGGCCAATCTGGCCATCGACGAACATTCCGGCTGAATCCCTTGAGGGCTGTCCGGCCGGCGCGTCGCTTGCGAAGGTTGGCGCGAAGACTCCTTGAAAGAAATCGTAAATCAGGATAAACTCTTTTTTAAAGGCCGGAGAAGATCAGATGATCGCGGGCGGATTTTTATCCGCCGGAGGAAAGTCCGAGCTCCACAGGGCAGGATGGTCGCTAACGGCGACTGGGGGCAACCCTAAGGAAAGTGCCACAGAAAATATACCGCCCCGCATTTGCGAGGTAAGGGTGAAATGGCGAGGTAAGAGCTCACCGCTTTTCCGGCGACGGAAAAGGCATGGTAAACCCCATCCGGAGCAAGACCAAATAGGAGAACGTTTAAGGGCGGCCCGCCTGATGTTCTCGGGTAGCGTCGCTTGAGGCGGCAGGCAACTGCCGTCCCAGATGAATGATCATCGTTGCGCCGAGGGTAACCGAAGCGCAAAACAGAACTCGGCTTACGATCTTCTCTCGCGCCTGTAAAAAAAGGCCGAAGTTTTCACTTCGGCCTTTTTTGTTGAAGAGGTGGCATGGTGACTTTATTTATTTGTCATCATCGTCGTCATCGTTGAGCGCTGCCAGATCGCCTTCCGAACCTTCCGGAACTTCAGACTGAATGGAGCGGCTGATGCCGCGCATCAGAAGAACCATGATGAAGAAGAGGATGACCATCGAAATGATGATGATGAGGACAACCGTCGCTGTCCAGGCTTTCGCCTCTTTTTCAATCTTCTGTGTCGCCTGAGTGGCGGCTTCGTTGTACTTCTCCACGTCCACGCCCAGTCCGACCCAGCCGAATCCGGCGGGGGCGCTCAGGTTTGCGCTGTAGAACTTGATCGGCGCATAGGCGACGAACTTCGTGTTGTTGGCAAACTTATACGTGGCAATGCCCGCTTTCCCGGAAGCCGCTTCTTTGGCGACGGCCTGCAGATTCGGATCCAGGAAACCCAACTGATTGAGGTTCAGCACCTCGACGCCTTTTTTCGTCATCTCCGCAGAGTTTTGCTGCGAAAGCGCCGGCATCACTTCGCCGTTGGCATCCAGACCGGCGATGTGGTAGTCGTTGGGGTGGGAAATCACATAGCCGCGGTTGTCCACCAGAAAAGCGTAGTTGCCCGTGGCGGCATCCGTTTCAAACACCCGTTCCCCCTGAGTCGGGATGATCTGATCGGTGAATCTCGCCAGCTGGCGGTAGTCCAGCGCCAGACTGATCACACCGGCAAATCCATCCTTGGAAAAGACGGGCGTCGAAAGACGGAGAATACCCGAAAATCTCTGTCCCTTCTCAAATGCCGCTTTATCGACATAACTGCCGGCTAACGGGGAAACGTAAACTTCGCCTTTGTTCAGCGCCTTGGCCTTGGCGAAGTAATCTTCAGTTTTGTATGTTGTATTGGACGGGTTGCTGACGTTGGTCAGCTTGTCCTTGGCCGCCGCTTCGCCGTCAACGATCTTGATCTGTTCGTTGCCGTTT
Organism: Deltaproteobacteria bacterium; assembly: GCA_012729055.1. Classification (GTDB taxonomy): domain Bacteria; phylum Desulfobacterota; class Syntrophia; order Syntrophales; family Smithellaceae; genus UBA8904. The sequence continues at coordinate 13,201 of JAAYDW010000093.1, forward strand.
TTGTCGGTGAGGACGATTTCCTTGTAGAGCGGGCTTAAGACCTTCTGTACTTTCCCCCCCTCTTTGACCCAGAGCGGTTTTTTGTTTTCAACACTAAACTGTTTGTACGCAGCTTCGGTTGTCGGGATAATGGTAGCGACAAGCAAATCCTTTTTGCATTCCATTAAGAAGTTGGCAACTTCATCTGCAGTATTGATGGCACGCATTTTGATTTCGTCCTGAGACTCAAGAACGCTTACTGTTCTTTCTTTGATTGTATCCCCCAGCTTGAACATGCCATTGGTGATCAAGAATGCCATCAGTGATAAGGGGATGACGATAAGCAGGAAGAACAAACCTCCTACAGTAAGATACTGCTTCTTTTTCTTAGATTCTGCCATTACTATTTCCCCCTAACCTAGGTTAATTTTGTAGTTAATATTTTTCAGCATTAACCCAAAAAGAAAGACTGGAAGGGGTTGGCGTATAATAAGATCAGAGCAATAACCAAAGCGTAAATGGCGATCGATTCGGCCATGGCCATACCGACGAGCATGACCATCATGATCTTGCCCTGAACACCGGGATTTCTTCCGACAGCCTGGCAGGCGCCGTTTGCCGCATTACCGATGCCTGCGCCTGCGCCGATCGCGCCCAGCCCAATGGCCAGACCCGCGCCGATCATCGCGCCAACGGCAAAAATGACTTTAATGTAAGACTCTCCGCCTACCGGGATCGCATCCGCGGCAAAAGCGAACTGGCTGGTCAGCACGACTGCTGCGACCGATGCTAAAACTGTTAAAAACGCTTTTCCGAATTTCTGTGACATTATCTGTCTCCTTTCCTGACAAGTTATTTATTATTATCCCTCAAATGCTTAGCACATTTTATCAGCCCGGCAAAGAGGAATTAACCGTCGGTCATTCGCCGGACGTCACTGCATGAGACATGCCATTGTCGCGATCGGGAAGGCTAATTTCCCGAAAACCAACCGGTTGCCGGAGCGTCGTGAATGAATACCCTTATTTACTTGATGTTGCGCCCGCTGTCTTTTCCCGTCTTCCATCTCCCGATAGGCCTGCGCCGGGTCTTCCGGACGTCGCTCCTGACGGAATGTTTAAACGACCGTTGAATGTTTTGTTCAATGGTCTGTCATAAAACATTCAATTCCATCCGGCGGCGTCATGCCGGCGGTCTGTTTCGTTGGAGCCGGCTGCGCCGTTTATATTTCTGTTGAAATTTTGTTTCAATGCCGTTACGATCAAAAAAGCCACAGTGTTAAAGTTGAAAAAATCAAGCAGTCACAACATACACGATAAAGGACCGTCATGCAGGAACTTCTAACCGCCGTTACCTATCCGATCGTCTGGATTATCTGCGCCTACCTTTTAAAAATCGAGAGCGGGTTGGCAAAACTGCTGATTTCGCTGACTGCCGCCATTCTGGTGTATGTTTTAATCGGCATCCGCAATTCCAAAAAAGAAAACAGCAAGGGAAATGAAGACTAAGTGACGTTGCTCAGAAAGGCATACAAATACCTGCACCAGGCATTCAGCGTCCGCATCTGGTTGGCCAGTATCGTCGTCATTTTCCTGATCCTTCTGCTGGCGTTGACGGTCAACAACGCCCGGGAAAAAGAGGTGGCCGATCTGTTCAGCCGCCAGCAACTTTCCTCCGCCCAGAATGCGGCCGCCCGGATGACGGCCATTCTTTCGCAGATTGAAAGCAACATCGTTTTATTCTCCCAGTTCGATCCGAACGGGAACCTGCTTTCGCCGCAGGCGTACCGGGATCTCCATCTTCTTTATCCGGTCTGGGGAAACACCGTCGACGCCGTGTCGGTGTTCGATGCGGAGGGGGGAGCGAAATCCGTGCTTGTCCGCAGCGGCGGTCCGGGCGTCGATCTGACGCGGCACTTCAACACGCTGAAGCGCCAGCAGCGCCAGTATCTGAACGTCGCTTTGGCGGACGCAACGGCGGGAGATTCCTCCGCTCCCAAACGCGAATGGTACCTGATCTGGGGATATCCCGTCTGGCGGCAGAATAACCGGTTTGCCGGCGCCTGGATGGTGTCTTTTTCCCTCCGAGACTTCATCGGAGCGGGTGAGCAACAAATCAAGGACAACCGGCTGGGAGATTTATGGCTCGTAAATGAGCGGGGGCAGATCCTGATGCATCCGTACTCGCCCTTCATCGGGAAGAACGCAGGCGATCTGGTCTACGACCGCAAGGACAATGTCATTAATTTTCTGTCGGAGGGCGGAAGGTACCACGATGCGCGCGTTCTCCAGCGCAACAACAAAATCCAGAGAAGCGTTGTCGCTTACTATCCGTTGCAGATCGCTGGCGCCACGTGGTTTGTGGTGGTGGAGGCGCCTTACCGGAGCGTCATTGCCCCCGTGCGCACCACCTTTTTGTATACGTTGTTCAGCGCGCTGGTGCTGATCATGGTCCTGGTTGTCGTCGGGATCTATTTCGCCTTTCGTGAAGGCAAGCGGCTGCGGATTCGCGAAGAACAGGAACGGTTGAAAGAGCGCGAAGCCTGGCAGGAAAAACTGCTGCGCGAAAAGAAGACGATCGACGGCATCATCGAAGGCTCGCCCATTCCCAGCTTTGTGATCAACAAGGACCACCGGGTGATCTTGTGGAACCGGGCCTGCGAGGATCTGACCGGCCATTCCGCCCTGGACATGGTCGGCACGGACCGGCACTACATTCCGTTTTATTCCGTCACCCGTCCGATGATCGCCGATTTGATTGTGGACAACGACATTGATGCCCTGGGACGGTTCTACGGCACCAAAAATGTCAAGAAATCGGAAAAGGTGCCGGGCGCCTACGAGGCGATGGACTATTACGAAAACCTGGGCGGACAGAGCCGCTACATGTATTTCCTGGCGGCGCCCATCCGCGATGAAGACGGGAACATTCTCGCGGCCATTGAAACACTCCAGGATGTTTCGCGCGAGCAGGAACTCACCCACAGCCTGCGGGAATACGCCGAGACGCTGCAAAACGAGCTGGCCGAGAACATCGAACTTCGCCGCGAGATTGAGGGCCTGTACAATTACATGCAGTCCATCGTCAAAAGCCTGCCGGACCGGCTCTATGAGCTCGACAAGGACGGCATCGTCAATTTTGTCAGCGCGGGAATGAAAAAATCGCAAAGCGAATTCAAGGGGAAACATTTTCTGGACTTCGTCGCGCCGGAGAATCAGGCGTTTTTGACGGCCAGATGGGAAGACGCGAAAAAGGGCATTTACAGGCCTTACGAAATCGAGGCCGTGGCCCGGGATGGACGGAAAGTCAATCTGCTCATCACGACCACGCCGGTGGTCGGAACGGATCATTATATTCTGGTGCAGCGGGACATCACTGAGTTCAAGAATCTGGAAAAGAAGCTCTACGACAGCCAGAAGCTGGCGGCGCTGGGGCAGCTTTCCGCCGGCATCGCCCACGAAGTGCGCAATCCGCTTTCTTCCATCAAGATGAGCCTGCAAATCCTGGAGAAGCGCATGAATCCGCAGGGCAACGATCAGAAAAGATTCAAGATCGCGCAAAAAGAAGTTGAACACCTCGAAGAACTGGTCAATAATGTTCTGGTCTTCGCCAAACCGGTCGAACCCAAAGCCGCTCCCGCCGATCTGCACAAACTGCTCGACCAGGCGCTTTCGCTGGCTGAAAAGGTTCTTCAGGACAAGCACATCGACGTGAAGCTGGAAGTCGGCGATATTCCGCCTGTCCTTGTGGATGCGGCCATGATCACGGATGCGTTTCTCAACATCATCCGCAACGCGGTGGACGCCGTCAATGATCATGGATCGATCCGGATTTACGCCCGCAGCATCGGCAGCCAACCGCCCGCTGTGCTGGTGGTGGTGGAGGACAACGGCTGCGGCATCGACGAGGCGGATATGCCCCACCTGTTCAACCCCTTCTTTACGAAGAAAAAATATGGTACAGGTCTCGGGCTTTCACAGGTCATGAAAATCGTGGAAGTGCATCAGGGAAAAATCGAGATCATCAGCGAGAAGGAAAAGGGAACCAAGGTCTGCGTTACGCTGCCCTGCGCCGAATGGTATTCCGGGCAGGGAAGTTAGGCATTTCGAAACGGAGGCGACATTTCGAGCCGTCCGTTAGATTATAAAAGGTTGCGATTATGGCGAGCATTCTTGTAATTGATGACGATGCTTCAATTGTGGAAACCCTGGATTTGTATCTGACCGAGGAAGGGTATACCGTCCGGACCGCGCTGACCGGAACCGACGGGCTGAACAAGTATGTGCAGGAACCGGCCGATGTCGTCATTCTCGACATCCGGCTTCCGGACGTGGACGGATTTTCCGTGCTGGAGGACCTCAAGGAGGAGAACGAAAACGTCAAGGTCATCATGATCACCGCTTTTCACGACATGGAGACGACGATCAACGCCATGAAGGGCGGCGCGTTCGATTACATCCACAAACCTGTCAACGTCGACGAACTGGATCTGGCGATTAAGAAGGCGCTCAAGTCCCTGGAGATGGAAAAACGAATCGACGGCCTGTTGATGGAGCCCTCCCGCAGTTTTCGGGTCGGGGACATCATCGGCACCGGCAATGAGATGCGCGAAATCTTCAAAACCGTCGGCATCGTTTCCAAGAGCCGCACCACCGTACTGATCCAGGGGGAAAGTGGAACGGGCAAGGAACTCATCGCCAAGGTCATCCATAACAATACATCACCCGATGAGCCGTTTATCGCCGTGAACTGCTCGGCCATTGTCGAAACGCTTCTGGAATCGGAGCTCTTCGGCCACGAAAAGGGATCCTTTACCGGCGCCGTCGCCCGAAAACTGGGCAAATTTGAACTGGCCCGGTTCGGCTCGGTGTTCCTCGACGAAATCAGCGAAATGTCCGTCAATCTGCAGGCCAAGCTGTTGCGCGTTCTGCAGGAAATGGAATTCGAACGCGTCGGCGGAAAGGACCGGGTGAAAGTGCACGCCCGCATCATGGCCGCGACAAACAAAGACCTGAAGGTCATGGTCAAGGAAGGCAGGTTTCGGGATGACCTTTACTACCGCTTGAATATCGTCGCCATCAACCTGCCGCCGCTGCGCAACCGCCGGCAGGATATTCCGCCGCTCATCGATTACCTGCTGTCAAAGATCAACCTGGACCTGCACAAAAAGATCGTCGGGGTTTCAGCCGAGATAATGGAAAAGTTCATGAACTACCCCTGGCCGGGCAATGTGCGGGAGCTCGAGAATCTGCTGGTGCGGGCCTGCGTTGTCGCCAAGGGGCAGGTGCTGGGCGTCGGCGATTTTCCCGAACTGGGGAAGGACGATACCGTCGTCGACCGCCCCGCGGAAGAACTGTCCGGCGTTTTCACGCCCGACGAGCCGGGAAAATTCCTGACGCTTGACCAGGTCGAGGAGCGCTACATCCGGAAGATCATCAAGGAAACGACATTCAACAAAGGCGAAGTCTGTGAAACGCTCGGCATTTCCCGTCCGACGTTTGAACGCAAGCTGGAGAAGTACGGCATCAGCTTCGAGCGGGAGTAGGGGGAGCTGAAAAATCCACATGGCATCCAAAACCGGAAAGGCAGGGCAGAAGTTTGAACTCCGCGGAAGAAAATGTCATCCGGGCCTTCGGGTCGGAGAAGAAACGCGGGGCTGAGGCGCAGCGCTGCGTTGTAAAAGGAAGCTGTCTCCAATGAAAATTACCCGTGCCGAATTTGTTAAAAGCGCCGTCCAGCCGCGTCAGTATCCGCCCGCGACGCTGCCGGAGATCGCCTTTGTGGGGCGGTCCAACGTGGGCAAATCGTCACTCATGAACACGCTGGTCGGCCGGAAGAACCTGGCCAAAACCAGCAACACGCCGGGGCGGACGCAGCTTATCAATTTCTTTACCGTGAACGACAGGATCTCCTTTGTCGATTTGCCCGGCTACGGCTTTGCGAAAGTTTCCCGGTCCGTCCGGAAAGACTGGGGAGACATGATGGAGGCCTATCTGCGCGAGCGGCGGAACCTGGCTTTGGTGATTTTGATCCTGGACGTCCGGCGCGATCCCAGTGACGACGACCTCGCGTTATGCGACTGGCTGGAGCACTACCAAATTCCCTACCTGCCTGTTTTGACCAAAACGGACAAGCTGTCGAATAATCAGATCGTTGTCCGGAAAAGGAGCATCGAGAAGATCCTTGGGGCGTCCTCCGGTTTTCCCGCTCTTCTTTTTTCCGCGAAAACGCAAAAGGGAAAGGAAGGCCTCTGGCAAGTGATCGAGGGGCACCTGTCGTCCCTTGTTGGGCAGCCGTCGTAAGGCCCGTCGGCGGGGCCGCCCGAAACTTTTTTGTCCCGGACAGATAAGGCGTCGATTTCAGCGCATAAAAAAGTGACCGGCGGCCGGAAACGGCAATATTTTTTCAGAACCGGGAAGGAAGGTTTTTGTGAACGCTGGTCAAAATATATGTTTGTCATATCAAGGACTTAAACCATAAAATTCAATTAAATCAATCTTCTCAGCTTGACAGGGAATGCAAAGTATGTTAGCCGACGGACGCTAGTCGGACGCTGTGTCAGACGGTTTTTCCAGGCTTCTTTACATAATTTACGAGGTGTAATCACGTGGTAAAAGATAATGAAAAAGTTGGTGCAGTAATGGTGGTCGGATCCGGCATTGCCGGCATTCAGGCCTCTCTTGATTTAGCCAATTCCGGAATGAAAGTCTATCTCGTGGAAAACGGGATCAGCATCGGCGGTGTCATGGCCCAGCTGGACAAAACCTTTCCCACGAATGACTGCTCCGCCTGTATCCTTTCACCGAAGCTGGTTGAAGTCGGCCGCCATCCGAATGTCACGATCAAAACGAGACGGACGGTCGAATCCGTCGAGGGCGAACCGGGAAAATTCAAAGTTAAAATGACCTCCGCCCCCCGGTACGTGAATCTGGACAAATGTACGGGATGCGGCGATTGCGCCAAGGTTTGCCCCATCACGGTCAAAGCCGAATTCAACGGCAATTTAAGCGAACGAAAAGCGATCTACCGGCATTTTCCCCAGGCCATTCCCAGCGGCTTCGCGATCGACAAGCTGGGAACCTCTCCCTGCAAGGCCAACTGTCCCACGCACATCAGTGTTCAGGGGTATGTGGCGCTGATCGCCGAAGGGAAATTCAAGGAAGCCCTCAAGCTCATCAAGCAGGACAATCCGTTTCCCATCGTCTGCGGACGCGTCTGCAACCATCCCTGTGAAACGGCCTGTATGCGCGGCAAGGTGGACGAACCCATCGACATCATGCATTTGAAACGCTTTGTCGCCGATCTCGATTTGAACGGCGACACGCGTTATCTGCCGGAAAAGAAGGAAAGCAAAGGCAAGAAAGTAGCGGTCATCGGCGCCGGCCCCTCGGGACTCACCTGCGCCTACTATCTGGCCGTCGAAGGCTACGACGTGGACGTCTTTGAAGCCCTGCCCGTGGCGGGCGGCTGGATGGCGGTCGGCATTCCCGAGTACCGTCTTCCCAAGAACGTCCTGAACGCGGAAATCAAGGTCATTCAGGATCTGGGCGTTAACATCCGCCTCAACACGAAAATCGGCAAAGACATTTCCTTCGACAAACTGAAAAGCGACTACAGCGCGATCTTCATCGGCTGCGGCACGATGAAGAGCAGCAAGCTCAATATTCCCGGCGAAGACATGCAGGGTGTGATCCACGGCGTGGATTACCTGATGCAGATCAACCTGGGCAAGAAAGTCAGCCTCGGCGACCGCGTGGCCGTCATCGGCGGCGGCAACGTTGCGATGGACGCGGTCCGCACGGCGGTGCGCACCGGGTCCAAGAACGTTTTCATCCTCTATCGCCGGACCCGCGCCGAAATGCCCGCCTCTCCGGAGGAAATCGAAGAAGCGCTGGAAGAAGGCATTGAAATGAAATTCCTCGTTGCTCCCAAACGCGTGGTGGGCAAGGACGGAAAAGTGACGGGCATCGAATGCACGCGCATGGAACTGGGCGAACCGGACAAGAGCGGCCGCCGCCGTCCCATTGAAATCAAAGGATCCGAATTTATTGTCGAATGCGACGCCATCGTTCCGGCCATCGGCCAGGAAGCGGACCTCTCCTTCATCAGCCAGGAAAGCGGCGTTTCCATCAACAAGTGGAACAACCTCGATTACGACGCCGTGACTTACGCCACCAACGTGCCGGGCGTTTTCACCGGCGGCGACGTGGCCACCGGGCCGCAGACGGTCGTCAAAGCGGTTTTCGCCGGCAAGGAAGCGGCCAAATCGATCGACCGATATCTGCAGGGCGCGGACATCAAAGCCGGACGCGAAAAAGACTGGACCAAGGATCTGGCGGACAAGGCGGATGTTTCGAGCGTTCCCAAAGTTCCCCGCGAAAAATATCCCCACATGAAACCGGAAGAGCGCCGCGTCAACTTCCAGGAAGTCGGCATCGGATTTTCCGAAGCGCAGGCAATCGCCGAAGCGCACCGCTGCCTGGCCTGCGGCATCTGCTCCGAATGCTACCAATGCGTGGATGCCTGTATTGCCAAAGCCATCGACCATGACATGAAAGTGGAAGAAGAAACCATCGAAGTCGGCGCCGTGATCGCGTCGGCCGGTTTCCAGGTGTTTGACGCCAGCCAGCGCGGCGAGTACGGCTACGGTATTTATAAAAACGTGGTCACCGCGCTGCAGTTCGAGCGCATCCTGTCGGCGTCCGGTCCTTTCTTCGGCCATGTCCAGAGAATTTCGGACGGCAAGGAGCCCAAAAAGGTCGCCTTCATCCAGTGCGTCGGCTCCCGCGACGTGTCCTGCGGCAACAGCTGGTGCTCTTCGGTCTGCTGCATGTACGCCACGAAAGAGGCGATCATCGGCAAGGAACACGCCAAGGGGCTGGAGCCGACCATTTTCTACATGGACATCCGCGCCCACGGCAAGGATTTCGACCGGTTCGTGAACCGGGCCAAGGACGAGTACGGCATCCGCTACATCCGCTCGATGCCGTCGTCGATCAAGGAATTACAGCAGACCAACAACCTGCTCATCAAATACGTCAATCCCGACGGCACCTTCACCGAGGAAGAATTTGACATGGTGGTGCTGTCGGTCGGTCTGATGCCGCCCAAGGATGCCCAAAAACTGGCGGCCAGCCTGGGCATTGAACTCGAGGAACACGGCTTCTGCAAAACAGCGCTGGACAATCCCGTTCAGACGTCGCGCCCCGGTGTGTTCGTCTGCGGCGCGTTCGGCGGACCGAAAGACATTCCGGAAACCGTCATGGAAGCGTCCGCCGCCGCGGCCTGCGCGGAGGGGCTTCTCGCCTCCCAGCGCGGCACGATGATTACGCCGGTGGAAAATCCGGAAGAAAAAGATCTGCGCGGCCAGGGCGTGCGCACCGGCGTGTTCGTCTGCCACTGCGGCATCAACATCGGCGGCGTGGTGAACGTGCCGGAAGTCCGCGACTACGCGGCGACCCTGCCGACCGTCGTTTACACGGCCGACAACCTCTTTACCTGTTCGCAGGACACGGCCGTGAAGATGGCGGAAGTGATCAAGGAGCAGAACCTGACCCGCGTGGTCGTCGCCTCCTGCTCGCCGCGGACGCACGAAGGCCTGTTCCAGGAAAACTGCGAGAAGGCCGGCTTGAACCGCTACCTGTTTGAGATGGCCAACATCCGCGACCAGAACTCCTGGGTGCACATGCACGAACCGGAAAAAGCCACGCAGAAAGCCAAGGATCTGCTGCGCATGGCGGTCGCCAAGGCCCAGTATTTGAAACCCTTGAAACCGGGCCAATTGCCGGTCAATCATCAGGCCTTGATCATCGGCGGCGGCCTGGCCGGCATCACTGCTGCGCTGTCGCTGGCGGACCAGGGATTCGCTTCCATGATTGTGGAAAAGGAAGACCGGCTGGGCGGCAACTACAACCACCTGTACAAAACCCTTGAAGGCCTCGACACGCGGGCGCATCTCAAGAGCCTGCTCGAGAAGGTCTACAACAATCCGCTGATCACGGTGGCCACATCCGCCGAAATCCAGAAGATCGAAGGCTACATCGGCAACTACAAAACGACCGTGCAGACGAAAAAGGAAGGCGAGAAGGTTTTCGAGCACGGCGTGGTCCTCGTAGCCATCGGCGCCTACGAAAACAGTCCCAAGGAATACCTCTACGGTCAGAACGACAAGGTCAAGACGCAGCGCGAGCTGGAGAAACTGGTCTACGAAAAGGATCCGAAGCTGGCCGCTGTGAAAAACGTGGTCATGATTCAGTGCGTGGGCAGCCGCGATAAGGAAAGACCCTACTGCAGCCGCTACTGCTGCGGTGAAGCGATCAAGAACGCCCTTGAGCTCAAGGCCGCCGATCCGTCGCGCGACATCACGATCATTTACCGCGATATCCGCACCTTCGCTTTCAAGGAAGACTATTACAAGAAGGCGCGCGAAGCGAATATCAAGTTCATCTCCTACGAAGAAAACCGCAAGCCCGAAGTGGTGGCGGCGGGCGACAAGGTGGAAGTCAGAGTTTTCGACCCGATTCTCAATGAACCGGTCAGCCTGCCTGCGGACGCCGTGGTCTTGAGCGTCGGCGTGGTGCCGAATCCGGAAAACGCGGCCATCGGCAACATGCTGAAGGTCCCCACCAACCAGGACGGCTTCTTCCTGGAAGCGCACGTCAAGCTGCGCCCGGTCGATTTTGCAACCGACGGCGTCTTCATGTGCGGCATGTCGCATTCACCGAAGTACAGCGACGAAACAGTCACCCAGGCCAACGCGGCCGTATCGCGCGCCTGCACGGTTCTGACGCTCGATTACATCGAGGCGGAAGGCAAGACGGCTTACGTCAACAAGGAACGCTGCTCGGCCTGCGGACTTTGCGAAATCAACTGCCCTTACAGCGCGATCCGGGTGAACCCCGCGGAAGGGTGCGCCGAAGTGAACGCGGTTCTCTGCAAGGGCTGCGGTGTATGCACGGCATCGTGCCGCATGAACGCGGTGGACCTCAACGGGTTCAACAACGAGGAAGTGCTGGCCCAGATATTTAATTTAAACTAAGGTAAACGGCCGATAAAGCCGCATTGCCGCTGGAAGGAGAATATATGGCTGAAAACACAGCAAACGCAGAATGGACACCCAAGTTCGTTGCCATTGTCTGCAACTGGTGCACGTACGCGGGAGCCGATCTGGCGGGGATCAGCAGGATTCAGTACCCGACGAACGTGCGCATCATCCGCGTTCCCTGCACGGGAAGAATCAATCCTTTTTATATCGTGAAAGCCTTGCAGACCGGCGCCGACGGCGTTCTGGTCTCGGGGTGACACCCGGGAGAATGCCACTATATCTCAGGAAATCTGGTGGCGCGGCGCAAGTTTGCGACGTTAAAAAGTTTCCTGAACTACATCGGCGTGGAAGGCGACCGGACCATCTTTACCTGGGTTTCCGCCTCCGAAGGGGACAGATGGGCCCAGGTCATCAAAGGCGCTACGGAGAAAATAAAGGCACTGGGACCGGCCAACAAGTTGGTCAAGAAGATTGGCTAGTCTGATTCAAGATTCTAAAACATAAACGGGGAAATCATCACTGTGGAAAACATCGAAACAAAATTGCGGGAAGAAGCAAAAAGACTGCTTTTGGAAAAGAAGGCTGATGTCATCATCGGTTATGAAAAAGGCACGCTTCCGTTGACGGCGACGCCTTGTTTCATCACCAAGCCTGAAGAAGCCGACAAGCTGGTCTGGAACAACCTCTGCACGCAGAATCTGGCCAAGTTTGTGCACGATCTGATCACCCAGCACAAAAATTCACAAAAGCGCGTCAAGCCCGAAGACCGGAAGAAGAAAGTCGTAGGCGTCGTCGCCCGGGGCTGCACCACGCGTTCTCTCATCATCCACCTGCAGGAAAGACAGTATGGCCGCGAAGACATCTGCATTCTCGGCGTTCCCTGTGACGGTTACGTGGACGGCAAAGGACTGAAGGGAAAAATCGGCGGCGCGGACATCATCGACGGCGTTATCGAAGGCGGCCAGATCAAAATGAAGACCTCCGACGGCGATAAAACCGTCGCGCTCAAAGAGGTGCTGGCCGACTGCTGCGTCACTTGCCGCTTCAACAATCCCATCATTTCCGACGTTCTGATCGGATCGCCTGCGCCGCCCATGAATCCGGAGGCGGAATACGACGACGTTACGGCCTTCGAATCCAAGCCCATTGAGGAGCGCTGGGCGTATTTCATCAAGGAAATGGAAAAATGCATGCGCTGCAACGCGTGCCGCCAGGCCTGCCCCTCCTGTTACTGCCCGATCTGCTTTGTCGAACAAAGCCAGCCGCAGTGGGTGGGCATCGGCGAGGACGCCACCGATACGCAGGTCTTCCAGTTGATGAGGCTGTACCACATGGTCGGCCGCTGCGTGGACTGCGGATCGTGCGTTTCCGTCTGCCCGATGGGCGTGGATCTGCGCAAGTTCCTCAAAAAGATCGACAAGGACTGTTTCGAATTTTTCGGCAACCGCGCCGGGTCCGGCATGGAAGACATGCCGCCCCTGGGAAAATTCGACGAGCATCACGATAAAGGAGACTTTGTCTACAACCCGTAATTGAATGAGATGATGGAGTTTACATGGAAACTTTTCTGGAAGAAGTAAACAAAAAGATACACGGCGTTCCGCTGCAGGCCTGCTACCACTGTCGCAAATGCACCGCCGGCTGCCCCGCCGCGCCCTACATGGAATATAATCCCAACAAGGTGATCAAGATGATCCAGAACGGGCAGAAGGATAAGGTGCTCTCGAGCTCGACCATCTGGGTGTGCCTGTCCTGCGAAACCTGCATCACCCGCTGCCCGAACCAGGTAGATATCGCGCGGATGATGGATGTGCTCCGTCAGATGGCCATTGAAGAAGGTCGGGCCGCCAAAGAGGCGAATGTCCTCAAATTTCACGAGGCGTTCCTGTCCAGCATCAAGTTCGGCGGCCGCGTCCATGAAATGCTGATGACGATCCACTACAAGCTCAAGTCCGGCGACTTCATGTCGGATGTGGACATTGCCCCGAGCATGTTTTTCAAAGGGAAACTGGCGCTCTTGCCGCCGCGGACGCGCGATCTGAAATCGGTCCGAAACATTTTTGAGAAGACGAAAAGCAAATGATGGAATGTTGCGCGCCGGGCCCCGATGGTCCCGCGCGTTGAAGTAACAGTTTAAAAGGAGGCTACTCTCTTGAAAGTTTCTTATTATCCGGGCTGCTCGCTGCATGGGATGGCAAAAGAGTATGATCAGTCCATGAAGGCCGTCAGTCGAGCCCTCAACATCGAACTTAAAGAAATTGACGATTGGTCCTGCTGCGGAGCATCGGCCGCGCACAACACGAATTTTGATCTGTCCATCGCCCTGCCGGCGCGCAACCTGATTGCCGCGGAAAAGGACGCCATGGACGTCATGGTCCCCTGCGCCGCCTGTTTCAACCGTTTCAAAACGGCGGAGCATCACCTGAAGGCCGACAAAGACCTGAAAGCCCGCATCGAGGGCGTGGTGGGCGCCAGGTATTCGGGCGGGATCAGCATCCGCAACCCGATCGACGTGATTTACAATGAAATCGGCGTCGATGCGCTCGCGGCGAAAACGGTAAAACCGCTGGCGGGACTGAAGCCGGTTTCGTATTACGGCTGTCTGCTGCTCCGTCCGCCGGAGGTCTGCCAGTTTGAAAACTACGAAAACCCCTTCATGCTCGACAAGATCATGGGGGCCGTCGGAGCGGACGTGAAGAACTGGTCCTACAAAACCGATTGCTGCGGCGGTTCGCTGTCGGTCAGTAAGACGCCCATCGTCGTGGCGATGTGCGACAAGCTGATGGGCGCGGCCCGGGAGGCGGGCGCCAATTGTGTGGTCACGGCGTGTCCGATGTGCCTGGCCAACCTGGAAATGCGGCCCAGTCCGCAGATGAAGATGCCGGTCTTTTATTTTACGGAACTGATCTCGCTTGCGCTGGGGCTTCCCGGATCGCAGGAGACTTTTAAGACGCATTTGACGGATCCTCAGCCGCTGTTGAGTCAGTTGCGGCTGGTTTAGCCGATAGGCTGACAACCCCGACGCTTTTGAAGTTGGATAAAAAAATACACTAGGGACAATTATGGAAAAACGTTTGATCAAAAAAGATGCACTGGCGGGCATTGCCAAGAAAATGGCCGGAGACTTGCTGGTTTGGGCGCCGGTAAAGAAAGAAGACAACGTTCTTTTTGCACCCCTCGGCGCGGGCGACGAGCCGTTTCTCGCCTACCTGAATACCAAGAATGCGCCGAAAAATGTTTTCTTCCCGCACACGGAGACCCTGATGAAATTTACCCGCACGCCGAAAGGCATGGAGTTTTCGTCGGAGGTCAATAAAGCCGACCAGTCGGTTTTATTCGGCGTGCGTCCCTGCGACGCGCACAGCTTTGTCCTTTTGGATAAGCTTTTCGACCAGGAAAAGTACAAGGACGGCTACTACATCGACAAACGGAAGAACACAACGGTGATCTCGTTGGCCTGCGTGAAACCGCCCTACACGAGCTGCTTCTGCACGTCGGTGGACGGCGAGCCGGTGTCGGCCGACGGCGCGGATATTCTCCTCACCGACATCGGCGGCGATTACCTCGTGGAGTTTGTGACCGAAAAAGGGGAAAAGCTCGCCCAGTACTTCGGAGAGACGAAAGCCGACGCGGCGGCCGATGCGAAAAAAGCGGAAGCGGCCGCCAAGGTCAAAGAGGCGATAGCCTCGAAGATCCCCGCGCATGAAATCAAGCCGATTCTGGACGTCAATTTCGACAACCCGTTCTGGAATACGATTCACGGCAAATGCCTGGCCTGCGGCACGTGTACGTATCTGTGCCCCACCTGCCACTGCTTCGACATCAGCGACGAAGTCAAGGGATCGGATGGCGTGCGCCTCCGGTCGTGGGATTCCTGCATGTTCCCGCTTTTCACCAAAGAAACGTCGGGGCACAATCCCAGATCCTCCCAAAAGGAACGCTGGCGTCAGCGCGCGATGCACAAGTTCAAGTATTATGTGGACATGTTCGACGCGATCGCCTGCGTCGGCTGCGGCCGATGCGTGATGTCCTGTCCGGTAAATATTGACATTCGTAAAATTGTTGCAGATATTTCAAAATTATAATCAGGGAGTTCGTAATGCAAAACCCGTATATACCGTATCCCGTTGTGGTGGATAAAATCATTACCGAGGTCGATACCAAGGACATCAAAACCTTCCGCTTCAAGTTTGTGAATCCGGAAGACGAACAGAAATACGCTTACATGCCGGGCCAGTTCGGCGAACTCTCCATTTTCGGCAAAGGCGAATCGCCGATCGGTATCGCTTCCTCTCCGACGCAGAAAGGATACGTCGAATTCACCGTTCAGAAGGCCGGCGTCGTCACCTCGGCGCTGCACGAAATGGAAGAAGGCACGGTGATGGGTATCCGCGGACCGCTCGGCAATTCCTGGCCGCTGCAGTTTCTGGAAGGAAAGAACATCGTCATCGTCGGCGGCGGATTTGCCTTCACGACGCTGCGGTCGATGATCAATTACGCGCTGCATGAGGACAACCGCAAGCGGTTCGGCAACATCACGGTCATCTACGGCGCGCGGAATCCCGGCCTGCTGCTGTACAAAGACGAGCTCGAGGCCTGGGCGAAGCGGTCCGATATCAACCTCAACGTCACCGTGGACAAGGGCGACGCCACCTGGAAGGGGCGTGAAGGCTTTGTTCCGGCGGTCTGCAAGGACGTGGCCCCCAGCAAGGAAAACGCCGTCGCGCTGATCTGCGGCCCCCCTGTAATGATTCGTTTCACACTGCCGGTTTTCTTTGAACTCGGCTTTTCGAAGGAAAATATCATCACGTCTCTGGAAATGCGGATGAAATGCGGCATCGGCAAGTGCGGCCGCTGCAACGTCGGCAGCAAGTATGTCTGCAAGGACGGACCGGTCTTTTCCCTGGCGGAACTGGATAAACTGACGCCGGAATACTAATCAATCCCGAATTCTTCAAAAAATGTTTTTTTAAGGGGGAGCCTTTCGGTTCCCCCTTTTTTGAAGCGGAAGGACGGCTTGCGCAGGCGCGGAGGCCGGGAACGTGAAAAAAAATTGATGTTTGTTTTTTTCTATGCTAGCAGAAGCACAAATTGATCCATTAATCATGGGAGATAGTTAATGTCACAAACGGTTACCCCTTATCTGGAAATGTCCCAGGCGATCATGGAAGCGGGAGGCGAGGCGCTGAAGAAATGCTACCAGTGCGGCACATGCAGCGGCACCTGTCCCTGGACGCCGATCACCCATTTCAATATCCGCAAACTCGTGCGCTACGGCCAGCTCGGTCTGGACGGCATCGAGGATTTCATGTGGGGCTGCTCGACCTGCCGGTTCTGCGTGGAACGCTGTCCGCGGGGCGTTGAAATCATCGATATCGTCACGGCCATCCGCAACGTTTACAGCGGCGGCGGCATGCTGCCGCAGAGCCTGCGGGCTTTTGTCGGATCCCTTTCGGCCCGCGGCAATCCCTGGTCCGGCGATCCGGACAGGCGCAACGACTGGGCCAAGGAAAAATACCCCGTTTACGCGCCGGGCATGGACTACCTGTTCTGGACCTGCTGCACGGTGTGTTACGATCCGCGCAACACGAGGCTCGCGAAAGCGGCGGCGGAAATCCTGAATCTGGCCGGCGCAAGCTGGGGGATGCCGTCGCTTGACGTCAACTGCTGCGGCGAGAGTCTGCGCAAAGTGGGCGACGCGGAGCTTTTCGAGCGGCTCAAAGCGAAAAACCTGGACTATTTCAAAGCCCAGGGGGTCTCCAAAATCATCACGGTTTCCCCGCATTGCCTGGCGTCTTTCGACGAGGACTACGGCGCGGATTTCGAGGTCGTGCATTTGAGCGAACTTATGGCCAAATGGATACAGGAGGGAAAACTCGTTCCCAAAAAGGATTTCGGCGGACTGACCGTAACGTACCACGATCCCTGCTATCTGGGCCGGCACAGCAAGGTCTACGACGCGCCGCGCGACATTCTCAAGGCTCTGCCGGGCGTGACGTTTGTCGAGATGGAGCGCAACAGCGAGGAAAGCATGTGCTGCGGCGGCGGGGGCGGCGGACTGTGGACGGAGAAAGCCAAAGGCGAACGCCTGAGCGATCTGCGCATCGAGGAAGCGATGGGGACCGGCGCGACCGTGCTGGCGACGGCCTGCCCTTACTGCATTACCATGTTTGAAGACAGCAAGCGGACGCTCAATGTCGACGAACAGATTCAGATCCGGGACGTGACGGAGCTCGTCCTCGAAAGCTTGGAAATCAGCATTGACGAACCGGTCGGAGACGCTTGCGCCGTTTGAGGCAAGAGCGGCCGGACCATCGGCGCCGGGCCTCCGGAGAAACGGGGCGGCGGGGCCGATGTCGCATAAAAAAACAGAAGCGGCCCCACGGGGCGGCTTCTCAAGGAAATAACGCTAGGAGAAGGTATGAGCAGAATAGGTGTTTTTGTTTGCCACTGCGGCTTGAATATCGCCAAAACGGTGCGGGTGAGCGAGCTCGCCGAGTTTGCGGCGACGCTGCCGGACGTCGTTGTGGCGAAAGACTACAAGTTCATGTGTTCCACGCCCGGTCAGGAAATGATAGCCAATGACATTAAAGAACACCGGCTGGACCGGGTCATTGTCACCGCCTGTTCGCCTCTGATGCACGAACAGACATTTCGCAAGGTCCTGGCGGCCTCCGGCCTCAACCAGTACCTGCTTTCGATCGTCAACATCCGCGAGCAGGTGTCCTGGGTGACGCATGATATCGACGAAGGCACGGCCAAGGCCAAGGCGCTGCTCAACGGCGCGGTGCGCCGGGCGCGGCTGCTGGCGCCGCTCACGTCGCGCGTGATCGACGTGAATTCCGACGTCCTGGTGGTGGGCGGCGGCATCGCCGGCATCCAGGCCGCCCTGGAGCTGGCCAACACGGGCAAGAAAGTCTACCTCGTCGAAAAGAATTCCACTATCGGCGGCCACATGGCGCAGTTCGACAAGACGTTTCCGACGCTGGACTGCTCCGCCTGCATTCTGACGCCCAAAATGGACAGCGTGCTTCAGCACAAAAACATTCAACTGATGACCTCCTGCGAGGTGAGCGAGGTCAAGGGATTCGTCGGCAACTTTGACATCACGATCCGGCAGAAGGCGCGCTATGTCGACCACACCAAGTGCAACGCGTGTCTGGCCTGCACGGAAAAGTGCCCCGGCAAGGGCGTTTCCGAGTGGGACGAGGGCCTGGTCAAGCGCAAGGCCATCTACATTCCCTTTCCGCAGGCCGTGCCGCAGAAGCCGGTCATCGACCGCGACGCCTGCACGTTTTTCAAGAAGGGCAAATGCCGCCTGTGCGAGAAGGTCTGTGAACAGAAGGCCATCGATTTCGAGCAGCAGGACACCTTCACCACGGTGAAGGTCGGAGCGGTCATCGTGGCGACCGGCTACGATCTGATGGACACCCGGTCGCTCATCCAGTACGGCTACGGGAAGTATCCCGGCGTATACAACGCTCTGGAAGTGGAGCGGCTTTTCAACTCCGCCGGCCCCACGGGCGGGAAAGTAACGCTGCGCGACGGGAAAGAGCCGCAGGCGATCGCCATTCTGCACTGCATCGGCAGCCGGGACAAGAACAACTACGAACACTGCAGCCGGGTGTGCTGCATGTATTCGCTCAAGTTCGCGCACCTGTTCAAGGAGAAAACCTCCGCCGACGTTTATCAGTTCTACATCGACATGCGGGCCGCCGGCAAAGGCTATGAGGAATTCTACAACCGCATCATCGAGGAGGACGTGAAGTTCATCCGCGGGAAGGGCGCGCGCGTAGCGCAGAGCGCCGACGAGCCGGATCGCCTGGTGGTGGAGGCCGAAGACACGATTACCGGGAAATTCATCAAACTGCCCGTGGACATGGTTGTGCTCTCGCCGGCCATCATTCCCCGCGGGGACGCCAAAGACGTCGCCCGGCTGTTCAATCTGAGTACGGACAAGTACGGCTTCTTCATGGAGCGGCATCCCAAGCTGGCGCCCCTGTCCACCATGTCGGAAGGCGTGTTTATCGCCGGCGTCTGCCAGAGCCCGAAGGATATTCCGGACACGGTGGCGCAGGCTTACGGCGCGGCGGCGGAAGCCCTGACGATTGTCGTGAAGGACAAGCTGGAGCTCGAGGCCACCACCGCCATGGTGAATCCCGCGTCCTGCTGCGCCTGCCAGAACTGCGTGCGGGTCTGCCCCTACGGCGCGCCGTTCTTCAACGAGACCAAAGGGGTTTCGGAGATCAACGAGGCGCTGTGCAAGGGCTGCGGCCTTTGCGCGTCCGTTTGTCCTCCGTCGGCGATTATCGCGCGGCATTTCACGAACGACCAGGTGCTGGCGGAGATGGAAGGCTTGCTGGAGTTCTAGTTATGCCGTTGAAAAGTGCCCATCTGCTTCGTTGCGCTTCAGCCTTCGTCGCTGCGGCGTATGAAAATATACGCCTCACTCCTCGGACTTCGCGCGCCGCGCATCTGGGACACTTTTGAACGGCATATATTAATAGGTAGGATTTTGTTAGAAAGGAACGTTTATGTCATTTGAACCGAAAATACTGGGCATCGCCTGCAACTGGTGCACCTATACGGGAGCGGATCTGGCGGGGACCACGCGGCTGCAGTACCCGCAGAATATCCGGGTGGTCCGCGTGATGTGTTCGAGCCGGATCAATCCTTCGTTTATCTTCCGCGCGTTTCAGCTGGGCGCCGACGGCGTGCTGATCGGCGGCTGCCATCCCGGCGACTGCCACTACAACACGGGCAACCTTTATGCCCGCCGGCGTCTGGCCGTCACCAAAAAGATCCTGGAGTTTTCCGGCATGGAGCCGGGACGGTTCCGCGTGGAATGGATATCCGCCTCGGAAGGCAACCGGTTTGCCGAAGTCGTGCGGGAGTTTACCGAGCAGATCCGGGATCTCGGTCCTCAGACCAAGTTTAAGATTTCACAATAGCGTTGGGAGAAGATATGGCTATCAGCTTTGAACAAATTGAACAGCACCTGAAAACCGAAGCCCTCAAGCTTCTGGAAAGCGGCAAGGTCATCCTGGTTCTGGCCTACGGCAGGGGGTACGATGCAAATCATCCCATGCCCTATGTGGCGAAGCACCCGTCCGATGTAGACAACATCGTATTCAACGAATACTGCACGGCCAACCTGGCCCGTTACCTGACCCGGTACCCCCGCCGGACGAAGATCGCCATCGCCGTGAAGGCGGCGGACAGCCGGGCCGTCGTCCAGCTGATCCAGGAAGACAAGGTCTGCCGCGAGGATCTGGTGGTGCTGGGCATTCCCGTTTACGGCATGAAGAATTTCAAGACCGGGGAGGTCATCGACAGCAAAACGACCGGCGGCCTGTACAATCCGGTGCTCTACGATATTCTCCTGGGTGAGGAAGTGCACGGGCAGCCTGTTTCGTCTCCCTACGATGTTCTGGCGGCGTATGAGGCCATGGACAAGGAAGAGCGCTGGGCGTTCTGGCAACGGGAACTCGGCCGGTGCATCCGCTGCTACGCCTGCCGCAAGGCCTGTCCGATGTGCTACTGCGATCCGTGCTTTATCGATCAGAACAAGCCCAAGTGGGGCGAGAAGTCGCCTGAATCCCCCGGCAACCTGATGTACCACCTGACCCGGTTCCACCATCTGGCCGGCCGGTGCATCGACTGCGGCGAATGTTCGCGGGCCTGCCCGGTGGACATTCCTCTGTACCTGTTCCACAAGAAAGTGGCCAAGGACTGCGAGGAGATGTTCGGCCAGGCGGCGGGCATGAGCATCGGCGACAAGCCCGTTCTGGTGAATTTCCGCGTGGACGATTCCGATAAAATTCTGGAGTAAGGAGCTTTGCTTGTGTTGAAGAAAACAACTATCGATAAATTGCCTGAACTGGCGGCTTGCCTCATGGAAAAGGGGACGCTGGTCGCCCCGGTGAAAGAAGCCGGCGGCTTTAACTTCCGCGCCATCACCGACGCCGCTCAGGTGGATTTGATTTTTCACAATACCATTTTGAGCCCGAAGACGGTCTTCTTTCCGCAGACGGAGGATTTTGTCCGGTATTCCGTGTATCAGCCGATTCTGGAGGCGAAACCGGTTGAGCCCGAGATCAGGCCGACCTTCCTGTTCGGCGTTCGTCCCTGCGACGTGAAAAGCTTCGAGATCATGGATATCCATTTTACCCGGACGGGCGTGCCCGATCCCTACTGGCGCAAGCGGCGGGACGCGACCATCATCTTCGGCTTTGCCTTCGATACCAGCGAAGAAGCGGATCCGGCGGAGTTTTACCACACACTGGGCATCGGCGCCGCCGATCCCGACGGCAGCGATGTCTTCATGCTGCGCCGGGACGATGTTTTGTTTCTGAAGGCCGTGAGCCCGCGGGGAGAAAATCTGCTGGGCGGCCTGGCGGGGCTTACGGACGCCGCGCCGGACGAGCGGAAATATTTTGACGACTACATCGCGCAGGGGCACGACTACAAAACCCGTTACACCTGCGTCGACGCGGAGGCGATTGCGAAGGAGTTCGAGGCGATCTTCCACAACACGGACTTCTGGACCAAGGTGTCCAACGCCTGCCTGAGCTGCGGCATCTGCACCTTCGTCTGCCCGACCTGCTACTGCTTCGACATCTGCGACGAAACGCAATTCGGCCAGGGCGTGCGCCGGCGCGTCTGGGACGCCTGCATGTTCACGGACTTCACGCTGGAGGCCAGCGGCCACAATCCGCGGACCCAGGTGTATCAGCGCCTGCGCCAGAAGATCTGCCACAAATACTCGTTCCACATCCGCAAGTACGGACCGATCTCCTGTGTCGGCTGCGGCCGCTGCACGCGCTACTGCCCGGTCAACATCGATATCTTTTCCATCGTCGAGCAGGCGGTGCAGGCGAAATGGTACAAGAGGATGTAAAGTAAGGCTCAAGGTTCAAGGCTCAAGGTTCAAGGTCATATTTGAAGATTCAAAAGAGGATTTAATCATATGTCAGAAAACAACCCCTACATTCCCATGCCGGTGGAGATCTCCAAAATCATCGACGAGGTGGATACGCACGACATCAAGACCTTCCGCTTCACCTTCGTCAACAAGGACGACGAGCAGAAATTCGTTTATCTGCCCGGCCAGTTCGCCGAATTGTCGATTTACGGCAAGGGGGAATCCCCGATCGGCATCGCCTCGGCGCCGACCGACGCGGGCTATGTGGAATTCACGGTGCAGCGGGCCGGAGCGATTCTGCCGGGGCTCGTCACCTCCGCGCTGCACGACATGGACGAAGGCGGACGGATCGGTCTGCGCGGGCCGCTGGGGCATTCCTGGCCGATCGAATTTCTGGAAAAGAAAAACATCGTCGTGGTCGGCGGCGGATTCGCCTTTACCACGCTGCGGTCGCTGGTGAAGTACATGCTGCACAAGGACAACCGCTCCCGCTTCGGCGACATCACCGTCATTTACGGGGCGCGGACCCCCGGCCTGCTCTGCTACAAGGATGAACTGGCCGCCTGGGAAAAGCGCAGCGACATCAAAACCATCATCACCGTCGACAAGGGCAATGAAACCTGGACCGGACGGGAAGGCTTCGTTCCGGCGGTCTGCAAGGACGTTGCGCCGTCGCCTGAAAACGCCGTCGCCGTGATTTGCGGTCCGCCCGTCATGATCAAGTTCACGCTGCCGGTGTTTTTCGAACTGGGCTTCTCCAAGGAAAACATTCTGACGTCGCTGGAAATGCGCATGAAGTGCGGCATCGGCAAATGCGGCCGCTGCAACGTCGGCTACAAGTACGTCTGCTCCGACGGACCGGTCTTTTCGCTGGCCGAACTCGAAGATCTGCCGAGGGACTTCTGATGATGGTCGCGAAAAAAATACTGCTCATCCTGGCGCTGCTGTTTGTGGCCGCCTGGTCGGCGGCGGCCGCGGAAAAGGCTTTGCCGAAGCTGGATCAAAACAACGACGGCAAAGTGGTCGAGGAAGAATATCTGGACGCCGTCGCGCGCGCATTTGACGGGTACGATAAAAATTCGGACGGCGTTTTGACCCGGAACGAACTTCCGGCCATGAAGAAAGCGGATGCCGACCGGCTGTTTCAGGAAGTGGACGCCGACCGCGACGGGGGGCTTCTCAAAAAGGAGTTTGCCAGGGCGGCGAAGAAGCGGTTTTCCACCCTGGATAAAAACAAAAACGGCTTTATCGATCCGTCCGAATGGGCGTCTTCCCGCTCCGAGCTCTATTCGCCGTTCACGCTGTTTACGTTTTAACGATCGCCGCCGGCGTTTTCGTCCTGTTAATTTTTTCGACGGACAAGACACCCGTAAAGAAAGACGGCGAGCGTTATGAAAATGGGTCATGGCTCCCTGATGATAAGGAAAAGACTTCCATGGCAACTGTTCCGGTAGACGCCGCGACCGTCATCCTGCTCCGGCCCGGCGCGGGCGCGGCTGCGCCCGGCATCGAGGTCCTCCTGGTGCGGCGCAACCGCAAGAGCAGTTTTGTGCCCGGATATTACGTGTTTCCGG
>JAAYDW010000094.1 GCA_012729055.1 Deltaproteobacteria bacterium
CATGTGTCCGAAATGGCGCTCAATATGGCCTTTGATTTCATAGCCATGCATGTTGCGGTAATGCAATAATCCCAAAATGGCATACTTGACGGACATTTTTTCTCCTTATCATCAACTGCGCCGATTACATAACTCGTATATATATCAATTTTATATACTGTCAAGCATTTTTCACTTTCCGCAAGAAAAAAATATCAATTCATTAAAGTAATAAAGGAGGTCGGCGATCCGGCAAGGCCATCGAGACAGGCGGAAAACAAAAAATCTTCTTCCTTCCAATACAGTCCGTTACGGGGGCTGGAAACCTCGCATGATATCAGGCGGCAGGTGGAGACGAGGCGTTGCGAGCCGACATCGGCGCGGCGATCCGCAAGGCGCTTGCCGGCAGCTGACCGTCACTTAGCCGCCACGGCCTTGAAGAACGTATAACAAAACACACCGTCCGCTTCGGCCGTCCGGTACAGATCCCGGATGCCCCGGTCAAACAGGTCCGGCGCAATGAGTCCGGCCCGAAGGGCCGGCTCGCGGATGCCCTCGGTCATCGCCGTAAAGGTTTTTCGCGTAAATCCGCTTACCAGCTCCGGCTTGCTCGCATCGACATACACCATGCGGGGCGACACGGTTACAGCTGCAAATCCCGCCCGGCGCAGGAGCGGGTAGAGTTCCCGACCGATCATGGCATTCCCGCCGGCGCGCTTTTGCAGCTCCACCTGGCAGGCAATCGCTCGGTGCGCCGCTTCGCTTTCCGGATGAAAATAAACGGAGCCGTGGTCGCCTTCGATGGCGGTCAGCGTGCCGCCTTTTTTGAGGTGTCCCTTCAGGACGCGGAGCGCCTCAACGGGACGGGACAGATGCTCCAGGACAAAACAGACGAAAATATGGTCAAAGGCATCGAGCCCGAAAGGCAGGTTAAAAATGTCCGCCCGCAGAAATTCGACGTTGGCCAGACCGGCGGCCCGGACGCTTTTTTCAGCTTCGGCAAGCGACGTCTCTGAAATATCGACGGAGGTGACAAGCGCTCCGGGACTGTTTTTGGCCAGCGTGAGGGTTTGCGCGCCGACGCCGCAGCCGGCTTCCAGAACGCGGCTGCCCGCCGGATAGGACGTATCGGCATGCAGCAGTTCGGCCAGCGTGGAGGCCTGATCCTGCAGACGAAGATTTTCGCGTACATGATATCCGTGAACGTAGGCGTTTTCCATATCTCCCTTCCCTGTGCAGCTCCCAACCTTTTGCACGGCCGCCCCTCGTCAGTCCGTAAAGACGCCGTCCCCCATTTTTTCCACATCGCGGAAAAGGGCCATGCCGGTCCGCATCTTCCTCAGCCCCAACGAACGATAAAAGCCTTCCTTTCCCGGCGACGCATACAAAATGACGTTGCATCCCGCCGTCCGCTCCAGGATTTTTTGCATGATGATCCGGCCGATCCCCTGGCGCTGAAATTCGGGAACGACCGCCACATCGTAAACGGCCGCCTGGTATTCGCCGTCGGACAAAGCCCGGCCGAATCCGATAAGCCGCCCCTCCCGGTAGACGAAAACAACTGGATCGCTGGCTTCAAACGCCCGGCGGTGAACCTCCGGAGCGAAATACGACATTCCGACGCGCTGGAGCGTCTCGGCCACCGTTTTCCAGTCTGCCTCCAAACAGTCGCACACTATTTCCAGGTCCATAGCAGCCTCCTGATCTTACTTCCCCCAAACGCTTTTATGGCGATTACAGAAAACGTCGCCTGACAAACCGGCCCTTCAGCGCGGCTCGGCAAACCACCTTCGGCCGAGGAAAAACAAAACCGGAATCAAGGCCAGAATGCCGGCGGTCACCACCGGGCCGGCCCAGACAAAAACGCTCCCCGCGATGCGATCCTCGGCCAGGGCGCGGTTGAGGTACCACAGTCCCAGGGGCAGGTTGAAAATCAGCGCGGTGGCCGTGCCGGGCATGTAGCGCCGCAGCACGACGGTGGCGAGGACATGGGGGAAAAACACGTTCAGCACCATGGCCAGAACGTAGCCGGCCATCAGATAAGCGCCGATGCTCCCGGCTTCGGAAAAAGACGCCATCAGTGCGAACAGAACAAGCAGGACGGACAAAACGGCGACGGCAAAGCGAAACGCGCGGGGGCCGACCGGCGGATGCCACCGTCCCGCGGAAAGCGACCAGGCCGGAAGCCTCCAGGCCTCCTCCGCATTGTGCGCCAGCACGCCGGCCGTAAACAACCATCCAATAATTGCAAGCGACATAGATCCCCGCAGACGCGGCCTCAGCGGTTTTTCGCCGCCCTTCTCTCCGCGCATTCCACCGTATTTTGCAGCAGGAGGGCAACCGTGGTGGGACCGACGCCGCCCAGACGGGGCGTGATCCAGCCGGCGACTTCCGCCACGGATTCAGCGACGTCCGGAAGCAGTCTTTTCCCCTCCCAGGAAATGCCGCCGCTCACGACGACCGCGCCGGGCCCGACCATCTCCGGCGTCACGAAACCCGGCACGCCCACGGCGGCCACCAGAATCTCCGCGCGCAGCGTGTAGCGGGAGATGTCGGGAACGCCCGTGTGCACGACCGTCACGGCGGCGTTGGCCCCGCGCTGCTTTAAAGAAAGCATGAGGGCCAGCGGGCGCCCCAGCGTGGGACCGCGTCCCAGGACCACCACCTCCCTGCCGGCCACGGGAATCTGATAATGGGCGAGCATGGCCAGAATGCCGGAAGGTGTGCAGGGACGGGGCCCCGGCTCCTGCAGGACAAGCTTACCCAGGTTGATCGGATGCAAACCGTCGGCGTCCTTTTGCGGATCCATGTAAAGCAGCGCTTCGTTGAAGTCGAACGTTTTGGGAACGGGGTTCTGGATGATAAAGGCGTCCACGTCCGGATTGCCGTTGAATGCAGCGACGGCCGCCAGCAGGTCCGCCTGCGCGGCGTCCGCGCCGATGCGCGTATCAAACGACCGGATGCCGACCGTCTGGCAGGTTTCGTGCTTTTTCCTCACGTAACCCGCACTGGCCGGATCGTCACCCACCAGGATCGTCCCGAGGCCGGGAACGATTCCCTTCTGTTTCAGCTTTTCCACTCTGGCGGCCACGTCGGCTAAAACCGCGTCCGCGACAGGTTTACCCTCCAAGAACCTTGCGCTCATCAAAATCTCCTCTCCAACAGGTCATCTATCAAAAATTTCGCCCAAACCGGCCGGACGGCTTTTGTCATCCGCCCCGACGACCTGATCCCGTCTGAAGTTTTGCTTCGGGGATCGACCGGAATACTTTTTTCTTTGCAGCTTCCTGCGGCCTTTTCACCCGCCGGGTTGTTTCACCGGGTGCTGACCTGGAGCAAATAGATATAAATCGGGCTTCCCATAATATCCACTTCCAGCGTCATGGTTCCCACAAGGAAGTTCCCGTCATCGGAAACCTGTCCGTCATAGCCGCTGTCGGTCATGGCGACCTTGCCCGACGAAGTGATTGTTCCGTTGAAGGCGTCGGTGGGCCTGTTGCTGCTGAACTGATTGTTGTCGCTGGTCCAGTCCTCGCCGAATGTCATGTTGCCTGCGGCGTCCACCGTGTTGGTGCAGGAAATCCAGCCCGCCTGAACGCCGACCAGAGGGATGCTGGTGCTTTTGGCCAGAAAACTGCTTTTCCAGACGGATGCGAACAACGGTCCCGCCGGATAGTCGTTGCGCGCCGTCACCTGCAGAATCATCAGGCGGTAGGTCGAACCGCTCGTATAGGTCCCGACGACCGTTTTCTTGTCGTCCGCCAGAAATCCCGAAAATGTCGCTATCCCGCTGATCGTGACCGTGCCGTTCGCGTCCACATTCAGGGTTCCCCAGGCCTCGGGCGCGGTCGCGCCGGAAGGTTCAAACAGGCTTGTCAGAGTAACGGCGCCCGCAGCATCCGTATAGCCGCTGCCCCAACGCCACTTTGTCGCAGAGCCAAGAACCAGTTCATGAAAAACAAACGTCTTACTTTGCAAATCGGCGCCGGCGTAAAGAGCGCCCGGCAGAACCTTCAGGGCGATGCGCAACTGTGAGTAGGATGCGCCGGCGCTGTTGCCGGTTCCCGCGATGAAATTGCCCGAGGACGTTACGGTCATGTGAACATTTTTATCCGCGGCTGACCCGCTTTCCGTGATGACATCGGCATTTTGTGTCCAGGTAAGCGACCCCGCGGCCGGACAGGCGGTGCTGCCCGAACTGTTCAGACACGACGAAGCGGCAAACAGGATTCCGGGGTTCGCGTCTTCGAATTTCAGCGTGCGGCGGCGCCAGCCGGCCGTTGCGCCCGCCGACGTCGTCAGCGCGAACTCTTTCCACGTGACCGAGGGCTTGGCAATGGCGGCGAAATCGACTCCGGGGGTATTCCCGACGACGGTTCCCGACAGGTTTTCCGGATTGAACGTATACCCTGCCGCCGACGGCGTTACGGTGTACCGGCTGCCTTCGACAATGCCGGAAAAACTGTAATTGCCCGACGCATTGGTGGTGGTGGTCCCCGCGGCATCGCCGCTCAGGGTCATCAGAACGCCTTCTACTCCCTGAACCTGATTTAGCCTTGTGAATCCCGCTCCCGCTGCGCCTACCGACACCGTGCCTGAGATCGTATACTTGGCCGGGATTTTCGTCGCGGTAAAGTTTTTTCCCGCTTGATTTGCCCCGTTCAGGATGACAGCCGTGCTCGTCGGGCTGAAGGTAAAGCCGTTTTTGGAGGGCGTAACCGTGTAGCGTCCGTTGTACAGTCCTGAAAAAATGTAGTTGCCGTCCGCATCGGTCGTGGTCGCTGCGGTGGCGGCGCCGGTGAGTTGAATAGTGACATCGCCGGCGGTATCGCCGCTGACCCTGCCGGAGATGCTGTAGGTGGGTTCCGGCGTCGGGGCCGATGTGAAATCAACGCCGGTTGCGTCTGAGCCGCTGATGCTCACCGGAGCGGCGGGAGGAGTAAAATCGTATCCTGCCAGAACCGGAGTAACGGTATAATTGCCTCCGGGAATACCGGAAAAGCTGTAATGGCCGTTCGAATCGGTGACGACTGTGCCCGCAAGCGCCGCGCCGCCGTCGGTTCTCGATCCGCCGGAAGCCGCTGCCGCATCGGCTGTGCCGTTGAGCGTCATCCTCACTCCTTGCCTGACGGAACCCGATACGGTTCCGGAAAGGCTGTGGATCGAAGAGCCGGTGGCGTAAGCTGTAAAGTTCGCGCCGGTGACATTTGCTCCGCTTACGACAACCACCGCGCTGACAGGATTGAAATAATGCCCTTCCTTGACGGGCGTTACGGTGTAGGTTCCGTTCGACAGGCCCTTGAAACTGAAATCGGCGCTGGTTGTCGCGGTTGTCGTTTCTCCCGTGGACGCCTTGACGAGATGAATGGCCACATCATTCGCTCCATCCACCGTCCCGGAAATCGTGTAGCCGGGAGCCATTGCCCCGCCGCCTCCGCCGCCTCCGCCACAGCCGGTCGCCAGGAAAATGGCCGCAACCAGAAAATACCAAAGAGCATAAACTGAAATGTTCGGTCTTTTCATCCGTCGATCTCCCGCGCAGAAAAATATAATCCCCGATTTTCCAAAACATTACTCTCCGCAAACCGGACGCACAATAATTTTGAAGTTACACGGATACCGGAAAATGTCAATCTCCGGATAACCCGGCAGAGTGCCTCAAAAAAGCACCGCAAAGAGAGAGCAGGAACACCGGGATGTTAACGCTCCCGCCCGCTTTCCGCAACGTCGCTATCGCATCTTATTGTCTGATTTTGCCCCCGGGTCGTTCTTCACTTGCTTTCTTTTCGATCAATTTTTTGTGCCGGGCCACGAAGGGGCCGTCCTCCCGCCAGACGTGACAGGTGTTGACGAGGTATTTCAGGATCATCCCCGCCTGTCCGGAATCAACGGTGGAAGGATGATGCGCGCGATGGGTGGCCGCGCCCTGCAAGACGGCCGGGGCCATCGCCAGCAAAAGCTCCACCACGTGCGCGCAGCCCTTCTCGCCGCCGACCAGCTTTTTGATTCTGGACGTGAATCCCCGGGCGATGGTCATGCCTTTGACCGGCGCCAGAAAACCCATCGTTTCGCGGCAGACCTCCCGCGGAACCGAGATGAGCTCCATCTCCAGGTCTTCAATGACCAGCGTGGAACAATTCACCAGCAGCCGGATGCCCATGTGATGAAGCGTACCGCTGGGAAAGACTTCGCCGGTGATCACGCGCGTGTCCACATAGCGGTCGTCCCTGAGAAATCCTTCCACAACAATCCGCGAACCGTCATGGTCGTACGTCGATATGGTGATGGTTCGCGCATGAATTTTTTTCCGGCTCGCGTTCCATTGGTCTGTCATTTTTTCTCTCCTGAGCATGATGCGGTGCTGCGGCTATACATATTTGACCCATTCGTAAGGTTTTCGTCTTTGCAGATAAGATCCGTCCTGTTCATGAAGATAGGCCTCCCGCTCAAACGATATCCGGCGGTAGGCGCTGTCTCTTCCGAAAAGCCGGATCAGCCATTCCACAAGGTACCACAGGTAAAAAAAGATGTAAGCCATCTCTTTCATCTGCCGCGTGTGGATGGTTTCATGGTTAAGAATCGTTTGCGTGATTTTTCCCTTTTTGGGCGCAAGAACGGCGCCAAACAGATTGACGGCGGCGATCCTTTTGACAGGAAGAAGTCTTGTGAAAAATATTTTCATGCTTTTTTGCCGACCGGGGGAGCCGTGCTGCTCGCTCGCCGTTATTTTGACGGTTTCGATACGTCCTGGTTCAATGGTGGATGGCAGAACCAGTAAAGAAAATCAGACGCGCAGCCCGGTCCGGGCTGCCCTGCTTTATGAGAGGTCATACTAAAGGATTTGTTCACGGAAGAAAAGAGTAAAAATCTCGGAAAGGGAGGGGGGGAAGAAACTTCCTTCACGACCGAAACATCTCACAACGGGAAGCCCTTGCGTCGGTTGCGGCAAAAAGATTGCCGGGCATGAAAGCAGAGCGCTAACGCAGATATTTGGGAACGTGTCCCGCGTGTGGCATGAGGCGCTTTGCCGGGCTTCACAACATTCCGTCGAGCAGCTCGGCAACATCCGCTTTGCAGGCGCGGCAGCGTTTGGCTCCCCGAAAGAGCGGCTTGCCGCAGAAGGGGCAGTGGTAGAGCTCCAGCTCCAAGCGGGCCCATTCTTCGGAGCCTTTCTCGTCGCCCAGTTCGGCGACTTTCGCGCGCCAGATCGGAATCGTCCTTTGCATCACCCGGCGTCCCGTGGCCAGACCGAAACTTTCAATCATGGCGCAGGGCCACCGGTCGCACTGGTGGCAAGAGTAAAAGCCCTTGCCGCGGACGCAGTCGCGGATTTCACACATGGAACAGTAAAGATAGAGTTGCTGCGGCGGATTGCTCTGCATGCAGCCCCGGCACGCCGTCTCTTCGGGCTTTGTTTGGTAGAGATCGCCCATGACTTTCCGGAACTTTTCGTTTTTGTCCCGGGTGGCGATGTATACGCCGCAGGCGCCGCAGTAGAGGCCGCAGGGCGCCATCAGTTTTTTATCTTTGATTTCTTCTTCCGTCCAGCCTTCCACCCTCTGATCTCCTTATGCATTGATTTTGGTAAAAGATAGCTTCCTTTGGTCGAAATGACAAAGCTTTTTTAAACGCCGCACGTTTTGCGTTTGTATTTCCAAAAAGCACTTGACGGAAATCCCTTATTATGCTTTTTTTGACTTATGTCTAATTAAGCATAAACAAAAATAAAAGCTCTTTTCCCGGAGTGACTCAATAACAGAAAGGATAAAGGAAAATGAATGCTACTGCAAAAACGTACCAAGCGGGTGAAATACCCGGCGTTATTGCCATTCGGGCGTCCGACTGCAAGGGCTGCGACGCCTGCAAACGCCATTGCCCGACCGGCGCCATCACGGGCGCTTTCGGCGCAACGCACAGCATCGATGTCGACGCCTGCCTGAGCTGCGGCCAGTGTCTGATCAACTGTCCGTTCGGCGCGCCCTATGAAACGGCCGACAGCGTCGAGAACGTCCTTGCCCGTCTCCAGGACAGGACGTCCACGGTCGTCGGCATCATCGCGCCCGCCGTGCGTGTCGCCATCGGCGAGGACTTCGGACTTCCCGCCGGCACGCTCGCCACGGGCAAGCTTTACACAGCCATGAAAAAGGCGGGCTTTGAAATTTTCGACAACAACTTTGCCGCGGATTTGACCATCATGGAGGAAGGTTCGGAATTCATCGCCCGCGCCCGCGGGGCCGTTTTCGGCGAGAAGGGCGCGCACGGCGAAGCCGCAGGCCCGCTGCCCCAGTTCACTTCCTGCTGTCCGGCCTGGGTGCGCTTTGTCGAAACGAAATATCCGTCTTTGATTCCGCATCTGTCTTCCGCAAAATCGCCCCAGCAGATGGCCGGCGCCGTCGCTAAAACTTACGGCACCAAGGTCTGGAACAAACCGGCCGACAGGCTTTACACCGTCGGCATCATGCCCTGCACGGCCAAAAAGCTCGAAGCGTCCCGGCCGGAATTCAACCAGGCTTTTCTTTACAACCGACGCAACAACACCGCGGCCGGCGCGGCCTATCCCGACGTCGATGCGGTGTTGACCACCCGCGATCTGTCGCGCCTTTTCAAGAAGCTGAACATCGATCTGGCGGCGCAGAAAGACAGCGCCGGCGACACGCTCCTGGCCGACTACACGGGCGCGGGCGCCATTTTCGGCAACACGGGCGGCGTGATGGAAGCGGCGGTGAGAACCGCCTGCGCCGTGATAACCGGCAAGGAACTCACGCCGCTGGACTTCAGGCCGGTGCGGGGATTGAAAGGCGTCAAGAGCGCTTCCGTCACACTCTGCGACGCCAAATACAATCAGGATGTCACCCTCCATCTGGCCGTCGTGCACAACATCGCGCAAAACATCGACCCCCTCTTGCGCGACGTCCTCGCCGGAACGTCGCCTTATCATTTCATCGAAGTCATGAACTGCCCGGGAGGCTGCGTCAACGGCGGAGGTCAGCCGGTTTACGGCAACGGATCATCCTGGCTGGGCGCGATCCGCCCCTGGTTTGCCTGGAACTGAAACGGAAAGGAGTAAACATCCATGGAAAAGCAAAGCTTAAGCTACATTGAAAATCAGCCGGCGCTCAGCCGCCGCGAATTCATCACGATCGGCGGCATTGTGGTCGCCTTTCTGGCGCTGCCCGTCGTCTGGATCAGAACGATCGTGGCGTCCAACAACGACTACATCAGGGCGCGCACGAAAGGGCTCTACCAGGATGACGCCCGGGCCGCCGTCCGGGTCAGCCATGCCAACAAATCCGTCGCCCGCTACTATCGGGAATTCGGCGGCGAACCGCTGGGGCATCTCTCCCACGAACTTTTGCACACAAGCTACATCAACCGGACCAAGGGTCTCGTCTCATAAGGAGGATTTTCCATGCATCACGAACTTCTGATCCTGAAGCACCCCCTGCGGGTGAGAATGTTTCATTACCTGCTCATCGTCAGTTTCCTGCCGCTGGCCG
>JAAYDW010000095.1 GCA_012729055.1 Deltaproteobacteria bacterium
TTCGTCGGGCCGGGCGGGGGGCAAAACGTAATCGGTGAGAACGGATTCCAGATAAAGCCCCGTGCCGCCCACCAGAACCGGCAGCGTCTTGCGTTGAGCGAGACGCTCAAATATGCGATAAAAACGCTTTTGAAATTCATAGACGTTGAATTCCTGCTGCGGATCGAGAATGTCGATCAGATGGCAGGGAATGGTTTTTTCCTGCCGGCGGAATTCGGACAAATCCTTGCCGGTGCCGATATCCATTCCCCGGTAGACCTGGCGGGAATCAGCCGAGATGACTTCGCCCCGGAAATCCTCCGCCAGCCGCGCCGCCAGCGCCGTTTTTCCCGACGCCGTCGGGCCCAGTATGACGATCAGATTGGTTTTCATTTTTTATGTTTTTTCCCCGCAAAAAAAATGCCCCGCGGTGCGGGGCATTTTCGTTGAGAGTTAACAATCGGATTGATTAGAGCGGCGTAACATTTGCAGCGCTGGGTCCTTTGTTACCCTGTTCGATGTCGAAACGAATTCTCTGACCCTCATAAAGAGTTTTAAACCCCGTTCCGGAAATGGCGCTGTAATGCACGAACACATCTCCACCCTCATCGTTTTCAATGAAGCCAAACCCCTTCTTCTCGTTAAACCACTTCACTTTTCCTTCTGCCAATGCTAAAAGTCCCCCTTTCAAAATTTTGCTTCTTCGGGCGGCAGGCCCTCAGAAACTAAAAAAACCGCCTTAATTCTTTTTGCATCAAGAATTACCTGCGGTTTGTTTCCATCTTTGTAAGTTTTAAGCACTACAGATTACCTGACAAAAAAACCAATTAACTCTTTTGTAACGTGCAACTTCCTTATAATATTGCGATCGACCTTAACACCATTTTTATTAAAATCAAGCTTTTTTTTCGAAAATATTTTGTTCTAAAATGCGGGCTAAAAGAGATTCTCTGCCGGCGTAAAAATGGTCGGTTTCTTCTAAAATGACAAGCCCGGCTCCGATCGTTGCCGCTTTTTTTTCCAGATCGCGCACATCGCAAAAAGGATCGCTGTCTCCGCAGATGATCCATTTCACGGCATTTTCAAGCCCATTCCACCGGAACGCAAAATATTTCTGCGGCGGCGAAATCAGAATCACCAGAGCGGCCGGCGAGGCCTGAACGTTGAGCAACCGGGTGCAGATCCAGGCGCCGAATGAGTAACCGGCCAGCGTCAATTGTTTTACTCCGCGGCCTTTGACAAATTCGCAGGCCGATAAAACATCCTGCATCTCCCCTTCCCCTTCATCGTATACGCCGGTGCTCCCGCCGACGCCGCGGAAATTGAAGCGCAGCGTGGAACAGCCCGCGGAAGAAAAAACGTCGCAGACGGTTTCCACCACGTTGTTGTACAGAGAACCTCCCATCTGCGGATGCGGATGACAGACCACGACGCCTGCGTCTCCTCCCGCATCGGACCACAGCCCCTCGCCAATCAACGAACCGTTTTTCCAGGTGACTTTTTCTTCTCTTGCCATAACGTTAAATCTCGCCCGCACGATGACAGGCGCACCGGCTCCTTTCCGAAATCGCTTTCAGTTGAGGCGCGACCCGATCGCACATATCAATTCTGTACGCGCAGCGATTCTTGAAATTGCATCCCTCTTCATCGGACTTTGCCGCTTCTCCGCGGATGGTCACGGTCTGTCCCGACCGGCCAGGATCGCATGACGGCATGGCCGCAAGCAGCATCCGCGTGTAGGGATGAAACGGCTTGCGATAAAGATCGTCTTTCTCCGCCAGTTCGACGATGCGTCCCAGATACATGACGGCGATCCGGTCGGATACATGGCGGATGACATTGAGATCGTGAGAGATGAACAGATAGGTGAGCCCGAAATCCTTTTTCAGATCCTTGAGAAGATTCAAAATCTGCGCCTGAATCGACGCGTCGAGCGCGGAAACCGGTTCATCCGCGATGACCAGTTGGGGCCGCAGGGTCAGCGCTCGCGCAATGCCGATGCGCTGTCTCTGACCGCCGCTGAATTCATGCGGATAGCGTCCGGCCTGCTCCCCGCTCAATCCCACCCGCGTCATGAGCTCTGCCGCCGTTTCCCGGTTTTGTTTCCGCCCGGCAATCCGGTGGATGTCGAGCGGCTCCCGAATGATGCCGAGCGCCGTTTTGCGGGGATTCAGCGAGGAATAAGGATCCTGAAAAATCATCTGAACGCGACGCCGGTATGTTTTCATCTCTTCCGGCGACAAAGAGGAAATGTCCCGTCCGCGAAAAACGATTTCTCCGCCGTCCGGTTTCTCCAGACGCATCAAGAGACGCGCCAGCGTCGATTTTCCGCAGCCGGACTCGCCGACAAGCCCCAGCGTCTCGCCTTCCATAACCGTAAGGTCGATTCCGTCCACCGCGCGGACGATCCTGGATCGTCCCTTCAGCATGCCGCCGCCCAGGGGATAGGTCTTTTCCAGTTTCCGGATATCGATCAACACGGATGCCACGAAAGACGCTCTCCTTTACCTTTACCGGTCGTTTTTCACGGGGAAAAAACAGGACACCCCGTGGCTCTCTTCCTCTTCCCGCAGTTGCGGTTCGGCCAGCCGGCAGCGGTCCTGCGCCCGGTTGCAACGGTCTGAAAACCGGCAGCCGGGCGGCAGGTCGTACAGGCTCGGCACGGCGCCGGGAATGGTTTTGAGATATTCCGATCCCCCGTCCGCACCGACTGAACAGCCGGCGGGACGCGATTCGATCAGGCCCCGCGTGTACGGATGCAGAGGCCGCCTAAACAATTTTTCGACATCCGCCGTTTCCACAACCTTCCCCGCGTACATCACCGCCACTTTCTGCGCCGTTTCGGCGACGACGCCCAGATCGTGCGTGATCAGGATCACTGCCATGTTGTTTTTTTCCGTGAGCTCCGTAATCAGGTTCAGGATCTGCGCCTGAATGGTGACGTCCAGCGCCGTGGTGGGTTCGTCCGCCAGGAGCAGCTGCGGACGGCAGGACATGGCCATGGCGATCATCACCCGCTGGCGCATGCCTCCGCTCAACTGATGGGGATAGTCTCGCACGCGTCGCGCCGGCTCCGCAATGCCGACTTCCTCCAGAAGCCTGACGCTCATCTCCAGCGCCTCCGCGGAGGATACGCGCCGGTGCAGGCGGATCGCTTCGGCAACCTGATCTCCGATGCGCAAAACGGGATTAAGCGACGTCATCGGCTCCTGGAAAATCATGGCGATATCCCGGCCTCGCCTCGCCCGCATGGCATCCTCATCGAGCGAAAGCAAATCCTCTCCGTTAAACAGGATGCTGCCTTCGGCGATTCGACCGTTGGCCGGGATCAGCCGCATCACGGAAAGCGCCAGCATGGTTTTTCCGCAACCGGATTCTCCGACAACACCCAGCGTTTCTCCGGCGTTCAACGTCAGGGAAACGCCGTCAACGGCCCGAATGTTTCCCCGAACCGTTTCAAAAACGGTTTTCAGGTTTTGGATGTCGAGCAGATGTCCTGTCTTTCGACTCATGTTTTTCAACGCTGTCAAGGGCTTTGGCCGGATCTAAAACATTTCGCCGCCGTTCAGCCCGGAAGTCCGAATGAAAAGTCCCTATTCCTGCAAGCGATTTTGCAGATATTCCAGGAGCAGGCGCACCGGAATGCCTGACGCGCCCTTGGGGATATAGGGTTTGTCCTTGGTAAACCAGGACGGCCCGGCGATGTCCAGATGCACCCAGGGATACTTTCCGACAAACTTGCCGAGGAACGCGGCGCCCGTGATCGCTCCGCCCATTCTACCGCCCGTGTTTTTAAAATCGGCAATGTCGCTTTTTATCAGATCGGAATAATGATCCCACAGCGGCAGTTCCCAAACTTTTTCACCTGTCGCCTGCGACGCCCGGCTCAAGTCCTTTTTCATTTTCTCATCCGTGCCCAGCATCCCGATTACTTCTTCGCCCAGCGCCACAACGCAGGCGCCGGTCAGCGTGGCAACATCGATAACCGCCGCCGGTTTGTATTTTGCGGCATAGGTCAGGGCGTCCGCCAGAATCAGCCGTCCTTCAGCGTCCGTGTTGATGACCTCGATCGTCTGACCGGAATAGGATTTGAGAATGTCTCCCGGTTTCAAAGCTTTGCCGCCGGGCATGTTTTCGGTAGCCGGCACCAGACCGACAAGGTTTATCGGCAGCTTCAGATCCGCCGCCGCGCGGATGACCGCCAGCACCGCGGCTCCGCCCGCCATGTCCGTTTTCATTTCATCCATCTTTTCAGCCGGCTTGATGGAAATTCCGCCGCTGTCGAACGTCAGTCCCTTGCCGACCAGCGCCACCGGCGCCTCTGTCTTCTTCCCGCCGCTGTATTGCAGGATGATGAGCTTGGGCGGCTGCTGACTGCCCGCCGCCACGCCCATCAGGGCGTTCATCCCCAGCGCCTTCATTTTCCCCGCTTCCAGCACCTCGCAGGTCACTTGCTTTCTCACCGCGATTTTCCGGGCGTGGTCGGCCAGGATCGAAGGCGTCATCTCATTGGCCGGCGCGGAAACCAGGTCGCGCGCAAAGCAAACCGCTTCGGCAACGACGCGGCTTTTTTCGACTTCACCGCGTATCAACGGGTAATCTTCAGACGGAACAAAAAAATCCAGCTTGCGCATTTCCCTTAAATCGTCGCGCCCGATGGTTTTATAGGACGTGAACCGGTAAAGCCCCAGCAGAGCCGCCTCCGCCGCCGCCGTAAAGATTTTCTCCCGGGGTTCCGTTGTCCAGTCCGGCTCCGGCGACGCCGCCGCATCCTGAACATTCATCGCGCGCAGATGCTGCATGGCCCGGGCGTAAGCGTTGCG
This sequence comes from Deltaproteobacteria bacterium, assembly GCA_012729055.1. GTDB lineage: Bacteria > Desulfobacterota > Syntrophia > Syntrophales > Smithellaceae > UBA8904. Next base: position 4,803 of record JAAYDW010000095.1, read on the forward strand.
GATTTTTTCCAGGTTCAATTCTTCTTTTTTCCCCAGTCCGACAAGCACAATTCTATTGGCAGCCGGCGTTCCCCTGCTGTACACAACCGCGAGCTGCGCCGTTTTCCCCTCGAAATCACCGCTCTTTAAAATCTCGCCGATCACTCCGCCGGATTTTTTATCCACTTCGGAAGCGACGCCGGACAATGTTGTTCCCCCTTCACACAGGGGAATGATCAAAGCCTGGCTTTTCGCATCCGCCAGGCGTCCCTTGCAGACATTAATTTTCACAATACCCTCCTGACCAAGCATCTTCGCGCCGTTTCGATAAGGAAACACGCCCGAAATTCCGTTTCATTTTTTCGATACCAAAATAAAAAAAACCACTCAAACCTTTATTCCGAAAGGTCCGACATTCATAGCATACACGAAACAAATGTCAAATATTACCTCCCCCGCGCCCCTCCAGAGGGGGACATCTTTCTGTCGTCCGCCCTCGTGACCCTTCAGGTTAGGCGGACGTGTCGCCGCATAACCCAGGAATGTAGGGAACGGTCTTGTGACCTTTAGGTTATCGCGACCGTTCCCTACCGCTCTTTTCCTCTGCCTGCGGGGGATTACGGAGGTGGTTTTCCGCACGGCTATTGCAGCGAGATTGAGTTTCGGCGCAGAGATTGATTAATATTTTTCCGGGAATGTTTAAGAACAAACTTCAGATAATTGATATTGTTTTCGATCGATTCCTCATAGATATTGGATTCGATATTCCAGCGCTCTTTGAAATGATGGACCATATAGCGATTGACATTGCCGAATTCATCTTCAAAACGGTTTTTTGTCCGTTTGTAAAAACTGACCGTTTTGCGCAGCAGATCGGCCTCGCTGTCAAAGCCCGGCACGCCGCCTTCTTCAAATTCGCTGTACAGCAGCATCAGTTTTTCCAGATAAAGGCGGTCGGCCATCTGCCCCAGCAAATCCGCCGTCCCCAGCATTTTCCCCAGAAGCGCAATATGCTCGGATTCGAACACGATGTCCTTCACCATCGTTAAAACACCGGTGCAATTCAAAATATCATGAAAGTTTTTCATGTCGTTCGCGAAATAAGGTTCCCGGGCATAGTAATTCTGCACAAACCGGATGCTCCGCCGAATATGGATCAGGGTGTATTTGGCGCCCGTGCCCGAAAAATCGTCAAGGGACTGGATATAGCCGGTATCGTGCATCAGCGCGCCGATAAGCCCCAGGTTGACTTCCTTTTCGGTAAAGCGAACGCCCGAGACCGTCGCCCCGTGCATCAGGCGGGCCATGGCCAAGAGGACCATCATGGTATGATTGAAGTCATGATACTTGGTGTTGCAGGCGCGGTAGCCTTCATATTGGCCCTGAAACAGGCGATCCACGTCGTTAAACGCTGCATCGAACCGGCGAAAAATGAAATCCGGCAAAATCGACGACGCTGTTTTTTTCACTTCCGCCAGAATACCGGCGGTATCACTGATATCCAAAAGCTTTGCTTTCAACGCAGCATTTTGATCAGTCACGCCGAACCCTCCTCCCTGGGTAGGATTTTCACAACCACAATTCATTTGTTGGACTGTCTGTATAAAATTTTCAAGATAAATGGAATTGTTTTTTAACATGAACGAAAAATTTATACAACCGCTCAATATTGGCTGCCGCCGCCGGCGGTTCCCAAAACGGAGGCTCCGAAGTCATCGAATAGTTGACAATCGTTACAATTCGTATCATAAAAACCATGAATGCCCACTTCCGGCCAATTTTGCGTCGTTCCCACGCAGAATCCGGATGTACGAAATCTGGCGGTGTTGTCGACTACTTCTGTGCAAGGTATTGAAGAACATGGACTTTGTGTATAAGTCCATGTGATGGGTACGAAATTTGAAATATTCCAATCAACGTAACCTGTGGCCGGATCTGTGGGCGACTTGATATAAGCCTTCATATAATTGCCGCCAACTCTTTCATTAATCCGAACAACCAGTGTCGGCCATGGTTTTATCTGACCTGTTAAATTACCCTTATTATCTTTTTCAACTATATTAAACGAATCCACCATTTCGGTATATGCAAGGACTGTATAAACGTTTGAGATCCTTTTCCATAAAACAGCGTAAACTTTTCTGTCTGCCGTTAAAACACGCTGAATTCCATTTTCGTTGTTACACCAAACACGATTACAGTTCGTCGTATCATATCTGAATAAGGAAAAGCCGTACGAATCGCTTGTTTCCGAGTTATCTTTAACGCGGAAAGAAATACCTACAAGAAAGTGTTGCGCGTTAGATGAGTTTGTAATTTTTGCTTGTAAAATATAACTTAAATAATTGCCGTTGTTCGTCCATTCATCGCAAAGATTAACATTCAACGGGTTTAGATTAATCATGGCCTGCGTGCCTTTAAACGAAAGGTCACCCGTATCCGATATTGTTATTGCATCTGTGTAGTCACTGTCGACTATTGACCAGCTATCGTCCAAAGGATTAAAGCCCCCCGGTTGCGTTGTGGTATTTTCATCAAAGCCAATGGGGTCGCCGCTCGCATCGGTCGTCGGCGGCGCCATTCCCGGAGGCATGGCCAGAGCTTCTTTGATTTCCTTGGTCACCAGTTGTCTCGTCGTCAGCCAGCCCGTCCCCGCAATTCCTGTCGATTTGATTACAAGCCAAGCCTCCGCCGGCGACCCCTTGTAGACAATTTCGCTTGTCACACTGAATTGATCGCCGCTGGAGAGCGTTTTGATTGCGGGCGCGGATATCGGGAAGAGATGAGTTTTGTCGGCGAGATAACGTTGCAGGGCATAGTTGATTCCCGATTCCCCGATATAGTAAGCACGCTCCTGTCGATTGGTAAAAAGTTCACCAAAAGTAGAGGTCGTCGAGAAATAAAGCATTGCGCTGCCGCTCAGCGCAATGACGACGATCGCCACAATCAGTGTGATCAGGACGGCGCCCTTCTGCCTTATGTTTCGATTGTTTTTCATTTTCAGGCATTCCTCGGTTTCACTCTGGCTTTGAATTCCGATATCACGTCTTCCGCGCCTTTCAGTTTGAGTGTAATTTCAATAATCCGCCTTGATGACTGCCAGGTGGTTTCTCCCGTACTGTCGTAATTATCATAATATTTGAGAGCAAAACCGTTCACCTGATCGGTCAAAATATCATCGTCGTAAAGGATGGTATCTCCCGAAAACGATACGGTATGCGTCTCCGGTGCCGCGTTTTTTATAGACGTAAAGGTGATCGATGTCTGACCCGCAGCCGAAATGGAACTGATGTTGATGTTATTAAATTCCTTGACAAGCTTTGTCATGGCGATTTGTCCCTTTTGAATGGTAGACGTATTTTTTTGGGTGAAGAGCGTCCCTTTCACAACCTGCACATATCCAAACACGGCCGCCGCCGCGATAACACCGGCCAGGATCATCACCACGACCACTTCCAAGAGAGTAAAACCTTTATTTTCGAAGACACTGCATTTCATCATTTCCGCCTCTACCCGGCAAAAATATACGTCAGGATTTCGCCGTTGCTGTTTTTAATAGTCACCTTCAGCAGATTCTGAGGATCGGTTGGCGCTGCGGTTTCTTCCTGATGGGATGCGTTGAATTTTATAAAACGGTTTTCTACAATCGTGTACTCGCCGAACGTGTTATCCAAGACGGCCCCTTCATTTCCCGGCGGATTCAGTACGCCGCCCGCAATCGCATCACGAAGCGCCGGAAGATCGCCCGCATAATACTTTTCATAGGCCGTTACGAAGTTTTCTATGATCTGCTGCAAGCTCAAGGAAGTCTGCATGCGAAAGATGGGATCGGAACTTTTCATCATGGAGGTTCCGAGTGTGTTAAACATCATGGCCCCGACAACAGCAACGGCAACCAGCGTAATAATCACTTCCAGTATTGTGAAGCCTTTGATGTTCCATTCCGCTCGTTTTTTCATGGAATAAATCCCGTATTTTTAGTGATGATAATGATACCTCCGCCATTTGACACTGTAATTTGGATATTGGCATCTCCCGGACTTCCCCACTGATCAAAAGTGACCGTACTGCCGGAGACGGCGACGCCTCCGGGCAGCGCATGCGTCGGTGAATCTTCGTTCGGCAAATTATAAGGCGCTGTATTGCCGTTTCGCAAAAGGGTGTAGGAATTTCCATTAAAAGACATCCCCCAGGAAACATCATCACTAAGCGCGGAGCTGCGCGTACCGAAGATGCATTTTTAAAACATCCGCTTCCGTAAGAGCTGAAATATTCTGTGTAGATACAACCCTAGATACGGCGACGGCCAGGAGGATGGCGACAATAACGATAACGGCGATCACTTCGAGCATCGTGAAGCCCCTTTGCCGCCCTTGATTTTTCACCTGTCGCGTCATTTTGATCGCCACGGTTCCCGCCACCTCAGTATTTTTCAAGCAAACGATATTATATACATTTGTAATATTTTACACTTTTTGTAGGTTTATCCTACCACACTTCCAATGGTTTCCCAAACATTATGTTATGATTAACCCGGGTGGCCACCCAAAATCCCCCACCTGTGGCCACTTGAAAATCCCCCACCCACTGGTTGATTTTAGCGTTTGAAAAACAGACGATCTAAAACAACTTTTCAAACGGTAGGCAGAACGTTACAAA
>JAAYDW010000096.1 GCA_012729055.1 Deltaproteobacteria bacterium
CTGAATATTTTTCTTTTTTCGATCCCCCGGATCATGATGTGATGCAAGGCGCCGGGAGTGTCTAACCTGGCTGATCTCGGCATGGAAATCCTTGTACAGAAGTCGTCTTGATTTGTCAACTTAATAAATTAAGGGCGTCCCCTATACGTCCTGTGGAAAATTACGTCTTTGCTCCACATGAATAGGTGTTTGTACATTTTGGTTTACAAATACTTGATGTCGGGTATTTGCTCTGCGTGACTCTTCTTCTGATCTTAAAACAACATCAAGGGTTTCACGACAGTGTTTACATTTTTTTGCAACAGCTAATATTGTTTCACCGCAAAAGGGACATGCCTTTGTTGCTTGATTCTGTAATTGACGATCTCCAACTTCTATAATCTCATGTTCATTTCCCATTATCTTTCCTCCAACAATAAGAGCGTTATTTTACAGTAACCGCACTTACAACGTTTATAATGTCGCGGTTAAGTAATTTTTGTTTTAATGGGAAAAGCCACCATAATGGATTAATCATATGCCATAGTGACCATCCATTTTTTACAAGATAAATAAGTAAGAATGAACTCAAAATAAAACTGAGGACGCCAAGTAAAAGGGAAATAAATAAAATAGTTTTTTCTGTATTAGGGATTTTTCCTCTGAAACAAAGATATAATTGAAGAATCGCTAATAGGACTGCGAGAAAGGCGGTCACAGGAGATGGTATTATGGATAAGGCTAAATTAATCCAAGTAAATCTTTCGTGTTTATACATCCTTTGTCTTAAACCATGCAACCAAAGCATAATTTCGTTTTCAAAAGCACCCACTGAAAACCTCACCTGTTAAAAAATAAAAACATTCGCAAGCTTAAATACTATAGCAATAAATCGGATTACATCAAATAATCTGAACATAGCGAACATAGAGCGAACATAGGAGCGAACATAGGGACGCTGTTAACATTTTAACTTAATGACAATATGAACGCACATAGCATAGGGCCAGGTCTTGATAAATCAGCTTCCACCCTCCAATCAGCACGATAATATTTGTGTGATGATACTTGTTCAAAAGCAGCATGGATCATCCCTCACGTCCTTTCCGGGATAATATGTCTGACCATTATGGGGGCTGGATGGATTGGATGTGCCTTTAATCCCACTACGTGCAGCTTTGGGGTTGTCTATCCGTTTGCCCCACAACGCGTCTTGGAACTTGGATGCACAATATACAACGTGTTGAAAAGAAAGCAAGAACAAAATAACTGTTTGACGCAAATGATGCAGAGGTTCACTGGCAGACGAAATCCTCTTTGCGCTGCAATCTCGCAGCCACGAGCAGCTGGCTTACTAACGGCGACTAAGGATATGGCGAATCTGTCCGCCCGGCCGGACATCGGAACGCCCGGCTCTTGAACCGTCTCTGCCGACGATTTTGCAACCTCAAACACAAAGAGGCCGGCCATCCTTCCGGACGGCAAGCCTCTTTTCCTTATACCAAAAACAATTTTCCGCTTTGTGCCTTGAACCTTATTTTTTCCTCGCCGCCGCGAGCTTCGCCTGCAGGGCGTCGATGCGCTGGTGGTTGTCTTCCGAACCGATATAGGTCCGGAAAAGCCATTCCTGTACCCGCATCGCGCCGTCAAGGTCTTCATTGAGCACCTTGTTGGACAGAGCCTTGGTTTCTCTGAGGCAGCCCCGGTCGTAGGTCGCCATTTCCCGGGCGATGGCCCCCACCTCTTCCAGGAGCTTTCCTTCCGGGAAAACTCTGCTCACATATCCCATCTTCTCGGCTTCGTAGGCGTCGTAAATCCGGCCGGTGAGCGCTACTTCCTTGGCGCGGCCCAGGCCGATGATCCGCCACAGCGGATCCATCACGGGCGTCAGCGACAGAACGATTTCCCGCTGGCCGAACTTGGCGCGCTCGGACGCGTAGCGGATGTCGCACATCAGCGTCAGGTCGAATCCGCCGGCAATGGCCGCGCCGCCCACGGCGCAGATGACCGGCTGCGGGCAAAACAAAATCGCCCGGTACGCCCGGTGAAATAAGTTGATGTAGGCTTCGTTGGAAACCTTTTCCAGCTTGCGGATCTCGTTGAGGTCGAAGCCGGCGGAAAAGTATTTTTCGCCGCCGGTGAGGACGACGACACGGACATCCTCGCGCACGCCCAGTTCCGTAAACAGCGCCGCGACCTCCTCGAGCACCTGCGGCGCCAGAGCGTTTCCCTTGTCCGGCCGGTTGATGGTCACCGTCGCGACGTTGGCCTCCACCGACAACAGCAGATATTGCAAATCCATTTCCTATCCTCCCTTTTTTATTTCATTGATTCTTTGGACCGCGACGGCCGCCAGTTCTTCTTCGGGAAACTCCCGGCTGTCCAGCGTCTTTCCGGCAAGCGTCACCCATTTGCCGGCCAGCGCGGCAACTTCCGGTTTCCAGGCGCAGGCCGAGGTGCAGCCGCAGGCCAGAAGGCCGATCGCATAGGGAGCGCCCGACGGATCGGTGGTCAGGCGATCGCCTGGGTCGAGCTTTTCTTGAATGTCTGTAAGAATCCGGGATCTGTCGATCTGACAATTACAACCGCCGCAATACTTAACTACAATATCCAAATGCGTTTTACTCCGAAGAACGCCGATTTTCAAACCAGAAAGCAGGAGTGAACGAAATCGGCGATCTGCTTGTCGTTCAATCCCTGGCCGGGCCGGCTGTCCAGACGTTTGACGGGCAGGCCTTTTTCAAACAGGAGAAGCGTCGGAAAAATGTCGATGCCGTAAGCATCGGCCACGTGTTCCTCGTCGTCGGCCACCAAAAGCATCTGCCGGCCGCGGCCCGCGGCCTGCTTTTCAAATACCGGCAGCGCCTTCCGGCAGTAGGGACACCAGGTGACATACACCATGGCCACCACCCGATCGCTGTCTTTCAGCGCCTGCTCCAGATCGTGAAGGGTGTTGACTGTGACGCAACTTTCGTCCGGACGCATCGCGACCTCCCCTGCCTGAAATGGAGCGGGAGGGAGCCCGGCCGGCCCCCTTCCCGCCCTGCGAATTATTTTTGCTTTAACGGCGCTCCCGTTGTGAATCTTTCCTGAAGCCGCCGCATGCCCTGCAGCCACCGGTCGTAATCCGACGCTTTTCTCTGGATGTAGGTTTTGACTTCCTTGTGGGGCAGAATCAGAAATTCATCGGCCGCAAAGGATTCCATGACCGCGTCCGCGAGCTGTTCGGGCTTCATCAGTCCGTCCACACCGGCCACGCCGCCACCTTCGTGATCGCGCGTCATCGCCGTTTCCACCGCCTGCGGACACAGGGCAAACACCTGGATGCCCTGGCCGCCGTAGGTGATCGACAGGTTCTCCGCCAGGCCCACCGCGGCATGCTTGGTAACGGAATAAGGCAGGGAGCCGATCTGGCTTAAAAGTCCGGCCGCCGAAGCCGTGATCATGATCGCTCCGCCGCCGCGGGCAATCATGCCGGGGATCGCCGCCCGCGCCACGAAGACGTGCGCCAGAACGTTGATCTCCCAGATGCGCTGCCAGGTTTCGTTGTCCACTTCGTATCCGCCGATGGCGATGATGCCCGCGTTGGAACAGAAAATGTCGATGCGCCCGAACTTGTCTTCCGTCATTTTCACCAGACGTACAATATCCTCTTCCTTGCGCACGTCGCAGAGCGCGGCTTCGCCTCCGACTTCCGCCGCGACGGCCTTCGCGCCCGCCTCATTGACGTCCGCCGCGACGATTGCTTTTGCGCCTGCTTTGGCAAACCTCTGGCACAGTCCCCGGCCGATGCCGGAGGCCGCGCCTGTCACAACAACTACTTTTCCCGCTACTTCCATTCTCTATATCCTCACCTTTCTGTGAATTTTGCCTTTTACCGGCCCCGGTAGGGCCACGCCTCCCACAAAGGCCGGATTTCCTTTTCCCTGGGCTCCGCCTGGAGGGCATCCAAAACCATCTGCTTGGTCAGCTCGCTTCTGGACATGGTGATCTTGGCCTTTTCCAGGTCCGCGTCCAGAAGCAGCGTCTTGGGAAATCCCGCGATATTGGACCAGGGCGACCACTTGGGCAGGCCCGGCTTGTTGGGATTGCCCGTCTTCGCAAACTGCGCCCAGTAGTCCATCATCGCCTGCGAGAGGGCCGTCCGGCCCGGCTTGTTTTTGTCGCTGAAGACCAGCGCGCCCAGAGACGCCTTTTGTGTGCCGAAGACAAAATCGATTTCCATCGCGTGGCAGGCGCCCAGGAGTACGTTCAGCGGAAAGGCCATCACGGGATTGGCCGCTCCCCCCGCGCCCCAGAGGAACTGATAGGTAAAGATGAAAGGCTGGCCTTCGTTGTCCCGCATCGTCCGCGCAGGATCGTCCACGGCCATGACCTTCCAGCTGTCGCTCTGATATTTGGCCACGAGATTGTACAGCTCCATTTTCGCCGGATCTTTAAGCAGTGATCCGTCCCGGCGCCAGCCGGCAAATACCGGATAGAGACGGAGAAACAATTTCGCCTCTTCCTTGTTGGTGCCCAGAATCAGCGGCACCTTGTTGTAGTTTCCGGACTCGAGCGCCCCGTAAAAATCGGCGGGCAGGACTTTGCCGTCGCTGAAGGCCGTGGGGAACCGGATCATGCCGGCGCTCGGGCCTTCCGGATAGAGAGCCAGAAAATCGGCGGGCGATTTGGAGCGCAGATAGCTTTCGATCTTGGCCGCGGGCATGGCGGAAACGAGGGCCGCTGCCGCCTTGGCATCGGCCGCCTTGCCGTCCTTCACAAGCAGCTTGGCCAAAAGAGCATTGACATGCGCCGCGCCTGCCGCGGGCGTCGACGGACGGATCACGCCGCTTTGCGAAATCGCCTTATGGAACAGGCCGGCCGCCGCGGGCGAACTCAACAGGCAATAGACATTCTGGCCGCCGGCGGATTCGCCGGCAATCGTGACATTGTCCGGATCGCCGCCAAAATTGGCAATGTTGGCTTTCACCCAGCTAAGCGCGGCCATCAGATCCAAAAGCGCAAAGTTTCCGGAATCCCCGGCCGGATCGCCGGCGGCAAGCGCCGGATGGCTGAAAAATCCCATCGGCCCGAGACGGTAGTTGACCGTCACCACCACCAGATTGCCCCGGGCGGCCAGGTAGCCGCCGTTCTGCAAGGACAGGAGCGGCCACTGGATGCTGTTGCCGCCGCCGTGGATCCAGAAAAAGACGGGCAGTTTGCCCGCCGCGTTTTTCGGCGACCAGATATTCAGATAAAGACAGTCCTCACTGCCGGTCACCACCTGGGCGGTCGCGGGATTGCGGTCATGATCGATATACTGGGGGCACAAAGAGCAGAACTTATTCGCCTTCAAGGGCTGCGGCCGCTTTTCGGGCGCCTGGGGCGCCTTCCAGCGCAGCGCGCCGACCGGCGGCCTGGCGTAGGGAATGGCTTTCCAGACATTCGTGCCGGTGGCCGGATCTTCGGCTCCGAAAACAACGCCTTCCGTCGTCCGGCGCTCCACGGCCGCCGGAGCTTCCGCTTTGACCGCAGGGGCCGTTGCCGGAGGCGCGGCAACGGTTTTTCCCGTCGCACACCCCGCCAGCATCAGCGCGGCAAGAGAAACCAACAACGATAAGGCACGCCATACTCTCCTGTGATTCGAAAACACTGCCTTGAGCGACATTTATCCGATCCTCCTTTTCGTTATTTTTAAAAACGGATTGTTCCGAATATCCGGATGTTTTTTCAGCCGGCGAGCTCTTTGGCCCTTTGCGTTGCCGCCTCCACCGCGGCCATCAGCGTGGCGCGGAGCTTTCCTTCTTCGAGGACCTTCAGTCCCGCGGCGGTTGTGCCGCCCGGCGAGGTCACCATGTTTTTAAGCTGCGCGGGATGCTGCCCGCCCTCGAGGCACAGGCGCGCCGAACCCAGCATCGTCTGCGCCGCCAGTGTTTCGGCCAGGCCGCGCGCCAGGCCGAGTTGAACGCCCGCGTCGGTCAGGGCTTCAATCATCATGAAGCAGTACGCCGGGCCGCTGCCGCTTAAGCCCGTCACCGCGTCCATCAGCTTTTCTTCGACCTCTACGGCCAGTCCCACGGCGTTGAAGATGGCGAGCGTGTACCTGGCGTCTTCCTCCTGTGCAAACCGGCCGCGCGCCACGGCCGTGGCGCCTTCACCGACCAGCGCGTTTACGTTGGGCATCACACGGAGCACCCGGGGGCTTTTGGTCAGAAGCTTTTCAATCAATTCCGTCTTCACGCCCGCGGCGATGGAAATGAAAACCTTTTTCTTCGTCACGGCCGGCCGCAGCGGTTTGAGGGCTTCCGGAAAGTTCTGGGGCTTCACCGCCAGCAAAACGATGTCCGCGCCTTGCGCGGCCTTTTGATTGTCCGTCGTCGTCCGGATGCCGAGAGAAGACCGAAGCTCCTCGAGCCTCGTTTTGTCGATGTCCGCCACCGTGATATGTTTTGCAGCCACAATGCCGCGTTCAATCATTCCGCGGACAATAATGCCGCCCATTTTCCCGCCGCCGATCACGGCCACATTCTTTCCTGTAAACATGTTTTCGTCAGACCTCCGGGTGATGGCTTTTTACATGCACTTTTTCGCGGCGTTCTGTCAATACAATTCCTGGGAACGCGCCATTCTTCCGTTGCATTCAAATTTGCTTTTGTGATAGTCACTTGCCGGAGGGTGTCAACCATGCTGAAATATTTTACCGTACAGGAAAACCAAACGGCGGTCTGGATCAATCCGCACCGTTTCGGCGAACACAGGCAAAGTCTCGTTTTCATTCACGGCTCCGGCGGCAATTCCGGCGCCTGGCTCTACCAGTATTCCCAACTGGACAAAGCGTTCAATATCGCCGCCGTCAACCTTCCGGGACACGGTGAATCCGCCGGAACGGGCCGGCAGGAGATTCGGGAGTACACGCTCTTCCTGCGGGAGATGCTGGGCGTTCTTTCGCTTACCAAACCGATTCTGATCGGCCATTCGCTGGGCGCGGCCGTCGTACTGGATTTCGCCGCCGAATTTCCCGGCCTGGCGGGCGGCATCATCCCCGTGGGCGGGGGCGTCACCATGCCGGTCAATGCGGACATGATCAGCGGTTTTCGCAGCGAGCCCCAGGCAGTGCTGGACCTGATGTGCAAGTTTTCCCTGGCCAAGGAAAACCGGCACCGGCTCTACGACGCGCTTCGGGCAAGCTTGGGCGCGGCCAGTGTCGAGGTCACGGCCGGCGACATGCTGGCGTGCAGCAAATTCGACATCTCGGAGCGCATCGGCGGCATTACGACGCCCGCGCTTGTCATCTGCGGCACGGAGGACAAAATGATGCCGCCTTCCGCCTCGGAACAGATCGCCCGGAGCCTTTCCGGCGCAAAACTCGTCCTGATCGAAGGCGCAGGCCACATGGTGATGATGGAACAGCCGGAAGCGTTCAACGCCCAGCTGCAGGATTTCGCCTTGTCCCTGCCCGCAGCGTAGCGCACCGCCAATAACGGAGGACTTCATGCTCAGCATCGGCGCCGGCAATTTTTTGATCGCAATCGCCAGAATCATCGACATCCTTCTTACGGTTTACCTGTGGATCATCGTGGCGCGCGCGCTCATTTCCTGGGTCAATCCCGATCCCTACAACAAGATCGTGATCTTCCTGTACCGCATCACCGAACCGGTGCTCCGGCCGATCCGCAGAATCATTCCGCGGCACAGCCTGCCCATCGATTTTGCGCCGCTGGTCGTTTTGCTGATCATCATTTTCTTGCAGTACTTTCTGGTGCAGACCCTGATTCAACTGGCGGGCGGCATCTAGAGAAAGGCGGGCCCCGTGACCGGCGCACCCTTCATTCGCGAAACCAAAAACGGTCTGTCCTTCGAGATCTCCGTCAATCCGCACGCGTCGCGGGCCCAAATCGCGGGGTTTGCCGAAGGCGTTCTGAAGGTCAAAGTCACGGCGCCGCCGGTGGAAGGCGCGGCAAACGCCGCCTGCGTCGAACTGCTGGCAAAAAAGCTGGGGCTTAGGAAAAGCCAGATCACGATCGCCGCGGGCGAACGGGGGCGCAAAAAAACGATTGTGGTAAGCGGCGTCGACAAGGCGCTTCTGGAAAAGAGGCTCCGCGAACTCGCCGGCGCTTCCTGAAAGAAAAGGAAAAGGCGCGGCCGCAGCAACGCCGGCCGGCGCGGACAGGCACATGGAACAGACCACCGATCCATCCGAAAACACAAAAGTCGCCCAAGCGGCGGGCATTGTCGGCGCGGCCACGATGGTCAGCCGGGTTTTCGGCGTCGTCCGGGACATGGTCATCGCCGCCTTCTTCGGCGCCACCTGGATGACCGACGCCTTCTGGGTGGCTTTCCGCATTCCCAACATGCTGAGGCGCCTCCTCGGGGAAGGCTCGCTCACCGTTTCCTTTGTCCCCGTGTTTACCGAGTACTTGCACAAAAAAACCCGGGAGGAAGCCCTCGACCTGGCGTCGAACGCGCTCTCGATACTGTCCGTTATTCTGGCGCTGATTTCCGTCCTCGGCATCCTCCTGTCGCCCGTGATCGTCGGATTGATCGCGCCGGGCTTTATCGCTCATCCCGAACAATTTGAACTGGCCGTTTTTCTGAACCGCCTGATGTTTCCCTACATCTTCTTCATAGCGCTTGTCGCCCTGTGCATGGGCATCCTGAATTCATTCCGCCACTTTATTGCGCCGGCCCTGTCGCCCGTCATGCTCAACATCGCCATGATCGCGGCCACGCTGGGCCTGCGCGATTTCTTCGCCCAGCCGGTTATGGCGCTCGCCGCAGGCGTCCTGGCGGGCGGCGTCCTGCAGCTTGCCATGCAGTGGCCCGCGCTCCGGAAATATGGCATCCGTTTCCGGTTTCGTTTTTCTCTGCGGCATCCGGGCATCCGCCAGATCGGGGCGCTCATGCTGCCGGCCATCCTCGGCGCCGGGGTGGGCACGATCAACGTCTTCGTCGGAACGATTCTCGCCTCGCTGCTGCCGGCCGGTTCCGTCACCTACCTGTTTTACGCGGACCGGATCATGGAATTTCCGCTGGGCATTTTTGCCATCGCCATCGGCACGGCGGCCCTGCCCAGCTTTTCCAAACACGTCGCCGCGGGGCGGACGGACGAACTGAAATCCGGCATCTCCTTTTCGCTCCGGCTGATGCTCTTTCTGACCATTCCGTCGATGGCCGCCCTGATGGCGCTCAACGCGCCGATCATCTCCGTTTTGTTTCAGCGCGGCGCTTTTGACGCCGACGCGGCCGTCAAAACGGGCCAGGCCCTCTTCTGCTATGCGCTGGGCCTGTGGGCATACGCGATGCTCCGCGTTTTTGTGTCGGCTTTTTATTCTCTTAAGGATTCCAAGTGGCCGACCAAGGCGGCCGTCATCGCGCTCATCGTCAACGTCGTTTTCAGCCTGATCCTCATGTCCCCCCTGAAACACAACGGCATCGCCCTGGCCGGGTCTCTTTCCGCCGCGGCGAACGTCCTCATTCTCGCGTGGGTGCTGAAAACGAAAATCGGCGGCTATCTCGACCGCCCCTTTTTCCTGTCCATTTTCAAAATCATCGCCGCGTCGGTCATCATGCTGGGCGGTATTTTCCTGGTGCAGACCGCAATGCCGTGGAATCCGCTGGCGGGCTTCCGGTCCCGACTGCTCTTCCTGGTCCTGGCCATCGCCACAGGCGGCCTGGTTTTTCTTGCGAGCGCCTGGTGGCTGAAAAGTCCGGAAATGAAGGCGCTCGCCTTCGCCCTCAAAAAGCGCCTCGGCCGGCCGTAAGGCCGCCGCAGCAGACAAAATCATTGACTTGAACATTTCAAAGTGATAGGTGTTTCCGTCCTCGGCGGGAACCATCAGCCGGGGGTGA
>JAAYDW010000017.1 GCA_012729055.1 Deltaproteobacteria bacterium
CATCTGCGTCATGAGGCTGTATCAGGAAGCGAAACAAAAAATGAAGGAGTTGTAGCCGCTGCGAAAAAAATCATGATCTGTGAAAATAGAGAGCCCCCCGGAGTCGTTGCGATCCGGGGGGCTTTTGTAAAAAATTTCTTGACAAAGAAAAACCTTCCTGTTAGTGTGCCGCACGCTTGGATCCGAAAGGACTGAGACGAAGGAAATCTGAAAAAAACATGTTCAGCCTCTCGTCTTGCGGCGAGAGGCTTTTTTTATGAAAGCATGAAAGTAATAGAATCCGCAAAAGAAATGCAGTCTCACTCGGAAAACATCAGACTTTCCGGGAAGAAGGTTTCTTTTGTCCCCACGATGGGCTACTTTCACGAAGGTCACCTCTCGCTGATGAGAGAAGCCCGCCGCCTGGCGGACGAGGTCATCGTCAGCATTTACGTCAATCCCACACAGTTTGGCCCCAAAGAAGATTTTTCGAAATATCCCCGCGATTTTGAACGGGACGCCCAGATGGCCGGAAGCGTCGGTGTCGATGTGATCTTTTGCCCCTCCAACGAGGACATGTATCCCGCCGGCTACCAAACCTATGTCGAGGTCGGGCAGGTGACAAAAAATCTTTGCGGCGTCTCCCGTCCCGGGCATTTCCGCGGTGTCGCCACCGTCTGCTGCAAGCTCTTCAATATCGTAAAGCCGCATTGCGCGGTTTTCGGGAAAAAGGATTTTCAGCAGCTGGCGGCCATCCGGCGCATGGTGACCGATCTGAATCTGGACCTGGAAATTGTCGGCATGCCGACGTTTCGGGAACCGGACGGCCTGGCGATGAGTTCGCGCAACGTGTATCTGAGCCCGGAAGAACGGGTCTCGGGCCTTACGCTGGTCGGCGCCCTGAAACTGGCGCAGAAACTTTACGCCGCGGGTGAAAGAAAGGCGGATGTGATCATCGGTCAGGCGCAAAGGCTGATTGCCGGCGCGCCCTTCACCGATATCGATTATGTGAAAATATGCGACACGGCCACCCTGGAGGATGTCGTCGATATTCAAGGGGAAGTCGTCATGGCTCTGGCCGTCAAAGTGGGGAAAACCCGATTGATTGACAATTCCGTTTTGGGCGAAGAGCTCAGGGCGTGATATTCTAAAGACAGGAGAAGACTGACACCCATGCAGAGATTCATGATGAAATCCAAGATCCATCGCGCCACGGTTACGGACGCCGACCTGCATTACGAGGGCAGTATTTCCATCGATGAACGGCTGATGGAAGAAGCCAACATGGTGCCTTACGAACAGGTTGACATCTATGACGTCAACAACGGCGAGCGTTTCTCGACATACATCATCAAGGCCAAGCGCAACTCGGGAACGATTTGTCTCAACGGCGCCGCCGCCCGGAAAGTTGCCAAGGGCGATCTGGTCATCATCGCCACCTATGTTGCGGTGGACGACGAAGAGGCAAAAAAATGGAAACCGAAGTGCGTTCTGGTGGATGCCGGAAATAAAATCAAAAAAGTTTCCAAGTAGTTCTTCAGGGTACCTTTTGAAAAAAGAGCACCTCCGCGGCTTTCCGGGGGTGCTTTTCTTGTCTTTGGGGCTCCGGACGGGAAAGCTGTTGAACTCGCTTCCAGGGTATGCTAACGGTAAGCGCCGTTAAAAATCACTTATGAACAGGGGGAGGAAATATGACCGTACAGGAACTTGATAAAAACCTGAAATATAAAGTCGCGGATTTGTCTCTGGCCGATTGGGGGAGGAAGGAAATGCAGCTCGCGGAAAACGAGATGCCCGGCCTCATGGCAGTGCGGAAAAAGTACGGACGCCAGAAGCCCCTTGCCGGAATGAAGATCACGGGTTCGCTGCACATGACCATTCAGACGGCCATGCTCATTGAGACGCTCAAGATTCTGGGCGCGGATCTGCGCTGGGCGTCCTGCAACATTTTTTCCACGCAGGACCACGCGGCGGCGGCCATCGCCAAAGCCGGCAAGGCGGCCGTTTTTGCCTGGAAAGGCGAGACGCTCGAGGACTACTGGTGGTGTACGGAACAGGCGCTGACCTGGCCGGACGGATCGGGTCCCGATCTGATCGTTGACGACGGTGGCGACGCGACGCTGTTTGTTCATCAGGGCGTCAGAATCGAAAAAAATCCGAAGCTGCTGCGGCAGAAGGCGGAAAACAGGGAAATGGCCATCATTCTGTCGCGCCTGGAACAATCCTGCAAAAAAAATCCGACGCGCTGGCAAAAGGCGGCGGCCCGCATCCGGGGCGTTTCGGAGGAAACGACCACCGGCGTACACCGCCTCTACCAGATGCAGGCGGCGGGCGAACTTCTTTTTCCGGCCATCAACGTGAACGATTCCGTGACCAAGTCGAAATTCGACAATCTCTACGGCTGCCGTGAATCACTGGCGGACGGCATCAAGCGGGCGACGGATATCATGGTGGCCGGCAAGATTGTCGTAGTCTGCGGCTACGGAGACGTGGGCAAAGGCTCAGCCCAGTCCATGCGCGGCTTCGGCGCGCGTGTGATCGTCACGGAAGTTGATCCCATTTGCGCCCTGCAGGCGGCGATGGAAGGATACGAGGTGAAGTCCCTGGAAGAAGCGGCGCCTTACGCGGATATTTTCGTGACGGCGACCGGATGCTGCGACGTCATCACCGGAAAGCACATGGAGATGATGAAAGACGAGGCGATTATCTGCAACATCGGCCATTTCGACAGCGAAATCGACATGCATTACCTCGAAACAAGCAAGTTCTGCCGGAAGGAAAACATCAAGCCGCAGGTGGATAAATGGACGCTGAAATCCGGCCGATCCATCCTCGTGCTGGCCGAAGGTCGGCTCGTCAATCTGGGCTGTGCGACGGGGCATCCGAGTTTTGTCATGAGCAACAGCTTTACCAACCAGACGCTCGCGCAAATCGAACTGGCCACGAAGAAGCACGCCGTAGGCGTCTACACGCTGCCCAAGAAACTTGACGAGGAAGTCGCCCTGCTGCACCTGGCGCGTCTGGACGCCAGAATTTCGAAGTTAACGAAAAAACAGGCGGCTTACCTGGGCGTTCCCGTCGAGGGACCCTTCAAACCCGATCATTACCGGTACTAAGCCGTCGGTTGCAGGCGCCTCCTTCCCGGCAGGGAGAGAGGCGCTTTTTTTGTTTCAGGTCCGGATGCGGGAAAACAGATAGGCGGCCAGCCCGGCAAACAAAAGGTTGGAGGCCCAGGCGGCCAGTGTTACGGGCAGAATGCCCGACCGTCCCAGAGACATGCAAAACGCGTGGACGATCCAGTAGGAAAAGCCGATGAAGATTCCGGCGGCCAAACTCTGCATCAGGCCGCCGCTGCGTTCCGAGCGCACCGAAAACGACATGCCGATAAAAACGAGAATGACGCAGACAAACGGAAACGCGAGTTTGCCCTGCAGGTCGACCCGATAGCGCGCCACGTCGTACCCTTCCGCTGAAATTTTATTGACATAGCGATTGAGCTCGAAATACCCCATTTTTTCCGCGTCCTTTTGAATGATTTTGAAATCACCGGGTTGTTCGCGAATGTCGATGACCTTTTCCTCCGACCACTCCAGGGACGGCGCGCGGTTTTCATCGAATGTCGTCACGAGCAGATGGGAGAAGATCCAGCGGTTGTCCTTCCAGGCAGCCTCGCGCGCATCGATGCGCATTTTCAGCGTGAAGTCGGGATGCAGACGATGAATCGTGATGCCGCGCAGAATGTTTTTTTCGACGTCGAACATTTTAAAATTGTAAATGGCGTTGTGGCCGCGGTACCAGATTTCGTCCTGCTTGAAAAATCCCATGGCCTTTTGTTTCTGCACCTCCACCTTGATGAGATGCTCCGTTTTCTGGATGGAAGCCGGCGTAACGAGTTCCGTGAAGAAAAATAAAAAGACGCCGACGAGAATTGCCACGCCCAAGGCGGGAAGCGCCATGCGGTAGAGGCTGACGCCGTTGGCTTTCATGGCTGTGATTTCACTGAATTTGGACAGGAAACTGTACGTGAGGAGCGTGGACAGCAAAATGGCGGCGGGCAGGGTCAGGGAAACGATCATGGGAATCGAATAAAAAAAGTAAGAGGCCATTTGCGCGGGCGTGGCCTGATTGCTGAGAAACATGCGGATTTTTTCGAAAAAATCAACAATCAGGTAAAGCGCGATAAAGGTCGCGCAGGTGATGAGGAAGAAGCGCAGAAATTCCTTCAGGATGTACTTATCGAGCAGTTTCACCGGTTGACCTCATCTTTGTCCCTGATTTCCCGGACATAAGCGGCAAGCCGCTGGAAGAGGGATATTTCCTTGGCGGACAGGTAAAAAAGGACCACGCCCAAAACGGCGAAAACAACATTGGGCGTCCAGACGCCGACAACCGGGGCCAGCCGGCCGGTTTCCACCAGGGCTTCACCGCCGATCCGCAACAGGTAGTAGGTGGAGACGATGATGATGCCGACGGCAAAGCCGCGGGATTTGACGGCGCGGTGGCTGGTGATGCCCAAAGGCAGCGCCAGCAACCCGAAGAAAATGCAGGACAGGGGGATCGAAAACTTCTTGTGTACTTCAATGGCCAGTTCCCGGACCTCCGCGTCTTTCATTCCCGGTTCACGCATCCGCGCCAGAAGCTCGGTGAGCGTCATGTCCGTGCTGGACTTGTGTTCGTCGGTAATCGCTCTGAACGTTGTGGATAAATCCAGATTGACATCATAGGACGTGAAATCGACTTTGCGGTAGTTTTTCAGGTCGGGGCTGACCGTATGAATCGAGCCGTTTTCCAGCCGCAGTTTGACGATCATCAGTTTGGAATCCGCAACGAGGTAGGCCTTTTTCGCCAGGACCGTGTTGGGCTCGCCGATGATGCGGGTATCCGAAATCAGCACGCCCTCCATGTATTCGCCGTCCACCGGAATCTTGTCGGCGTAGATTAAAATGCCCTTGAAGTCCGCGTTGAAGACTTTTTCCTTGATGCCGATGCTTGCGTTTTGCGTGGCCAGTTGAAAGAGCAGCTTCTTTACGGCGAAATTGCTCTGCGGGACCAGAAAAAATCCGATGAGGATGGCGCAGGTGAAAGCCAGAAGCGAGGCAAAGGCCACGGGAAGGAACATCTGCACCAGGCTGACGCCCGACGCCTTGAGGGAGGTGATTTCATTGTCGGCGGAAAACCGGCCCATGGCGATCAGAATGGAGACCAGAAGCGCGATGGGAATGGTAAAGAGCAGAAAATTGGGCATGATGAGGACGATCAGATGGCCGACGTCCACAATACGGATGCCCTTGTTGACCATCAGGTCCATGATCTGGAGAATTTTCCCCATCAGCAGGACGAATGTCAGGACAAACAGAATAATGAAGAAGGGGACGGCAATCTCCCGGAATATGTAGCGGTGAATAATTTTATTCATGGTGTCTGCATAAAATTTTTGGGAAAACTAACATGTATCGATGATTTTGCACAAGCAAAACATGCGTCCTTCAGAAAACAGATTTTATGAGCAACATCGTATTGTTTTATTGACAGTCGGAGGCATTTTGCCTATATTCCTGTCACATTTTTTAACGCTTTCCTGTCGAAGAGAAGGGAATTTTGCACATCATGAAAGTCGATACCATGCGCCGGATAGATTACTACGCGGGCGTTCCCCTCTGTTTTCTCGGAACGCTGCTCGTGAAACTGGGCCGTCTGTTCGGCAGTTCCCCCCGCCGGGCGCCGGCAAACGTTCTGCTCGTCGAGTTGTCGGAAATGGGCAGCGCCATTCTGGTGGATCCGGCCATGAGGAAACTGCGCCGGGAAACGGGCGCCAGTCTTTACTTTGCCATTTTCAAGAAAAACAAGGCGAGCCTCGATCTTTTGAAGACCGTCCCGGATGAAAACATTTATACCATTCGGGAAAACAGCATGCTGCTTTTTGTGCTGGACACGCTGAAATTTTTTTTCTGGACGCGCCGGAAAAAAATCGACGCCGTCATCGATCTGGAATTGTTTTCCCGCTTTACGGCGCTGCTTACCGGTTTTTCCGGCGCGTCGACGAAAGTGGGATTTCACGCTTTTTTTAACGAAGGCCTCTACCGCGGCGGTTTTCTTACCCATCGCGTCGCCTATAATCCCCACATTCATATCGCGGCAAACTTTATCGCGCTGGTGAACGCCCTCATGGCGGAAAAAGAAGAGGTTCCCTATTCCAAGGCCAGGGTATCCGCCGGGGAACTCGTCCTGGCCAAAACGACGGTTTCCGCCGGAGAAAAGGAGGCGGTGCGGGACATCATCCGCTCTTCGTATTCCGCATTCGATCCGCAAAAGGATAAAATCGTGCTCATCAATCCCAACGCCAGCGAACTGCTGATTCAAAGACGCTGGCCGCCGGCCCACTATGCAAGGCTGATCCGGATGATTCTGGAAAAGCATCCTCGGGCGCTGGTTCTCATCACCGGCGATCCCCGCGAGCGCGAGGAAGCGGAGGAGCTGAAAAATCAAGTCGGCCACGACCGGTGCGTAAATTTCGCGGGGAAAGTCCGCTTTGCCGAGCTTCCCGCCCTCTACAATGTTTGCGAATTCATGGTCACCAACGATTCGGGACCGGGCCATTTTGCCGCCGTGACGGACATGCCGACCTTTGTTCTCTTCGGTCCGGAAACGCCGGCGCTTTATGGATCGCTGGGCCGGACCACGCCGATTTTTGCGGGACTCGCCTGCTCTCCCTGCGTGAGCGCGGCAAACCACCGCAAAACCGCCTGCCGGGACAATGTCTGCCTGCAGGTGATTCAACCCGAAGACGTCTTTGCCGTTATCGCCCCCCATCTGGAGCGCATTCATGCCCAAAACTGACCTGCGGATATGGATCCTGATCGGCGGCTTTTCCCTCGTTCGCCTGATCGTGGCGCCTTTTTTCGGCCTGGGCGTGGATGAGGCCCATTACGTTCTTTATGCGGAATACCTGGACTGGAGCTATCTGGACCATCCGCCCCTGGTAGGCTGGCTGCATACTCCCTTTTATTATATTTTCGGCGCCAATGAATTTCTGGCCCGCCTGCCGGCCGTTCTTCTTTTTGTAGGCACGTCCTGGTGCTGCTACCGGTTCATGCTCCGGGTGACGCAGTCGGCGCGCCTGTCCCTCTGGGCCGTTTTTGCGCTCAACGGCTCCTTTATGCTGAACGCCCTGGGGCTGATGCTGCTGCCCGACTCCATCCTGCTGTTGCTGGTTTTTCCGCTGATTTTCACCGCCCGGCGCCTGGTGAACGAAAAAAAGCCGCTGGACTTTCTGTGGCTGGGCGTTCTTCTGGGATTGATGGGGCTTGCCAAATACACGGCCATCTTACTGGTGCCGCCGCTTCTCGTCTTTTTCGCGCTCAAAAAAAGATACGACATCCTTTTCTCACCCTACATGTTTCTGGCGGCGGTTATTGCTCTACTGATGATTACGCCGGTAGTCTACTGGAATGCCGTTCATGACTTCGCCAGTTTCAAATACCAGGGCGCCCATGTTTTCGGCTCGCTGACAAAGGGCCTGGAAAACTTTTTCGTGTCGCTTGCGGCGCAGTTCGGCGCCTACAGCCCTTTTCTGTTTGTTGTCGCCGTCTACGGTTTTTTCCAGGCCCTGAAGGCCAGGGAAGACGAATTGCGCCTGGCCGTTTTGTTCGGCGCGACAATCATGATTTTCTTTCTGGCGACTTCCGTTACCGAAAAAACGCTGCCGCACTGGCCGTCGATTTTCTACCTGCTTTTCATTCCGGTCGGGACAGCTTACTTGTTGAGGTCTCCGGAAAAATGGAAAAGAAATTTCCTCTATATCGGAGCGGGCGTGAGCCTCCTGGTCCTGCTGCTGATTTACGCGGAGCTCGCGGGCAAATTTGTTCCTTTCCCGGATTATCGGTCGCCGTTCCGCGATATTTACGGCTATCCGGAAATTCTGGCGCGCGCGGATGAAGCGGTGAAGCAAAATCCGTCGCCGCGGCCCAAGGCGCTGGTCGTGATGAACTGGACGATGGGCAGCCGGGTGATGTATTACAATCTTCCCTACGGACATGACGTATTTGTTTTCGATTTCCGTCCGGATCAGTTCGATATCTGGCAGACCAAATCCATGACGGGATATGATTTGCTGTTTCTGAACACCCATTTCGACCGTCTCGACGTCGGGCGCTTTTTGCGCTGCGACAGCGTCGCTGACGCAGGCCAAATGAATTTGGAGATAAACGGCAAAAAGGTGAACCGCGTGGAATATATCTGGTGCGGCAATTACCAGGGGATCAAAAAGTGAAAAAGAGATGGATCGCCCTCATTATTATTTTGTCGAGCGCATTATTATGCGGTGTGTCCTACGCCTTCTGGGATATCCCGCTCGCGTATTTCTGTCTTTACATGAATCCGGCGATCCTGGACGTTGCCGACGTCATCACGCAGGCCGGCGATTCCTTATGGTATTATGTCCTGCTTATTCCTGCGTTTGTGCTGATGCGGGTTGTAAAGAAAAACGAACTTTGGTCCTCCCGGATTCTTTACGTTTTTCTGTCTCTGACCCTGTCCGGCATTTTCAACGCTGGACTCAAATGGCTGGCGGGCCGGAACCGGCCGGTCAATCTTTTCGAAGACGGCCTGTTCGGGTTTACCTTTTTTCAAATTGACTTTATTTACGAATCGACATCTTTCCCTTCAGGGCACTCGGTGACAGCCTTTGCCGTGGCCACCGCCGTCGGCTTCATCTTTCCCCGTTGGCGGATCGCGGCATTTGTCGGGGCGGCCCTGATTGCCGCCAGCCGGGTTCTGCTTACGGCTCATTTTTTAAGCGATGTCATTGCCGGAGCGGCGGTCGGAACTCTCTGCGCGCTGGGGGTTAAATACTGGTTCGACAGGATACATGTTGATCTTCAAGAAAGTGTGTAGACAGACGATGCAAAAACGATATGTCCTGTTGATCATTCCCCTGATTCTGTACGTTGCGCTGCTGGGCGTTTTGCCGCAGATGGAGCCGGACGAAGCGCGCTACAGCCTCATTGCCAGCGCGATGAACGAAACGGGCAATTTCGTGACGCCGCACATCAAGTCCACGATTTACCTTGAGAAGCCGCCGCTGGTGTCCTGGGTGACGGCCGTCTTCTTCAAAATCTTCGGTGAAAATGATTTTTCCGCCCGGCTTTTCATCGGCCTTTGCGCCTGGGGCTGTATTGTGCTGACCTTTTTTATCGGACGGCGTTTCCGCGATGAAAGGACGGGTCTGTATGCGGCGGCCCTCCTGACCGTGTCCGTTTTTCCGTTTGTGCTGGGCCGGATCAACATTCTCGACATGCCGCTTACGCTGTTCATCTCTCTTTCCGTCTGGTTCGGCTACCTGTCCGTCAGTCCGGGCGGCAGGCCCTACCTGTCCTGGCTGTTTTATCTGTCCTGCGCTCTCGCCTTCTTAACCAAGGGGATCATCGGTGTGGTCTTTCCTTTCGCTATTCTCGTCCTCTGGCTGGTCTGGGCCAGGCGCTGGCGGCAGATCCTCAAGCTGGTCTCTCCGGCGGGCATCGGAATCTTTCTTCTTGTCGTTACGCCCTGGATTTATCTGGCGCAACGCGAAAACGCGGACTTTCTGTGGTTTTTCTTCGTGCGCGAACATTTCCTGCGTTTTACAACGCAGATGCACGGCAAGACGGAGCCGTTTTATTACTTTGTGCCGATTATTCTGGCCGGCACACTGCCCTGGTCGATTTACCTGATCCGGGCGTGGGGACACCATTTCCGGACCTATGTTTTTCAAAGGGATGACAACAAGCTCTTGGCCGTGTGGTTTTTGTTTATTTTCCTTTTTTACACGGCTTCTTCCTCCAAACTCGCCCCCTATATCGCGCCGGTATTTCTGCCCGTGGCGCTCTGGGCCGGCAATCTCTTTCGCCATGCCGACGAAGCTCTCCCGGATCTGGCCGGGAAAAGAAAAATCATTTACCGAACGGTTTTGCTCCTGTTCTTCCTGATCGTTCTTGTCGCCTGTCTGCTGCCGCCTTTTTTGAAGCAGTATTCCGATCCGTCCAGGGGGCTGGTGGTCATGACGTCTGCGAGCTGGTGGCTTTACATCATGCCGTCGCTCCTGGCGGCGGGACTGATGGTTTTTCTTCCGGACCGCGTGGCCCGGAAAAAAGGGACCGGCTGGTTTTTCAGCATTTATCTGCTCTCAGGGCTTTTGCTGGCCGGCATGCTCTTTCCGCTCAATGATTTTCTGGCGCCTTACCGCAGCGCGCTCGTTGTCCGCGAGGCGATTGCCCGCCATCTGCCGGCGGGCACGCCCCTGTACCAGTATCGCGTCAATTTTTACGGAATTGATTTTTACAACCGGATCCGGACGCCGGTGGTCGAGGATTTCGGAGAATTGATTGACGGCATCGCCAAAATGCCTCCCGCCGAGCGGAAAAAATATTTCTTGACGCCGGTCGAATTCATCGAAAAAGTATCCGGAGAAAAAGAAGTGTACTGCATCACGCAGCATCAGGACAAATTGAAGCAGCTGCAATGGAAATACGACTCCGTCGATATCCTCTGGGAGAACGGGGCGTTTTATCTGTTGCGTATCCGCAACCCGTAAAGGATGAATGATGAATATTCGCAAAGAGTTTTTACCGTTTAGCCGCCCCTCGATCGGCGAGACGGAAGTCGACAGCGTGGTTGCCTGTTTGAAATCAGGCTGGATCACCACCGGGGCGATCTGCAAGACGCTTGAGGACCGGTTTTGTGAATTGACCGGCGCGTCCGGAGCCGTCACCCTCAGTTCGGCCACGGCCGGCATGCATCTGATGCTGAAGCTTTTGGAGCTGCAACCCGGCGATGAAATTCTGACGCCGTCGATGACCTTTGCCTCCACCATCAACATGATTTTGCTGCACGGGGCCAAACCGGTTTTTGTCGACATCGAATACGACACACTCAATGTGAATGCCGCCTGCCTCGAGGAAAAAATAACGCCGCGGACACGGGCGATCATTCCGGTGCATTTCGCGGGCGCCCCCGCGGATATGGATTCCATTCTCCTTCTGGCCCGCAAATACCGTCTGGGCGTGATTGAGGATGCGGCGCACGCGGTCGGAACCTACTATAAAGGCGTCCATGCCGGCGGTTTCGGCCGGCCGGCGATTTTTTCCTTTCACCCGATCAAAAACATCACGACCGGCGAAGGCGGTCTTGTTTCGCTAAACGACCCGGATCTGGAAAAAAAATTGCGTCTCGCCCGCTTTCATGGAATAGAGCGAGACGCGTGGAAAAGATACGGGAAGGGGGGCAATCCCTCCTACGATATCGTGGAGCCGGGCTACAAGTACAATCTGCCGGATCTGCTGGCGGCGCTGGGCGTGGCGCAGTTCGACCGGTGGCGGGAACTCAACGACCGGCGCCGGATGCTGGCGGAGCTTTATCGCGACGGCCTGCGGGGAACCGTTGGCCTGGATCTGCCGCAGGTTCCTTCCTATGATCATGTCCACGCCTGGCACCTGTTCATCGTCAAGATCAAGGGGATGTCCCGCGACCTGTTCATGCAGAAACTGGCGGATTACAACATCGGCTACGGCCTGCATTTTCCGCCCGCGCATGAGCTGTCCTGCGTGGAGGCAAAGGCGGGCGGCGGCGGGCCTCTTCCGGAAACGGAGCGGGCGGCGGATAAAATCATTTCTCTGCCTCTGTTTCCGGATATGACGGAGACGGACGTCCAATACGTTTGTGAGGCCATAAAGGAGATTTTGAAAAATGTCTGATATACGGATCTCGGTGGTCATTCCGGTGTACAACGAGGAAGCCAACCTCAAGGCGCTGATGGACCGGCTGTTGCCTGTCATGGAGTCTCTGTCCAGGCCGTTTGAAATTATCCTGGTGGACGACGGCAGCCGCGACGCTTCACTTGCTCTGTTGAAGGAATTCACCGCGCACCCGTCCGTTCGCGTGGTGGAGCTCACGCGCAACTACGGCCAGCACGCCGCCATCATGGCGGGATTTTCGGTCGTCCGCGGCGATATCGTGCTGACAATGGATGCGGATCTGCAAAACCCGCCTGAGGAAATTCCCAACCTGGTGCGGGTGATGGAAGAGGGGGACTACGATGTCGTCGGAACCATCCGCAAGGGACGCAAGGACTCTTTCCTGCGCATTTTCCCTTCCAAGATTGTCAACATGGTGGCGCGGAAGATTACCGGCGTCAGCATGCGCGACTGGGGCTGCATGCTGCGGGCCTACAATCGGTCCGTGGTGGAGCGGATGATCGCCTGCCACGAACAGGCGACTTTCATTCCCGCCCTGGCCACCGTTTTCGCCAAGCGCGTCACGGAAATCGAAGTGGCCCACGAAGAACGGTTCGGCGGAAAATCCAACTATCCGTTGAGGAAGCTCATCAATTTGCAGTTCGATCTGGTGGCGTCCTTCTCGGATTTGCCCATCAAGCTGATCATGTACGGCGGAATTCTGATGTCGCTTCTGGGGGTCTGCTTCGGCGGGTTTCTGGCGTTCGCCCGACTGGTTTACGGCGTGCGCTGGGCGGCGGAAGGCATTTTTACGCTCTTTGCAATTTTATTCGTGTTTGTCGGCCTCCAGTTTTTTGCCCTGGGCGTGATCGGAGAGTATATCGGCAGGATCTTCCGGGAAGTCCGTAAAAGGCCTGAATACGTCATCGAACACATTTACAGCCGGGAAGAGGACCGCCGGTGAAAGCGATTGTTTTGGCCTATCACAATATGGGGCTTGCCGGTCTGGCCGCCCTCGAGAGACACGGCTTTGAGATTGCCGCCGTTTTTACGCATGAAGACGATCCGCAGGAAAACTGCTGGTTCGGCTCCGTGAAAAGCTGGGCGGAAAGCAGGGGGGTCGACTGCTTCACGACCGATGCGATCAACGCGCCGCAGTGGATAAAAAAAATCGCCGGTCTGAAACCGGATGTCCTTTTTTCTTTTTATTACCGGAAAATGATCCGCCCGGAGCTCCTGGCGATTCCGCGCATCGGCGCTTTCAACCTGCATGGATCGCTTCTTCCGGCTTACCGGGGCAGATGTCCTGTTAACTGGGTCCTGGTCAATGGAGAGGAAGAGACGGGCGTTACGCTGCATGTCATGGTGGAAAAACCGGATGCGGGCGACATCGTCGGCAGCAGGGCCGTGAAAATCGATTTCGAGGATACGGCGAGAACCCTGTACGACAAGCTTTGCGCGGCGGCCGGCCGGCTGCTCGACGACGTGCTGCCGGATATGGTGCAGGGCCGGATTTCGCATCGCAGGCAGGATTTGTCCCGGGGCAGTTATTACGGCGGACGGAAGCCCGAGGACGGGCGCATCTCCTGGGACTGCACCGCCGTCGGGATCTACAATCTGGTCCGCGCCGTGACGGACCCCTATCCGGGAGCGTATGCCTTTGCGGACAGCGGCGAGAAAGTTCTGATCTGGCGGGTCCGGCCGGTTCCGTTTGCGGCCGACGGCAAGCCGGGCGACGTGATTTCCGACGGCCAATCCGTGCTTGTGAAAACCGGGGATGGTGCTATAAGGCTCCTGGACATCGAAGTATCCGGTTTAAGAATGAAGGATGCCGACATCGGGACATACTTTAAAACGGGAAAGGTGAAAAAACTGACATGAAAATTTTGATACTGGGCGTAAACGGTTTTATCGGACACCATCTGGTCAACCGGATCCTGGACGAAAAGCCCGATTGGCAGGTATTCGGCATGGACCTGGGAACGGAACGGATCGGCGCGGCGCTGAACAACCCGCGGTTCAATTTTCTGGAAGGGGATATTTCGATCAACAAGGAATGGATTGAATACCACATCAAGAAATGCGATGTAATCATGCCGCTGGTGGCGATTGCCACCCCGAAAGCTTATGTGGAGGATCCCATCGGCGTCTATCATCTGGATTTTGAAATGAACGTCAACATCATCAAGCAATGCGTGAAGTATCACAAGCGCGTTGTCTTTCCCTCCACGTCGGAGGTCTATGGGGCGTGCAACGATCCGGAATTCACGGAAGACGAAAGCTATCTGGTCGTGGGGCCCATCAGCAAGGAACGCTGGATTTACTCCTGCTGCAAGCAGCTGCTCGATCGCGTGATCTACGCTTACGGCACCCGGGGTCATCTCGAATTCACCCTTTTCCGGCCGTTCAACTGGATCGGGCCGCGGCTGGATTCGCTCGATACGGCCAAGGAAGGCAGCTCGCGCGTCGTGACGCAGTTTATCGCCGAACTGCTTTTGAAGCGGCCGATCAACCTGGTGGACGGCGGCCGGCAGAAGCGCTGTTTTACCTATGTCGATGACGGCATCGCCGCCCTCATGAAGATCCTGGAAAACGCCGGCGACATCTGCAAAAACCAGATCATCAATATCGGCAATCCGGACAACGAATGCTCCGTGAAGGAACTGGCCGCCATTCTGAAAAAAATGTTCCAGGAGCACCCGGATCACCGCCGCGATACGGTTTATTCGGACATCATCGAAGTGCCGGCCGATCGTTTTTACGGCAAAGGCTACCAGGACATTTATACACGCAAGCCCAGCATCGAAAAAGCCAGAACACTGCTCGGCTGGGAGCCGAAAATCGATCTGCACGAGTCTCTGCGTCTGACGCTCAATTCGTTTCTGGAAGAAAACAAGGTCGTCCTCCTGTGAACGGCTTTTCGGGATAGGTGTTTATGGCTGTGCTGGGTTTGAAGATCGACGTGGACACCTACTGGGGAATGAAAAACGGTGTGCCCCGTCTACTGCGCGTTTTGAAAGATTTCGACGTCCGGGGAACGTTTTTCCTGAGCATCGGTCCGGACAACTCCGGACGTGCCGCACTGCAGCTCATCAAAAATCCTCTCTTCCTCAAAAAAATGCTGCGGACCAAAGCCCCTAGCCTTTACGGCTGGAAGACCGCCCTTTACGGAACGCTTTTGCCGGCGCCGATGATCGCCCTGTCCTTTCCCGATGGCGTCCGTCAAATCCTCGACGAGGGCCACGAGGTTCAGTTTCACGCCTGGGATCACCGCCGCTGGCAGGATGAACTGCCGGAGAAATCTGAAAAGTGGATTGTCGACTGGTTTGAAAAAGGGATTGAAGGCTATGGCAGGCTCACCGGACGAAAGCCTACGGCATTTGGCGCCCCGTCCTGGTTGATCGACGACCGCGTTTTGAACGTTATTAAAAGATATTCTTTTGAGTACCTCAGTTGCACACGCGCGAAAACGCCTTTTTTGTATGAAACTCTTCCTGTCCCGGAAATTCCGTCCGATCTGCCTTGCTTCGAAGAGCTCGGTTCGGGAGATGATGTGGCCGTCCTCGCGGGTCTGCTGAAAGACGGAAAAAATCACGTCCTTCCGGTTCATGCCGAGGTTGAGGGGGGAATTTATGAGGAAAAATTTCGGAGGCTTCTGAAAAATGCGCTCGCGGCGGGGGCGAAAGTTACGCAAATAATTGAATTAAAAGAGACATTGGATATAAACCTCCTTGTGCGGCGACGACACGAAATGGCGCTTTTACCGGGCCGGCATTCGCCCTGTGCTGTATAAATCATCGATTTATCGCAACGATATTGTTTGCCTCCGGTTTCGGCGTCGAATGGCCGATAAAAACGGAGTGACTTATGCTTGACTTTGATTTTTTGCTGTGTTAGCTAACCAAACAAAAAAGCGGCATATCATTCTGATCTGCAATTCCAGGGAGGAAGATGTCGGATAATTTCTTTACACTGATGATTATCCCGCGCAGGAAAAGTCCGGTCACTCAGATATCACTTTCGAGCAATCTGGTGCGCGGCCTTTTCATCGGATCCATTCTGGCCGTCCTTCTGACTCTGTATGTCATTTACGATTACGCGAGCATTCAAAGAGACAGGGCTGAGCTTGCCCGCCTCCGGCAGAAAACCGTCCAGCAGTCCCAAGAGATCACCGAACTGGCCGCCAAGGTTGATGCCTTTGCCGACCGCATGGAAGAATTCAGGCAGTTTGACAAGAAGATCAGGATTCTTGCCGCCAATTCCGTCGGGCGGGACAGGAAAATCCCTCTCGGCATCGGAGGATCGAATAATGAACGGATTCGTCTTCAGGAACTGATCGGCAGCGAAGACACCCGGCTGGTTTCCGAAATCCACCAGGGCATCGGCCGTTTGAACGGCGATGCCAACGAGCAGGAACGAAGTTTTGGGGAGCTTTTAAAATTTCTGCAGGAACAAAAGTCGCTTCTGGCCGCAACGCCATCCATCTGGCCGGTTCGGGGATGGGTGACTTCAGAGTTCGGCATCCGGGATAATCCGTTCGGTTCCGGCACCGAATTTCATAAAGGCATCGATATCGCCACGCGCCTGGGAAGAGAAATTCAGGCGTCCGCCGACGGTCTGGTCATTGATGTTGCGCATCGCTCCGACGACGGCAATATCGTGAAAATCGATCATGGATACGGTGTCATATCCTCATATGCGCATCTCTCCAAATTTGCCGTCAAACAGGGGATGCGGGTGAAGCGGGGCGATGTCATCGGATTTGTAGGCGACACCGGTCGGAGCACAGGAGCCCACCTGCATTACGCCGTTTATGTCAATCATGTTCCGGTCAATCCAAGAAAATACTTGAAATAATCAAAGAACCTGAATTAGTATTGCATCGTTCAGCCCAGAGGAAGGATCTCTGATGGCTGCAAAAGTCCGGGTAAGGCGTTGGCCCCAATAAATAGGGGTTTTTATAGAACGATTAAATGTGTTACAATCCGCCGGTACAAACTACCGGTTTTTTTTTGAAGGTGATTAATGCTGGATGCAATTCTCAGAAAGATTGTCGGAACCAAAAATGATCGGGAACTGAAAAGGCTGGCCGTCCTGCTTCAGGAAGTCAACAGCTTTGAAGCAGGCATGATGTCGCTCAGTGACGCGCAATTAAAGGAAAAAACACCCTATTTCCGGGAAAAACTTCAAGGCGGCCTGTCGCTGGATGACATTCTTCCTGAAGCGTTTGCCGTGGCCCGGGAAACCGCCCGCCGGACGCTGATGATGCGCCCTTTTGATGTTCAGGTGATCGGCGGCATTGTTCTGCATGAAGGCAGAATTGCGGAAATGAAGACCGGCGAAGGCAAGACGCTGGCCGCCACGATGCCTCTGTATCTGAATGCCCTGGAAGGCAAGGGGTGCCACGTCGTGACCGTCAATGACTATCTGGCCCGGCGCGACGCTGAATGGATGGGGCCCATCTACCAGTTTCTGGGGCTTTCCGTGGGGGTGATCATTCACGGCATGGACGACGACGAGCGGCGTAAAGCGTACGGCGCGGACATTACCTATGGAACGAACAACGAATTCGGCTTTGATTACCTGCGGGACAATATGAAATTCAGCCTGGAAGATTATGTACAGCGGGAATTCAACTATGCCATTGTCGACGAAGTGGACAGTATTCTCATCGACGAAGCCCGCACGCCGCTCATTATTTCCGGCGCCTCGGAGGAATCGACGGATAAGTATTACCGGATCAACCAGATTATTCCCCGTCTGAAACGGGAGTCGGACTACACCATTGAAGAAAAAAGCAAAACCGTTGTCCTGACGGAAGAAGGCGTGGCGACTGTCGAAAAACTGCTCAATGTTCAAAACCTCTATGAACCGAGAAACATTGAAATCGTCCATCACGTGAATCAGGCCCTGCGGGCCCATACGCTGTTCAAACGCGATGTGGATTATCTGGTCAAGGACGGGCAGGTCATTATTGTTGATGAATTCACGGGGCGCGTCATGCCTGGCAGGCGCTACAGCGATGGATTGCACCAGGCGCTGGAAGCCAAGGAAAAGGTTAAAATCGAAAAGGAAAACCAGACGCTGGCGTCCATAACCTTCCAGAACTATTTCCGGATGTACAAAAAACTGGCGGGAATGACCGGAACCGCCGACACGGAAGCGGAGGAATTCCGGAAAATTTACAATCTTGACGTGGTGGTGATGCCGACCAATATGCCGATGATCCGCCAGGATCACAATGACCTTATCTACAAAACGGAAGAGGAAAAAATCAAGGCGGTGATTGAGGAAGTCAAAGCGCTGCACGAGGCCGGGCGCCCCGTTTTGATCGGCACCATTTCCATCGAAAAATCCGAGCTCCTGAGCAAGTATCTCGCACGGGCCGGCGTAAAACACCATGTCCTCAACGCCAAGAACCATGAAAGGGAAGCGGAAATCGTCGCCCAGGCGGGGCAAATGGGCCAGGTGACGATTTCGACCAACATGGCCGGCCGCGGCACGGACATCAAGCTCGGTGAAAAAGTCGCCGAACTCGGCGGGCTGCATATTCTGGGAACGGAAAGGCATGAAAGCCGCCGTATCGACAATCAGCTGCGCGGACGGTCGGGACGTCAGGGAGACAACGGTTCGTCGCGCTTTTATCTTTCCCTGGAAGACGATCTGCTTCGAGTCTTCGGAGCGGACCGCATCTCCTCGGTTATGGACACGATCGGCATCGATGAGGGGCAGCCGATTGAGCACAAGTACATTTCGCGCGCCATTGAAAACGCACAAAAACGGGTGGAAGGACAGAACTTCGACATCCGGAAACATCTGCTCGATTATGACAATGTGATGAACAATCAGAGAAAGGTCATTTACGAGCAGAGGAAAAAAGTTCTTCGCGGAGAGGACTTATGGTCAGACGTTGAAGAAATGGTTGAAGAAATATCCGGCGATCTGATCGAGGAATTCACCGGGGAAAAGAAACATCCGCAGGACTGGGACCTCAAATCCCTGGAAGAGGCGCTGTACAAACAGTTCAATCTGCGAATAGATCTCGCACAGGCGAAAGAGCTGAACTCCCCTGAAGCCTTGAAGAGTTTTGTCGTCGGGAAGGTTCTGGCTTTTCTGAAGGATAAGGAACAGGAATTCGGCGCGGATCTGATGGCGTATCTGATGAAGGTCATCATGTTGCAGGCGATCGACTCCCACTGGAAAGAGCACCTCCTGTCCATGGATCACTTAAGGGAAGGCATCGGCCTGCGCGGTTACGGCCAGAAGGATCCGGTCCGTGAATATCAGCGCGAAGGATACGCCATGTTCATGGAGATGATCAGCCGAATTAAAATGGACACACTGGAGAAACTCTGCCTGGTTCGGATCCAGAAAGAAGAGGAAGTGGAGGAAATCCGGCAGAAGCAAAAGCAGGATTACGTCTTAAGCCGGGGCGAAGATACGCCGGCCAAGCAAACCATTAAACGCGAAGGCGCCAAGGTCGGACGAAATGATCCGTGTCCGTGCGGCAGTGGGAAGAAATATAAAAAATGTTGCGGTGCATAAGTTTTTCGATGAAGGAGTGGCGGTAATGGTGAAAGCTACATATCAAATAAGCGTTCCCGGTTTTTTGGCCAACGGAATTTCCGCGGGCATTAAAGGCGGCGAAGAAAAGGATCTGGGACTGATCTATTCCACCGTTCCAGCCAGGGCGGCGGCGATGTTCACCAAAAACACGTTCAAGGCGGCGCCGGTGCTGATCGATGCCGAACGGATCAAGAGGGGCACAGCCCAGGCGATTCTTACCAACAGCGGCTGCGCCAACGCCGCCACGGGCAAAGAAGGCATGACCGACGCACTGGCCGTCTCCTCTTCCGCGGCAAAACAACTGAAAATCCCGGAGGAACATCTGCTGGTTTGCTCGACCGGTGTAATCGGCAGAAGGCTGCCGGTGAAGAAAATCGAATCCGGCATCGGCAAGCTTATCAAGGGGCTAAACGAATCGGGCATAGAGGACGCCGAGGCGGCGATGATGACCACCGACAAATTTCCCAAGATCGCCATTCGCAAGGGTATTGTCGGCGCTAAAGACATCACAATCTGCGGTATTGCCAAGGGCGCCGGCATGATCGAGCCGAATATGGCGACGCTTTTAACCTATGTCATGACCGACGCGCTCATCGACGCCAAGGCGCTCAACACCGTCTTTCATCAGGTGATCGATTCCACGTTCAACGCCATCAGCGTCGACGGCTGCATGAGCACCAATGATACGGCCATAATCCTGGCCAACGGCCTGGCCGGAAACAATCCGCTTGAACGAGCTCAGGCCCGGTTGCAGAGGTTCCGGGAGATGCTGACGGATGTGCTGGCCGAACTATCCCAGGCGGTGGTGAAAGACGGGGAGGGAGCGACCAAATTCATTACTGTCGTCGTGGACGGCGCCAAATCGAAATCGGACGCCAGACGCGTCGCGTATTCGGTCGCCAACTCCAATCTCGTTAAAACCGCGTTTTTCGGCGAAGACCCCAACTGGGGCAGAATCATCGCGGCTGTCGGCGCGTCGGGCATTCCGCTCGAAAAGGAAAAGGTGACGCTGTCCATCGGCCAGATGACCGTCTTTGCGCAGGATACGCCGGCCAACATTTCAGCCGCGAAGCTGAGGGATATTTTTCGAACCGGCCAGATCGAAGTGCGTGTTGGTCTCGGCAGCGGCGACAAGTCCTACTCGGTTTATACGTCCGATCTTTCATACGATTATGTCAAGATCAACGCGGATTACTCGACGTGAGATGAATTCATAAAATCTCTTAATTTTATTGCCGAAAAAGTTATTTGCGCTTGAACAATTAGCGGATTTGTGTTAAGTGCCGCAAAATTTCACACATCCCCCGATTGACGGCATGTTGCTTGAAGTTCAAGTGTGCCGGAAAGACGACGGGGGTGGCGGAAAAAAACAAAGGAGAAAATTATGTCAGCCATTTCAATGAAACTGTTGCTCGAAGCCGGCGTCCATTTCGGACACCAAACCAACAAATGGAACCCCAAGATGAAGCCCTTTATTTTCGGGGCCCGCAACAACATCTACATCATCGATCTGCAGCAAACCGTGGGCATGTTCCAGTCGGCCTATAACTTTGTCGTGGATACGGTAAGCCAGGGCAAGGATATCCTGTTTGTCGGAACCAAAAAACAATCTCAGGAAGCGATTCGCGAGGAAGCGACGCGCTGCGGTATGCCCTTTGTGAATCAGCGCTGGCTGGGCGGTATGCTGACCAATTTTGTTACTGTCAAGAAAAGTGTCGACCGCCTCAACAACCTCAATAAAATGTTTTCCGACGACTCCATTAAAGCATTTCCCAAAAAGGAAATCAGCAAGCTCCAAAAAGAGATGGAAAAACTGGAAAACGTCCTGGGCGGCATCAAGACCATGAAATCCCTTCCATCCGCGGTGTTCATCGTGGATCCCAACCGGGAGCACATCGCCGTCAAGGAAGCGAAGAAACTCAAGATTCCCCTGGTCGCCATTGTCGACACCAACTGCGATCCGACCGATATCGACTATGTCATTCCGGGCAACGACGACGCCATCCGGGCGATAAAGCTGTTTTCTTCGAAATTCGCCGACGCCGTGGCGGAAGGCAAAAAGCGGTTTGAAGAAAAACTGGCCGCCGAATCCAATAAAGAAGCGGGGACGGCTGCGGAAGAAAACAAGGACGCGGAAGCGGACATTCCCGAAAGCGTCGAAATGGAGAGCGGTGCGCCGGCTCCGGCGGACCCGCAATAAATCCGCAGGAAGCGACTTACAAAAAATAGTGAACAGGAACAGAATTCTAGGAGGATAGAACATTGGAAATCACTTCATCAATGGTAAAAGAACTAAGAACGAAAACCGGCGCCGGTATGATGGACTGCAAGGAAGCGCTTGCGGCGGTGGACGGTGATTTTGAAAAAGCAATCGACTTTTTGAGAAAGAAAGGCCTTTCCGCAGCCACGAAACGGTCGTCCAAGGCGGCCAAGGACGGAACGGTCGCTTCCTACATCCATATGGGCGGAAGAATCGGCGTCATGGTCGAAATCAACTGTGAAACGGATTTTGTGGCGAAGACCGATGATTTCCAGACGATGGCCAGAGACATTGCCATGCACGTTGCCGCCTCCAATCCCCAGTACGTGCGCTCTGACGAAGTTCCCGAAGAAGCGCTCGAACGAGAAAAGGAAATTTATCGCAGCCAGCTGCGCGAAGAGAAAAAACCGGAAAAGATCTGGGACAAGATCATCGAAGGCAAACTGAAAAAATATTATGAAGATGTCTGTCTGGTCGATCAGAAATTCGTCAAGAATCAGGACATCACCGTGGGAACGCTGATCAGCAACATGATCGCCAAGACGGGCGAAAATATCGTCATCCGCCGTTTTGCGCGCTTCCAGCTCGGCGAGGAAATAAAAAAATAATGAGCGAAAAGAAAAAAGCCGCTTACCGGAGAATTCTTTTGAAGCTCAGCGGTGAAGCTCTTCTGGGCCGGCAGTCCACCGGCGTTGATCCGGAAGTGGCCAATTACATCGCCGATGAAATAAAGTCCCTGGCCGATCTCAATATCCAGATCGGCGTCGTCATCGGCGGCGGCAACATTTTCCGGGGTATTGAGGCCAGCGCCAAAGGCATGGACCGCACAACCGCCGATTACATGGGCATGCTGGCCACCGTCATCAACAGCCTGGCGCTACAGAGCGCCCTTGAAACGCGCGGGCTTGCCACGCGCGTTCAGACGTCGATCGAGATGAGGGAGATTGCCGAACCTTTCATCCAGAGAAGGGCCATCCGGCATCTGGAAAAAGGACGCATCGTCATCTTTGCCGGAGGAACGGGCAATCCTTATTTTTCAACGGATACGGCCGCGTGCCTGCGGGCGATGGAGATCCGAGCGGACGTGATCATGAAAGCCACGAAAGTCGACGGTGTCTACAGTGCGGATCCTGTCAAGGACAAGTCCGCGGTGATGTTTAAAAAAATAAGTTATATCGATGTGTTGACTAAAAACCTTAAAGTAATGGATTCAACGGCCATTACGCTTTGCCGTGACAACGCTCTGCCGATCATTGTTTTCAATTTGCAGAAAAAAGGGAACATTCGGGGGGTCATCTGTGGTAAAAAAATTGGCACTTATGTAGGAGAGTGATCATGAAAGAACAGATTTTCGCGATATTCAAAGATGAAATGGAAAAAACCATATCTTCTCTGGAAAAGTCGTTCAGCCGGGTGCGCACCGGCCGGGCGTCCGTTTCGCTGCTGGACGGGATCAAGGTGGACTATTACGGCACACCGACTCCGATCGCTCAGGTGGCCACGCTTTCTGTTCCCGAGAGCCGCCTCATTGTCATTTCGCCCTGGGATATCACAGCCATCGGCGCCATTGAAAAGGCCATCCAGAAATCCGATCTGGGGCTGATGCCCTCAACCGACGGCAAAGTGATTCGTCTTTCCATTCCGCAGCTCACCGAAGAACGTCGCCGGGAACTGGTCAAGGTGGTGAAAAAAATGGCGGAGGAAGGGAAAATCAAGCTGCGCAACGGACGGCGCGACGCCAACGAAGCCTTGAAAGATTTGAAAAAGAACAATAAAATGTCGGAAGACGAACTCCATACCGCCCAGGACGAGGTGCAGAAACTGACGGACCGCTACATTGAAAAGACCGATAAAATTCTGGCGGCCAAAGAAAAAGAAATCATGGAGATTTAAAAACCGGCTGTTGGGAAAACATCTCACAATGGGGAGTCAAAAGCTCCCCATTTGTGTTTGAGGTCAAGACAGATCACGATGGTGAACATTGATAAAAACAGGCTGCCGAGGCATATCGCCATTATCATGGACGGCAACGGACGATGGGCCAAACAGCATGCCATGGGCCGGATCCGCGGGCACAGGAAAGGCGCCCAGGCCGTGAGGACAACGGTGACGGCGTGCCGCGAGATCGGTATTGCGTATCTCACGCTGTTTGCGTTTTCTTCGGAAAACTGGGGCAGGCCCGGCGAAGAGGTCGACGCGCTCATGAACCTGCTGGCCGATTATCTTGATCGGGAAGCGTCGACCCTCCAGGAGAGGGAAATCCGTCTTGCCGCCATCGGCGACATCGACAAGCTGTACCCGCCCGTGCGGCACAAGCTTTTGGACATCATGAAGCTCACCGAGCGAAACGACAAGATGGTTTTGAACCTGGCGCTCAGCTATGGAAGCCGCGACGAAATCGTCGGAGCGGTGAGAAAAATGGTTGCGGACCAGCAAAGCGGCAAACTGAGCGTCGAAGACATCGATAAGGACAGGCTTGCTGCGTATCTATATACCGCCGCCATGCCGGATCCCGATTTGCTGATCCGCACCAGCGGAGAATACCGGATCAGTAATTTTCTGCTGTGGCAGCTGGCGTATACCGAACTTTACTTCACGGACGTTTTGTGGCCGGATT
Source organism: Deltaproteobacteria bacterium (assembly GCA_012729055.1). Classification (GTDB taxonomy): domain Bacteria; phylum Desulfobacterota; class Syntrophia; order Syntrophales; family Smithellaceae; genus UBA8904. Next base: position 24,128 of record JAAYDW010000017.1, read on the forward strand.
TCAAGAAGAGCGATTTGCTCGCGGCGATCGCCGTTTATCAGCGGCGCGAAAGACGTTTCGGGCTTACAAGCGAGCAGATTTCAGGCAAATAGCCTTCCGGACAAAGGGGAAAAAAACATGGCGGGCAAAAATGGGAACCTGCAAAGATGGCTGACCGGCCTTGTTTTGGCCGTGATTCTGCTGGCCATCATTTTTTTCGGCTCCGTGGAAATCCTTGCCGCGGTGATTGCGCTGGCCATTGTCGTCGCCGTCTGGGAATACAACAGTATTGTTTTCGGCAAGGGGTTTCTCAAGGAAAAAATCGAAAGCATGATCTTTGCCGCGCTGATTCCCGCCGTAGCTCTGGCGGGCAGCGCCGAAATGATGATCGCTTTCCTGGCGTTTGCTACGATGGTCGTTTTCATGGTGTTTCTGTGGCGGGTTGCCGAAAGCACGTTCGACCTGTCTTCCGTTCTGAAGGTCGTTTTCGGAATGGTTTATCTTCCCCTTCTGACCTCGCACTTCATTCTTCTTCGGAAGCTCGAGGGCGGCGCTTCCTGGATTCTGCTGGTGCTGGTGATCGGCATCGTGGGGGACACGGTGGCGATGTATGTGGGCAGGGCTCTGGGGAAGAGGAAGCTGATTGTCCTGGTCAGCCCGGGCAAGACCGTAGAGGGAACCATCGGGCTCATCCTGGGCGCCACGCTGGCTGCCTGCGCCTTCGGATTTTTCATTTTTCCGGAAATCGCACTCGGGCACTTCTTCATTCTGGGCTTCGTGGGCAGCATTATCGGCCAGCTCGGAGATCTTAGCGAGTCCGTCATCAAAAGAAATTTCGGCAGGAAGGACGCAAGCACGCTGCTGCCGGGACACGGCGGTCTCATGGATCGTCTGGACTGTCTGATCTTTGTCGCTCCCTTTGTGTATTATTACCGCATTTTTGTGATTGGCTGATGAAAAAAATTACGATTCTGGGATCAACGGGTTCCATCGGGCAAAGCGCTCTTGACGTCATCGCCGGCCATCCGGAAAAGTTCGGGGTGGCGGCTCTTGTTGCCGGACGCAACGTTCGCCTGCTGGCGCGACAGATTACAACATTCCGTCCGTCCGTCGTCGCCGTGCGCTCGAAAAAAGAAGCGGATGGTCTTTTACGGCTCTTGGGGACGAAAAACCGCGTTTCCGTTCTCTACGACGAGTCGGGCGTTCTGGAAGCCGCCGCGTATGACGGCGCAGATATGGTTGTTTCCGCCATTTCCGGAGCGGCGGGGCTCAGGCCCACGCTGGCGGCAATGGACGCGGGGAAAAATATCGCATTGGCCAACAAGGAAACCCTGGTGGCGGCCGGGCCGGTAGTCATGAAAAAAGCCAGGCAGAAAAAGATCGCCCTTCTTCCGGTGGACAGCGAGCACAGCGCGATTTTTCAATGCCTGGCCGGACAAAAAAAGGAAAATCTGAAACGGATCATTCTCACGGCGTCCGGCGGCCCCTTTTTAAACGTCTCCCGGGCGGAACTTAAAAACGTGACGCCGGCGCAGGCGCTCCGGCATCCCCGGTGGAAAATGGGTCCGAAAATCACGATTGATTCCGCATCTCTGATGAACAAAGGGCTGGAAGTGATCGAGGCCCAGTGGCTGTTCGGTCTGGACGTCGACCGCATTGATGTTTTAATTCATCCGCAAAGCGCGGTGCATTCGCTCATTGAACTCGTTGACGGATCGATGCTGGCGCAGCTGGGAATCGCCGACATGCGGATTCCGATCGCCTGCGCGCTCAGCTATCCCGACCGCATGGAAAATTCGCTGCCTGGCCTGGACTTGGCCCAGGCGGGACCGCTGGATTTTGCGCACCCGAATCTGAAAAAATTTCCCTGTCTGCGGCTCGCCTACGAAGCGGCGCGGCTGGGCGGCACGGCTCCGGCGGCGCTTAACGCGGCCAATGAAGAGGCGGTCGGCGCATTCCTCGAAAATAAAATTTGCTTTACCGATCTTCCGAAAGTAATAGAAAAGGTGCTGAACCGGCATGCGGTCAAACCAAATCCGTCCCTGGAGGATATTCTGCGGGTGGACGGGCAATCCAGAGCGCAGGCCCAAAGCGTCTTGCGGACGCTGAAGAAAGGATAAAAGTTTGGTTACTTTAATTTCATTTATCATTTTACTGGGCATCCTGATTTTCGTGCATGAACTGGGGCACTTCCTGGCTGCCCGTATCGGCGGCGTGGGGGTCTTGAAATTTTCCCTGGGATTCGGACCGAAGATTTTCGGCAAAAAAATCGGAGAAACGGAATATGTCGTTTCCTGGATTCCTCTGGGCGGTTTTGTCAAGCTGTTGGGAGAATCCGGAACGGAAGAATTGCCGCCGGAAGATGAAAAACGGTCTTTTTTCAAACAGCCGACCTGGAAGCGCCTGCTCATTGTTCTGGCCGGCCCCGTGTTCAATTTTCTCCTGGCGATCGTCATTTTCTTCATCGTTTACATGTATGGGCTTCCCAATCTTGTTCCCGTTGTGGGCCAGATGTCCAAGGATTCGGCCGCAGCGGAGGCCGGCATTGTCGCCGGAGATCAGATCGTCTCGCTCAATGATCGAAAGATCACCTACTGGGATGAAATCAAGCCGGTGATTGTCGAATCCCGGGGCGCCTCGGTCAAAGTTGTTGTGGTCCGGGGTGCGGAAGAAAAGGTGTTTACCGTCACGCCGAAATTATCCAAAGCCAAAACGATCTTCGGCGAAGAGGAAGAGGCTTATCTGATCGGAATTGCGCCGGCGGGCAAGACGGTCATTGAAAGAAAAAATCCGTTTTCAGCCATGATGTCCTCGGTTGACAAAACCTGGGAAATCAGCAAACTCACGGTGATCTCCGTCGTCAAAATGATTGAAGGGGTCATTTCACCGCGAACGCTGGGCGGCCCCATTTTCATCGCCCAGGTGGCGGGCAACCAGGTCAGGGAAGGGATCATCCCCTTTATTTTATTTATGGCCGTGCTCTCCATCAATCTGGGGGTCATCAATTTGTTTCCCATTCCCGTGCTGGACGGAGGGCACATCTTCTTTTATCTGATCGAAATGGTGACCCGCCGCGAAGTTCCGATGAAAATCAGGGAAATTTCCCAGCAGATCGGATTTGTGGTGCTCCTGATGCTGATGCTTTTCGTTATCATGATCGATATTGAGCGGCTCAATATCAAACCCATAAACGATGTTTTGAAATTTTTTAAGTAATATGCTGATTCTTGCTTTTGACATCTCCTCGAAAACCGCCGCGGTGTCCCTGTTGCGGGACGATGCGGTGCTCTGCGACGCCGTGATCGACAACGGTCTGAACGCCTCGGAAGTGCTGCTGCCGGCCGTTGACGACGCCTGCCGGGTTGCCGGTGTTGCGCCGGGGGACATTGACTTGTTCGCCTGCACGCTCGGGCCGGGTTCCTTTACGGGGCTGCGCATCGGACTGAGCACGCTCAAGGGATTCATGCTGGCGACGGGCAAGCCGGCCGCGGGCGTATCCTCGCTTGCCGCGCTGGCTCTCAATGTGCAGGAAACCGGAAAAGTAATCGGCGCCATGGTGGATGCCGGCCGCGGACAGGTCTATCTGGCCTACTATCGTTACGGAAGCGACGGCCTCTTACGGCAGCTGGCGCCGGAACGGGCGATCGCTCCCGGTGACATCGCGGATGTCTGCGAAGAAGGGGTGATTTATGTCGGCTGTGGAGCGGTCAAATACGCAGACGCGCTTCAGGCCCGTCGGATAGGGAGAGACACCATTGCCCCCGAGGAGAAGCAGTTTATCTGTGCATCATCCGTGGGACGCCTGGCGCTTCTGAAATATCGCAGCGGCGATCTTTTGGACTTAATCAAGGCCGTTCCTGTTTACCTTCGTTCCGCGGACGCCGTGCAGAAAAAAAAGCCGCTGCTCTAACGACCTTGCGCGCCGGCTTTTCCCGTCAAACAGTGCAATGCCGTCACCGGAGACGCCTCCGGCCGACGGCCGGATTTCTCGAAATTCCATCCGGCGACGACTTCAAATGATGTCACAGGGCAATTCTTTTAAGAATGTGGTCTTTGATTTCGTTCCAGATCAGCACGGGATCCGCCTGAGGTGAAAGGGTCAGCTGCGGATTTTTTTTGAGAATTTGAGCGGCCCAGAATCCGGCCGATTTGTTGGCGCTTTCGCGGTTGAAGGATTTTACCTGTTTCAAGATATCCCGGGGAACGGCCAGTTGAATTCGATGTCCGCCGACGACAATCTCATCATCACTTTCGGCGCAGAACGAGGACGCAGCGCCATCCGGGCCGGGAACTGCCGGGGTTTGGCGCGCGCTGTCCGGCGGGGCCCCAGCGGCCGCTGCCGCGGAAATGTCCGTTTCGCTTTGCAGGGGCGGAGAATCCAGACCTTCCGACGTCGGCTTTATGAACTGGTTGTTGCTCATGTTCGGGTTCCTGTGTGTTGGTCTTATCCGGATCGAGGGACTCGAATGGGTGCTATCTTACCCCAAGAAAAAATAAAAATACAGTCCCAAAATAATGACGGACCGGCCGCAGCTCAAAAACGTGAAAGAGGGAATATTTACTTTTGGCGCCCGGCTGGAATCGTCCGGTCGGGCAAAATTCACGAAAGAGACTTTTTGCTGAAAAAAGACGGCGTAAGCAGAATGTATTTGCGGTCAATCATTTCAATTTCACCGGCCTTTGCCATCGCGCTGAGAATCCGGCTGGCTGTTTCTCGCGAAACGGCGGCGAAGTTCGCCAGGTCCTGGTGCGTGAGCTTGGTGCTGATGAGGACGCCGCTTTTTGTCCGCGTTCCGAATTTCTGACTGAAAATTTTCAGGGCTGCGCGGACTTTGTCTCCGGCTTCCGTACATCCCAGGACGTTCAGGACGGTCCAGGCATCGCGCAGGCGGGAGCACAAAAGCGAAATCAGCTCATGCATGCTTTTTTCGTTGGTAAGAATGTACCGGGTGAAATTTTCCCGTTTAATGAAACCGATCGCACAGGAATCCATCGCCACGACCGTTGCCGGAGACGTCTTGCCGTCCAGAATGGCCATTTCGCCGAAGTAGTCATATTTTTTGTGGATGGACAGCAACAGCTCTTTTCCTTCTTTGTTGTGGCGGATGACCTTGACTCGGCCTTCGATCACAAAGAAAAAATAATCCGGTTGTTCATTTTCCAGGAGAATGGTCTGGTTTTTGGAAAAGGACCTGACCGTGACGATGGATTCGATTTCCGATAACTCGTCCGCCGGAAGGCAGGCCAGAAAGGGGATGCCGCTGCAAATTTTAGAAAAAACGTCCGTGTTAAATTTCATGGTATTTTCCTACTGTAAAATTTAAAAGATAGCAAACACTTTATGAAGGAGTTTATCCGGTGTATAGAAATGTTTGAATCGGCAAAAGAGAGGGAGGGTTTCGTGGAAGCCGGGAAGAATCGGATGAAGAAAACTCGTCGGGTCGGGCGGATATTGCGGGTCGTCCTTGGGTTTGCACTGGCCGGACTGCTTCTGTCCGGGGCGGTTCAGGCGCATGACGCGCCGGAGGGCAGCTTCGGGTTCTCGCATCTTCGGACAACCCGGGTGCCAATCGCATCGGTTGAGGTCGTCCGGACCTATCCGCATGATCCCGGCGCTTTTACCCAAGGGTTGTTTTTTCACCGCGGATTTTTTTTTGAATCTACGGGACTCGCAGGCCGATCTTCGCTTACACGCCGGGATGTCGCAACCGGAAAAATTCTGGATTCGGTTTCCCTGGCCGGAGAATATTTCGGTGAAGGGCTGGTTTTGTTTCAAGACAGGATTTACCAGCTCACGTGGCAAAACGAAACCGTTTTCATCTACGACGCCCGGACGTTTTGCCTTCTCCGGAAATTGCGCTATTCCGGGGAAGGGTGGGGACTGACGACGGACGGTAGGCGCCTGCTGATGAGCAATGGGACATCCACCCTCACGTTTCGGGATCCCGGGTCGTTTAAAATCCTCCGGAAAATCCACGCGCAGGACGGAGAAACTCCGGTGGACCGTCTCAATGAACTGGAGTTTGTCCGGGGGGAAATCTGGGCGAATGTCTTTACCACGGACCTGATTGTGCGGATTTCACCGAAAGACGGCCGGGTGAAGGGCTGGATCGATTTGTCCGTCCTGCGCTCGTATCTGCCCGCGCATGCTTCCGTCGATGTTCTGAACGGCATCGCCTGGGACGCCGGAAGCGGCCGCCTTTTCGTCACGGGAAAGTACTGGCCGTACGTTTTTGAAATCCGTCTGTCCGGGGCGTCCGGACGTCGGCCTTAATTCACTTGACCACCCAAGGCTTTTGCATTATAAGCCCCGCAGCTCGAAAACATTCACCATTTTTTAGTTTTGGGAGGAAGACATGAGAATCATATTACTGGGAGCGCCCGGCGCGGGCAAGGGCACGGTGGCCAAACTGCTTGCGGAAGTCGACGGGTCGGTGCAGATTTCAACGGGCGATATCCTGCGCTCCGCCGTGAAAGAGGGCGCCACTCTGGGCAGAAAAGCCAAGGAATACATGGACCGGGGCGACCTGGTGCCGGATGCGCTGATTATGGATATTATGGAAGCCAGGCTTCAGGAACCGGATTGCCGGAAGGGATTCATTCTGGACGGTTTCCCGCGGACCATTCCACAGGCCGAGGAACTCAAAAAACTTCTCGCCAGACTGGGGATCCGTCTGGACTTTGTGGTGAATCTGGATGTGCCGCGCGACGTCATCCTCGACCGCCTGACCACGCGCCGTACCTGCTGCAATCCGGCCTGCCAGGCCATTTACAACGTGAAAAGCAACCCTCCCAACGAAGACGGCACCTGCACCCTGTGTCACCACGAGACCATTCAGAGAGACGATGAGACGGAAGAAGCGATCAACAACCGTCTGGAAACCTATACTTCGAAGACCGCTCCGCTCATCGGCTACTATGAAAAGGAAGGCCTGCTGAAAACATTCCTGTCGCTCAGCTCAAAAGACACGGTGGCCGATATTAAAAAGGCTTTGGAAGCCTAAGCGTCTGGCATCCATGATTGACTATGAAAAAGAGCTGAATCCGGAACAGTACCGCGTTGTCACGGAAAAGGGCGGGCCGCTTCTTGTTCTTGCGGGGGCGGGAAGCGGCAAAACGCGGACGCTGACCTACCGTGTCGCCTATCTGCTCGACGCCGGGGTGCGGGCGGAAAATATCCTGCTTGCGACCTTTACCAACAAGGCCGCCCATTCCATGCTCAGACGCGTCGAAAGCCTCGTAGAAACCTACACCGGCAAAATGATGGGCGGCACGTTTCATTCCATCGCCCACCGTTTTCTGCGCAGCTACGCCTTTCGTCTGGGCTACGCGCCCGGTTTTTCCATCCTGGACAGCGAGGACGCCCGCCAGCTCATTGCCCATGCAATGGCCGAGATGAAAATCGATACCAAGCTCGGCAAATTCCCCAAAAACACCATTGTCGCCGAAATTCTCGGTCTGACGGTGAACACGCAAACGTCGCTTGAGGACGTGCTTATCAACCGGTATCCTTTCTTCCTGCATCTGAGCGCGGAAATCGCACAGATTGCCTGCCTCTACGATCAGAAGAAGAAAGCGCTCAATGTCATGGATTTCGACGATCTCCTGGCCAACTGCCGCCGGCTCTTGCAGGAGCATCCGGATGTTCTGGAGACGCTGGCCGGCCGCTTTCATCATGTTCTCGTCGACGAATATCAGGACACGAACCTCATTCAAGCGGACATCGTGGACCTCCTGGCCTCGGGGCACCGCAACCTGACGGTGGTGGGCGACGATTCGCAAAGCATCTATTCCTTCCGCGGCGCCAATTTCGAAAACATCATCGATTTTCCCAAGCGCTACCCGGACTGCCGGATCTTCAAACTGGAAACCAACTACCGCAGCACGCCGGAAATCCTGCACCTGGCGAACCTGAGCATCAACAATAATGAAAATCAGTTTCCCAAGGCCCTCAAGGCCGTTCGTCCCGAAGGCATGCGGCCGGTCATCCTCACGGCGCAAAACGTTCTCAAGCAAGCCGACTTTGTCGCGCAGCGGGTGGTCGAATTGTTCCGCAGCGGCGTGCCGTATTCCGAAATCGCCGTGCTTTACCGGGCGCATTACCATTCCATGGAAGTGCAGATGGAGTTTGTGAGGCGCGACATTCCTTTTGAAATCCGTTCCGGCATTCGGTTTTTCGAGCAGGCCCACATCAAGGATGTGACGTCCTACATGCGTGTACTCGTCAACGGCCGCGACGAACTGGCCTGGCGCAGGCTGTTAATGATGTATCCGAAAATCGGCAAGGCCACCTTTGAGAAAATCTGGCGCTGGCTGGGCCGGCAGGATTCTCCGGTGGAAGCGCTTCTCGCGGAGGAATTTCTGCGGACGGTTCCGAAGACGGCCGTAGACGGCCTGGCAAAGTGCCGGCGGACGTTTCTGGCCCTTACGGCGCTCGACGTTCCCGACAGGATACCGGAAAAAATCATCGCAACGCTGCTTGACCAGGGAAATTACCGCGCGTATCTTCAGGATACGTATTCCGAAGCGTCCGCCCGCGAAGAAGACCTGATCCAACTTGGCAACTTTTCGGCCAGGTTCGCAACGATGGAGGAGTTCCTAAACGAACTGGCCCTGCTCACCAACATGTCCCGGGAAGAGGAACTGGATGAGCGCTGTGAAGACAAGGTGATTCTGAGCACCATCCACCAGGCCAAGGGGCTTGAGTGGTCGTACGTTTTTCTGATCTGGTGCGCCGACGGGATGATTCCCCTGAACCGGGCGCTCAAAGAGCCGTCAGGAGAGGAGGAGGAACGCCGGCTGTTTTACGTGGCCGTCACCCGCGCCAAGGATCAGCTCTACCTCAGTTATCCGGTGCTGGATTACTCCCGCGCCTCCGGGACTTTCTCCCTCAGCCCGTCGCGCTTCATCAGCGAAATTGCGCCCGGATCCCCGAAAGACAAACAGCGTCCGTTCGAGCAGTGGACGCTGTTTGACAATGATTGATTTCCTTCTTTTTCCGATCAGACGATCTTAAGAGAAAGTTCCATGAGCTGTTCGATGCTCACCCGGGACGGCGCGTCGGACATCAGACAGGCTGCCTTTTGTGTTTTCGGGAAGGCGATCACATCGCGGATCGATTCCGCACGCGTCATGATCATGGTGAGCCGGTCCAGGCCGAATGCCAGACCGCCGTGGGGCGGCGCGCCGTATTCGAGGGCGTCAAGAAGAAATCCGAATTTGCCTTTGGCGTCTTCCTCGCTCAATCCGAGCGCGCTGAAGACCCGGGCCTGAATGTCCTGGCGGTGGATACGGATGCTTCCTCCGCCGATTTCCGAACCGTTCAGCACCAGGTCGTAGGCGCGGGCCCTCACTTTTCCCGGATCGGTCGTCATGAGAGGAATGTCTTCCAGGAACGGCGACGTGAAAGGATGGTGGGTGGAAACATAGCGCTTTTCCGTTTCCGAATACTCCATGAGCGGGAACTCCGTAATCCAGGTGAAAGCCAGGGCGTCCGGATCGATCAGGTTCAGCCTTTTTCCCAGATGCAGGCGCAGGTTCCCCAGAGCGTCGTGGACCACTTTCGGCATGTCCGCCACGAAAAAGAGAACGTCTCCTTCCCGGGCGTTCATGGTGTGGCCGATGGCGGCCGCTTCTTCAGGCTTCAGAAACTTGAAGATGGGGGACGTCCAGTCCGCGGCGTTGACTTTCGCCCAGGCGAGCCCCTTGGCGCCGTATACCGCAACGACGTCGGCCAGGCCGTCGAGATCCTTGCGCGAGAGCGCGGCGGCGGAATCGGCTTTGATCGCTTTAACGACGCCGCCGGCGGCCGCGACTTCGGCAAACAGCTTGAAACCGGAATTTTTCACAATCGGAGTGAGGTCCACGATTTCCATGCCGAAACGGATGTCGGGATTGTCCTTGCCGTAGCGGTTGATTGCGTCGGCGTATTTGAGCCGCGGGAAGGGCAGGGGAAGATCCCTGTTCAGACAGGCTTTGAAGATTGCTTTCATCAATCCTTCCATCATCTGCATGATGTCTTCTTCCGTGATGAAGGACATTTCCACGTCGATCTGCGTGAATTCGGGCTGCCGGTCGGCGCGCAAATCTTCATCGCGGAAGCATTTCGCGATCTGGAAATAGCGGTCGAAGCCGGAAACCATGAGCAGTTGCTTGAAGATCTGCGGCGACTGCGGCAGGGCGTAGAAGGCGCCCTTGCTGATCCGGCTGGGAACCAGGTAGTCGCGCGCGCCTTCCGGCGTGCTTTTGCCCAGAAACGGCGTTTCCACTTCAATAAAGCCGTTATCGTTGAAGTACTGCCGCGTGGCGATCGCCAGCTTGCTGCGCAGGATCAGATTTTTCTGAACGGCCGGGCGGCGCAGATCCAGATAACGGTATTTCAGCCGCACGTTTTCCGAAATGTCTTCCTCGTCGAAGGAGAAGGGCGGCGTTTTCGATTCGTTTAAGATTTCCAGTTTGGAAATGACCACCTCCACCTGGCCCGTGGCAAGGTTGGGATTGTCCATGCCTTCCGGACGCCGGCGCACTTTGCCTTTTACCGCCAGAACGTATTCGTTGCGGATCTTATGCGCCTCGCCGTGGACGGACTCCCCGGCTTCGGGATTGAAAACGATCTGGACGATGCCTTCCCGGTCGCGCAAATCGACGAAGATCACGCCGCCGTGATCGCGCCGGCGCTGCGCCCAGCCGAATAAAATCACTTCCCGCCCGTCATCGGACACGCTGACCTGTCCGCAGTAATGCGTTCTTTTTTCTGTCGAAATAAACTGGCTCACAAATGAATTACCTCTCTTTTAAAATGTTCTTTAAAGCCTGCGCGATGCCTTCCAGCGGCAGACTTTTCTGTTCTTTCGTGTTCATGTTGCGCAGCTCGGCGCGGTTCTCTTCGATTTCCTTGTCTCCGAGAATCAGCGTGTAGGCGCTGTTCAATTTGTCGGCCCGCTTCATCTGGCTTTTCAGGCTTTTGTCGGCGTAGTCCATGGCCGCGGAAAGTCCGGCTGCGCGCAGTTCATTGGCCAGGCGAAAGCCCTGTTGCTGCGCGCGGGCGCCCAGCGCGGCGACGAAGATGTCCGTGCGGAAAAAACTGTCGGCGCGCGGCGGCAGGCAGGCGATGAGCCGTTCCATGCCGATGCCGAAACCGATGCCGGGCACGTCCGGTCCGCCCAGAAAGCGGACGAGGCCGTCGTAGCGGCCGCCGCCGGCCAGCGAATTTTGCGCGCCCAGGGCCCCCGATTTGACTTCAAAGGCGGTTTTCGTGTAGTAATCGAGCCCCCGGACCATTTTGGGGTTCAGCGTAAATTCCAGCTGCAGATCGGAAAGCAGCGCCTGGACGGAAGAGAAATGCTGTTCGCAATCCGGGCAAAGATAATCCGTAATCCGGGGCGCCCCGTCAATCACCGAAGCGCAGGTTTCCACCTTACAGTCGAAGACCCGAAGCGGATTGGTGCCGATGCGGCGCAGGCAGTCCGGACAGAGAGCCTGTTCCGATCCCTTGAGATAATCCACCACCGCCCGTGAAAAGTCAGGACGGCAGGTCCGGCAGCCCAGCGAATTGATCTCCAGGGAAAGCTCAGCAAGACCCGCCTCTTTTAAAAAATGGGTCAGCATGAAAATGACTTCCGCGTCGGAGGCGGGAGAATCGTCGCCGAACACCTCTACGTCGATCTGATGAAACTGACGGAAGCGGCCTTTTTGCGGACGCTCCCGGCGGAACATGGGACCGATGGTGAACAGTTTGGTGACCGGTTCGACGCCGGCGAAATTATGTTCGATGTACGCGCGGATGACCGAGGCCGTCGCTTCGGGGCGCAGCGTCAGCAGTTCGTCATCGCGGTCGCAAAACGTGTACATTTCCTTTTCCACGATATCGGTCGTTTCTCCGATGCTGCGCTGAAACAGAGACGTCTTTTCCATGATCGGCACGCGGATTTCACAAAAGCCGAACCGTTCGAAGATTCTGCGGGCCGAAAGCTCCACCTCACGCCACACGGGGGCGTCCGCCGGAAGAATGTCTTTCATCCCTTTAACGGCTGTAATTTTTTCCATAATCCTGTCCTGTATCCCGTCGGGCGAAACGGGGATGCGGCAATTTTGCTGCAAACGACCCGCGGGATTTGAGTTTCACAAATAAATCGGTAGCTTCTAGCATATCAGCCGGGGGTTGGCAATGAAATATTATCTAGGGAGATCTTCCGAGGCGCTCTTTTGTCAGCCAGGGCGCGACCTTGAGCCTCCTGCCGTCGGAGGTCATTCGAATCGCTCCGTCCCGGTCCGTGCGGAACACCAAAACACCAAAAGCGTCAAAACGTTCGAGCACGTCGGGATGGGGATGGCCGAAAATATTCTTTCCGCCGGCGCTGACGACGGCATAGCGGCAGGCCGTCGCCCTGATGAAATCCCGTGAACTGGAGTGAAGCGAACCGTGGTGCGGCACGAAAAGTACGTCGCTTCGGAGATCGCCGCCGGCGCGGATCAAATGAGCTTCCACGCGGGCGGAAATATCGCCTGTGAAGAGAAAGCTTGTTGAACCGAAGGTTATTTTCATCACCAGGGACGCATCGTTGGTTTCGTCGAAGGAGTCAGGTACATAGACGCGGTCCGGCGGATGCAGAGGCCACAGGCAACGGAGACGAACGCCGGCAAGCTCCTCCGGAGGGGACTGGGCGGACCAGTCTCTGATCCTCACGCGGCGGGCGCTCAAGGTTTTTTCCCAGAGGCGGTAAAGATCGTCGTCCGCTTTCCGTCCGGTGCACCAGACTTCGCGGACGGCAAAGCGCTCGACAATATAAATCAATCCCTGCAGATGGTCCGGATGGGGATGCGTCAGAACGGCGATGTCGATCTTACGGACGCGACTCGCGTAAAGGAAGGGCGCGACAATAAACCGGCCCGCGTCGAACGCGCTGTCGGAAAAACCGCCGCCGTCAATCAGCATGGTGGTTCCTCCGGGAAACCGGACGAACGTGGCGGCTCCCTGTCCGACATCAACGGCCGTCACTTCGAGGTTTGAAGAAAAGCGATCCCGGCCATACCCGTATGCAATGTCGGCGATCATCAGGGCCAGGACGATGGTCAGAGCCCATTTGGCGCGGGTCCGACGACGTGATGCAAATTCCTCGGCAGGAGGATTTCGCATCAAAGCGGCCAGATGAACAAGGAGAAAAAGAAAAGCATAAAACAGGATGATTTCGGCGGGATGGGGTTTGATGAAATTGAAAGAGGACCAGGACAGAGACGCCAGCGAATGAATGATCCGGATGGCGATGCCGGCGAAGAAGGAAGCGACGCTAATCAGACCGCCGGCCAGCCAGGGAGAAAAGAGAGCGGTGAGAATAAACGCCATGGCCGGAATGAGCGCGAACACGCCCAGCAGAGGAACCACCGCCAGATTGGCGATCAGTGTGACGGCGGAAACCTGGTTGAAGTAGTAGACGAGAATGGGCAGCGTGCCCAGTGTTGCGGCGGCCGATACCAGGATAAACAGGTAGACGCGGCGCAGGATGGCCTGGAGAACCAGGGGCGCCCGGGAAGGCAGCGGAAGAGTGCTGAAGCGGGGGACAATGGCGAGAATGGCGAAAACCGCGCTGAAGGACAACTGGAAGGAGATGTCGAAAAGAGCCGCCGGAGAGGCGATCAGAATGCCGAGCGCCGCGCCGAAAAGAATATTGAAAAGGTCTCTTTGTTTTTCCAGCCACAGCGCGGCGAGAAAGGCCAGCGCCATTAATGCCGCCCGGACAACGGTCGTTCCCATGCCCGCCACCAGCGCGTAAAGCAGCACCGGCGCGAAAGCCGCAGCGGAGGCGGCCTTGAGGATGTTGAATCTCAGCATGAGATATTCCGATGATTTCAGGGCGCTCAGAATCAGGAAAAAGGCGGCAGCCGCCACCAGGCCGACGTGCAGACCGGAAATGGCCAGGATGTGCGACGTGCCGGTTTTGGCAAAATCATCGCGAACATCCTGCGGAATGGCTTTTGCCCGGCCGATGATCATGGCGGCAAGAATTTCCCGTTGCGGCGTCGGCGCGTGGGCGTTGATCATTTCCTGCAGATGACGGCGGAAATTTTCCAGTCTCAGTCGCAGGCCGCCGTCCGTGTTCCGGCGGATCAGGACAGAACCGGCGCGGTCGGCCACAAACACGGACGCAGAGATCCCCCGGCGGTGAAGATGCCGCTCATAGTTGAAGCTGCCCGGATTCTGAAATCCACGGATTTTCCGAATCTCGCCGGAGAAACGGATAAAGTCGCCGTGCCGGTAATCGGTTTCCAAAGGAACGATCAGGCGCACATTGCCGGTCACGGGGAAATAGGTGCCGTCCGTGAGAAGGCGTCGGCAATTTACCACCAGCGCGGCGCGAAACGGCGGCAGTTCCTCAATAGAAAGAACCGCGCCTTCCACGCAGAGGCGGCCGCGGCCGGCGTGGTGAAGGATATGCCGGTCTCCCGTCGCTTCGAACGACTGCTTCTGGATGCTGAAAAAACCGACGATCAGCAAAAAGATCAGGATGAAGACAAATGACAGACGGTTGTTTCCCCTGCGGAGGCATAACAGCAAAAGCGACAGGACGGCTGCCGCCGCTGCCAGAACAAAAGGCAAGGCAGCAGCCACGTTGTCGCCGGCCAGGATGCCGGCCACAATGGCAATCAGCGGATAGAGCAGGGGCCTCTGCATAGGTGATCCTCACCGTCGCAGGCGACGGTTCTAAGGATTGGCAAAAGCAATAAAATATTATAGTATCGAAAAAGAGATTCAAATTAAAAACGATTCGGCAAACATCTATGCATCGGCACGCAGCTGGAGAGGAAAGAACGAGGCAGAGGCTCAGAGTGTTGATTGTCAGCAGAGTGAGCCTGCTGTCCCTTATGCTTCTGATGACCTTTTTTCTGGTCACCGTCTCGCAGTGGATTTCCGTCTCCCGGGAACTTCTGCGCATCGTTTATGCCGTTTTTATCGTGATGTTTCTTTTGTCGATTGTTTATACGCTTCTTTTAAAAAAAGAAAAGTACTTTTGGGGCAACATTTATCTCCAGCTTATCGCCGACATTGCGCTGGTTTCCTTTCTGGTTTACCTCACGGGAAGCATCAGCAGCAACTATTCGCTCATTTACACCCTGATCATTATTTATTCGGCGATTTTTCTGGGACGGCAAGGCGCGCTCATCACCGCGTCCGTATCCGGCGTGGCCTATGCCGTTTTGCTCATCCTTGAATATACCGGCGTTGTTCCGTTCGAGTACGCGGTCGGACACAACAACGCAGCCCAGCCGAGCGATATCCTGATGCGCATTTCCGTGAACATTCTCTCCTTTTACATCGTGGCTTTTCTGGCCAGTTTTGTCGTCGAGCAGGAGAAGAAAACCCGGTCGCTGCTCGAGGAAAGGGAGTCCGCCTTCGATCAGCTGGACCGTCTTTTCCGCAGCATCGTCGAATCGCTGGATACCGGCGTTCTGACCACCACGCTTCACGGAAGGATCAAAACCTTCAACCGGGCGGCGGAGATGATCACCGGAGCGACGTTCAGAGCGATTGAGAATCGTCATGTCCTGGAGATATTTCCGGAATTCCATGTTTTTTTTGACAGCTATCCGGTCGATGTGATCAGGAACAGGCGGGAAGTGAAAATTTCCGGCGGCGCGGGCCGGTCCGTTCCCCTGGGGTGCGCCATCTCTTCTCTGCGCGACGGCCGGGGAGAACAGATCGGCTATATCCTGATCTTTCAGGATCTGACGGAGATCAAGCGCATGGAGGATGATCTGGAAAAAAGCAGGAGGCTGGCGCTGATCGGCGAAATGGCGGCCGGTCTGGCGCATGAAATGAGAAATCCTCTGGCCTCCATCACCGGATCTATTCAGCTTTTGGCCGCAACCACCCGCATCCAGGAAACAGACAAACGCTTGATGCAGATCATTCTGCGCGGGAAGGATCAGCTGGACAACTTTGTCCGGGGATTTCTGATGCTGGCCCGTCCGGTTCCGGAAGTTCGGGAGCCCGTCAACGTCGGGGAGGTTGTCCGGGAAGTTCTGGAACAGATCAAAGCCTCGAGCGAGTGGGCCGACCACATCCGGCTCGTCACCCGCTTTTCCGAAGCTTCGCCTGTCCTGGCCAACAAGGAGCAGGTCCGACAGGTAATTCAGAATCTGCTGCTCAATGCCGTGCAGGCCATGGAAAAAGAAGGCCGGTTATGTCTTGAAATTTCACCCGTCATCCTGGAAGATGGCCATCCCTACACGGCGCTTACGATAGAGGACGAAGGATGCGGCATTGAGGAGAAGGATTTGCGAAATGTGTTTGAACCTTTTTTCACGCAGAAGGAAAAGGGAACGGGCCTGGGGCTTGCCGTCGTCAGCCGCATTGTCGACGGTTACGGCGGCAGGATAAAACTGGAAAGCCGGATTTCTCAGGGGACGACCGTCACCGTCTGGCTGCCCTGCGGCCCGGTTGCATCACGAACGGAAGGAGCGACGTAACATGGCAAAAATTCTGGTGGTGGACGACGATCAGGGAATGAGGGAATTCATGGAAATCATGCTGACCCGGGAAGGGTACGATGTCACGTGCGCAGACAATCCCGTCAAAGCGATCAGTCTCTTCCGCAAGAATGCGTATGATCTGGTTATCACCGACCTGAAAATGCCCCGCATCGACGGCATCGAATTTTTGAAAACCGTCAAGGACCAGCGGCCGGAAACGGTTGTTGTCCTGATCACCGCTTACGCCTCCGGAGAGACGGCGGTGACCGCCATGAACGAAGGCGCCTATGACTATGTCGAAAAGGGCGGCAATATCGAGGAACTCAAACAGATTGTCCGGCGGGCTCTGGCGAAGAACGGTTTGCCGGGCGAGGCGGCGCCGGCAAAAAAGGAAACGGCCGGTGAATCTTTCTGCGGAATGATCGGCGTGAGCCGGGAAATGGCGAAGATATTCGCCACTATTCGCAAGGTGGCCGATACCCCGGCGAATATTCTTATTTTGGGCGAGAGCGGTACGGGAAAGGAACTGGTCGCCCGCGCCATCCATGAGAATTCTTCCCGGTCGAAAATGCCGTTTATGGCGATCAACAGCGGCGGCATTCCGGAAACACTTCTGGAAAGCGAACTTTTCGGCTACATGAAAGGCTCCTTCACCGGCGCGTACGCCGACCGGGCGGGACTTTTCGAACTGGCCCGGGGCGGCACGGTGTTTCTCGATGAAATCGGCGAGCTCCCGCCGGTCCTGCAGGTCAAGCTCTTGCGGGTGGTTCAGGAAAAGACATTTCGCCGCATCGGCGGAGCGGAAGACATCAAAGTGGACGTGCGGATCATCTCCGCCACCAACCAGAACCTGAAAG
>JAAYDW010000097.1 GCA_012729055.1 Deltaproteobacteria bacterium
AGGGATTCCCGGTCTGTAAACAGAATCTGTTTGCCGAATCTCGTTTTGGCCTCCTCAATGGCCGGAAAGTTCTTGCGCGCGCTGACCTTGAAACGGTTTTCTTCTTCCTCAATATCAATGTCGAGAAGCCCTGTCACATGATACCGATCCGTGATCTCCAAAGCCTGCCGCTTAATTGAATCCATCGTGGAACGGCCATCGGCATCCTTGGCTTTACGTTTAAAGGAAGACAACTCTTCCTTGGCTTTTTCCAAATGCTGCTCCATTCGGTGTAATTGACGCTGGAAGGTGGACTCGTTGAAGGAAACAATGATCCTGCGCTGTGCGCCGTAGATCTCTTCGCGGGTTTCATAAACCGGTATCGTTTCACCATTCTTGATACTGACTTCCCGATACTGCTCAAGGGGAATCCGGCAGAGGTCTTTATGGTGATACGGGCTTCGGCTGCCGACAAAATGATGCCGGCTTTCATCCAGCTTGGCAATCAGCTCTTCCGAGTTGTTGCCTTTGTCAAAAACGAGGGTAATCCCTTTTTTATCGGACATGGATTGATTGATTTGTTCAAAGATTTCATCGATCAACCTCTTCATCACTTTGGCGTCATGCTCATTGGCGGGATACAGCCTGCTGAATAAGGGAATGCCATGATCCCGGTCCACCGCCAGAGCCAGACCAATATGCCGTAAACTGTTGCGCCCGGCCTTGGATTTGGTGATTTTGGATAATGCGGACGGGGTAAGCACATCGATATAATTGTAATAGTTGGACGTATCATAAACGATTGTGTCCAGGGGAATGTTTTCCAGCGCGATCGCTTTTTTGGCGATATCATCGCCAATCCTGTCGATCATCTCTGTGTCTAATTTATCAAAGTGGTCCCAGAAGTTCTGAGATTCAAGCTTTTCCTTTTGCAGCGGCAGGTATAGATGCAAAGCCGTGGAATCGACCCATTCTGCGATTTTGCTTTTGGATGTGGCGGCAAGTGCACGGTTGAGCGCGGCAATGAGGATGTAATCGCCAACACTCATGCCCTGCTGACGTTTACGGCAGTGCTGATCAATGATTTCCCGGACGCCCAGTTCTTCAGCTATTTTGAAAAGAACTGCGATTGCGCCTTCCGAAACACAGTCGATTTGCCGGGGTTCTTCTTTATCGGTATTTCCCTCGGCCAGAGCGATGATCTTTTCAATGGTTCCCAGGTACCATTGCTTGACGATCCGGGGCTTTCCGTCCACGCGTGCGGATTCGGCAACGACATAGTAGGTACTATATTTAGACTTTTTCTTAATGATGCTCGCCATGGCTCCTTATATATAATATGTAATACGTTGTCAAGCAAAAAAATAATAAATGCTTATAATTCTTTGTATTGCCCTTAATAAATTCTCCTCGGGTAGTATGTAATCGGATTTCAGGCGCTGAAAGCCACGCCAGATAAGGCTTTCAGCGATTAGGTGCTTCTATTGGCGAAAGTTCTGTACGAGAAGATTCAGGACGTTTCCCGTGGGATTTAAGGTCATCTTTTTGGAGTTGGAGGTTCAGCGGGTTGGTTGTTTGGAGTGCCGCCGCGTGCGACAAGTTTCGCTTGGTTTTGCCTATCCCCGGTTTACTTACACCCTGCCTTCCCGGAGCCCTGTAACGATGAATAGTCCGAAAGCCCAATAAATATTCATATATCTGAGCATTTTCTCTTGACTCGCCTCTCGTTACATGCTAATTTGTTGTAACGATGATCAAGGGAGGTGTTCATGGCGGCGATTGTCTATCAGACCAGCAAGCAGACGGGAATCACCTATGCCTATGAATCGCTATCCTACTGGGATAAAGAGAAGAGGCAGTCTCGCGCCAGACGTAAATGCATCGGACGGGTTGATCCCGAAACAAAGGAAATTATCCCGACCAGAAAAAGAGTGGTTGCCAGTGATTCCTGCAAGAAAGATAAAGTCCATAAAAGAGGGCCGGTCCCGATAGAGAATGTATCCCGCAGCTTTTACGGGGCGACATACCTTTTTGACGCCATCGGCGAGAAGCTCGGGATTACCGCGGATTTGAAGAAGTGCTTTCCCGATACCTACAAGCAGATACTGTCCACGGCATACTACCTCATCATGGAGGACAAGAATCCTTTAAGCCGCTTTCCGAAATGGGCAGCCACGCATACGCACCCTTACGGCAAAAACATCCCTTCGCAGAGGAGCAGTGAGTTGTTCGCATTTATTTCCGAAGACGACAAGCATCGGTTTTTCCGGCTGCAGGGGAAAAGGCGGATTGAGAAAGAATACTGGGCGTATGACACGACATCCATATCGAGCTACTCCAGGTGCTTACGCCAGGTCAGATACGGGATGAACAAAGATCATGAACCTCTTGCGCAGATTAATCTCGCGTTATTGTTCGGGGAAGAATCCAACCTTCCTTTTTATTACCGAAAGCTTGCGGGGAATATCCCCGACGTGAAGACCGTGAAGAATCTTTTGGCCGACATCGATTTTTTGGGCTACGACAAGATCAAGCTGGTCATGGACAGGGGATTCTACAGCGAGGCCAATATTAATGATCTGTATCATAATCATCTGAAATTCCTGATTGCCGCAAAGAAGTCGCTTACGTTCGTCAAGGCCGAGCTGGACAATGTGCGCGATTCTATTCGCACCTGGGCAAACTATAATCAGAAACATGATCTCTATGCCTGTACCACGGAGATAGACTGGGGCTATTCTCAGGAACGGCCCTACAAGGGGGATATGCTTAAGGGAAAACGCCGGATGTATATGCACCTCTATTTTAACAGTGAGCGGGCATTGGAGGATGCAAAGAACTTCAACGCCCTGCTTTGTCGCTTACAGGAGGAATTGGAAAGCGGCGCAACCCTTCCGGAACACGACAGACTCTACGCCAAATATTTTGATGCCACAACCACCCCGGTAAGAGGGACTAAGGTGATCGCCAGAGAGGATGCCATAGCTGAGGCAAGAAAAAATTATGGGTTCTTCGTTTTACTCAGCAACGAGGTCAGGGAGCCTATTGCAGCCCTGGAAATATACCGGAACAAGGATCTTGTAGAGAAGGCCTTCGGAAATCTGAAAGAGCGACTGAGTTTCAACCGCATGGCGGTTTCTTCCGATCAAAGTCTGGACGGCAAGTTGTTTGTGGAGTTTATCGCCCTGATTTTTCTCTCTTATCTTAAAAAGAAGATGCAAGACGGGAATCTTTTCAAAAAATATACGATGCATGAACTTCTGGATGAAATGGACATCATTGAATGCTTTGAGTACCCGGGTTATGAACGCCGTGTCGGTGAAGTAACAAAGAAACAGATTGAGCTTTATGAGGCAATGGGGATTGTTCCGCCATCCTCGTTACATTAAGCCGGGAAGGCAGGCTTAATAAATTCTCCTCGGGTAGTATGTAATCGGATTTCAGGCGCTGAAAGCCACGCCAGATAAGGCTTTCCGCGATTAGGTGCTTCTATTGGCGAAAGTTCTGTTCGACTCCTTGGCGCAGAAACAGACTGCGGCATGATCATTAACCCTGAGCAGCTTCACACTTATAAACCCCTGTTCTCTGTCCGAAGAGCCCAGACCACCTCAGTTCTGACAAATTATTTTCTCTCCGACGATTCAGGCGATGGTTATCAAAAACAGCGCCTGATTGCAACTCCTTAAACCGGCCCGCCGCCCGACGAAAACCGCAGCGGCGCTTGCCGGCCCGGCGCCCGATCGCAGATGATGAATTTTAAGGCCTCTTGCGAAGCCTACAGTTTCAGGGCGATCGTCTGCCTGCCGCTCACGAGGATGTCATATCCCTCCGCCTGCAGCACCGGCAAGAGAAGTCTTCCCTTGCCGCCGCCTCCGACGTCCGTGTCGTCGATGGCGATGATATTGCGGTCGCGAAGTTTGTCTTTTGCCGCAAGATAGGCCAGCAGGTGGTTTTCCGCGTACTGTGTACCGGGCAGGACATCCCAGGCATCCAGAAACAGCAGATCGATCCTGCTTTTGAATTTCTTCAGGAACTTGTGGCCGTCGGTCCACAGGACCTTGCCGTTTCGATATTCCCGGATGCTTTTTTTCGCAATGCGGACGGCTTTGAAATCGATGTCCACCGAGTAGACCTGTGCGCCCGTCGAACACCAGAAAACGGTGGAATGGCCGTCATTGCAGCATTTGGGGTGCAGCTCCGACATCGGATGATTCATCGGCTGCCGCATGCAGCCGATCTCGACGATGGTTTTTCCGTCCAGCGCCCGGAAAAGTTCGATGGCCGCCTCCAGATATTTTTTCGGCTTTCCCCTCGCCTGCTGCTCTTCCAGCGTCAGGTCGGTGTAGCTGAAACGCTTTTCTCCATCGCTCAGCGTTCGGATTTTTTCCGCAATGTTCTGGATGTTCTGGATGTCCTGCATGGTCTCCCCCGGTTATTTCCAGCGTCTTGTTTTTTAAACTAAATCACAATACCCGCCTTCCTGTCAAAACGAATTCTTTCTGAATGGCGGCAAGGCAGAGGCCGCGCTCAGGCACTTTCCGCCTGTTCACGCTTCGCCGTTTGTGGTAAGGACTGGACCGGCAATAAAATTTCGCTTCGGAAAACGGTGGAAATTCCCATGTTCGATGTCGTCATGCCCGTCACCCGCGAGCACAATGCGGTTGCCGGCTTATCCATTCAGTCGCTCGTCCGCAATGTGGCGCCCCGCCGCATCTACGTCATGACGCCGAAAAGTAATTTTTCCTTTTTTGCAACTCTGCCCGGCAACTGCCCCGTCTCGCTGGTGGACGAAGACACGCTGATTCCCGGCATAACGCTCCGGGCGATTGCCGATTTCATCGAAAAAGCGGGTGAAAAGCGCTCGCGCGCCGGCTGGTATTTCCAGCAGTTTCTGAAAATGTCCGCCTCTTTTCTTCCGGACATCACCGATTACTACCTGATCTGGGACGCGGACACGCTCATGCTCAATCCCATCCGCTTTCTGAACGACGCAAACCAGGCGCTGATCAAGCCGTCGACGGAGCATCACCGGCCGTATTTCGACACGTACACGAAACTGCTCGGGCTCACCCGCAGCGTCGATTTCTCCTTCATCAGCGAACATTTCTTCATCAAAACCGACTACATGAAAGAGCTGATCGCGGCCATTGAAAAGCGCGCCAAGCCGGGAACGCCTTGGGTCTGGGCCGTCATGAACGCCGTGGAGCCGCGGCAGCTCTCCGGCGCCGGCTTCAGCGAATACGAAACGTACGGGAACTTCGTCAATACCGTCCATCCCGGCGCTATTGTCGTCCGGCCGCTTTCCACCATCCGCTACGGCGCGCGAAAATTCGGACCGGCGCCGAACCGGTACGATCTGTACCGGCTTTCCCTGTCTTACGCCTACGCGTCTTTTGAAAGCTGGGATGCGGGAAAACCGCTCAGGATCAAAGCGGAAAAGCTCTTGTCCTTCCTGATTTACTGCCTCCATCCGCGGCGCTATTTCCGCAGCTGAAGTTCCGACTGAAACATCTTACGAAACAAACATTCGCAGCCTCGTTTTCGCCATCAGCCACACCAGAAAACAGGTAAGGGCAAAGGTGGCCACGAGCGCCAGGAGACCTTCCGGAATCGACTGGAGCGGCAGGGCCCGGGAATAGTTCCTGAAGAGCGCGTAGGGAACCAGAACGGCGACCATTGAGTAGCCGTGGAGGGCGAAAATGCCCAGCGAGTAGCGGGACAGCAAAAAGGTCGGCCGGTTCACGCGGTCAAAGCCGGTGAGAAAAAACGACACAAAGGCGAGCGCCCCCAGAAAGACGGACACTCTTGCATACGCCGACGTCATGCCGGCCGCCGTCCACTCCACGATCAGAGCGGCGATAAAACCGGCCAGCAGAAGCCAGCGGTATTTCACGAAGGAATCCCGGCAGCGGTACAGATAGTAAGCGGCGGGAGCGTAGAGGTAATAATTTTTCATGGACCGGGTGTCGACGGCGATTCCCCACGACGGCGTCAGGAGAAAATAAACGCAGGACCCGGCGATGACGGCGACGGCCACGACCGCCTTGATTTTTTCCGGCAGCTTCAGAAAGACGAAAGCAAGCACCGTGGAGAAAATCAAAACGTAAAGGTAGTAAAAAATGGACGGCACGGCCGGCAGCACGGAGCCGAAAGACAGATCGGGGCCGCCGCTGCGAATGATGGTTTTCAGTGGCAGGGGCAGCGGACCGCCCGTAAGCAGATAGAGAATAAACTGAATGCCCACCCAGAACACGTAAACCTGGAGAAGCCTCAGAAATCGCTTCTTCCAGTAATCCGGAGCGACGGACAGTTTGCCGATGAAAAGGTACAGGGAAATCAAAATAAAAGAGGGAACGGCCAGAAGCGTTATGTTGAAATAAAAAAAATGGATGAGCCGGCCGCCCCAGTAAGCCAGGGCCGTTTGCGCGGGCAGCATGGCGCCCGTCACCGGCTGGAGATGCCAGATGACGACCAGCACAATGCAGATGGCTCTTACGATGTCGATTCCCGCATCCCTTGTCTGATCCGTCATGGGTTTTTCCTCCCGTTTTTATCGTGTGTTGACGGCCCGATCAGCGGCTTTCGCCCAAAAACAGCAGCCGTGTAATCCGGAATCGCTTCAAAACCAGCAGCGTCAAAGCCAGAGACGCGAAAAACGCAAAGACCGCCACGGCCGTGAGCTGCCAGAGCGCCTCGCCGCTCCCGAGCACAAAATAGCCGTGGCACACGTAAATATCCAGCGTCAATGTCCCGATCCAGCAGGTAAAACCGTAGAATTTCGTCCGGCGGAACAATTCCATCAGAAATGACACCAGGGCCATGCCCGCAAACGCCAGAGCGTATTTATAAATGGACACCAGAAAGCGGGGAAGCCCCGTACTTCCGAAAAACTGGACCAGATCCGGGTAAAACGACGGTAAGCCGGTCCGCTGAAAAGCCGCAAGCAGCAGGGGAAACAGAACCACGCCCAGCGCGTAGAATATTTTGCGGTGCTCGCGCAGGACGGAATAATATTTACAGGCGAAGAAGCCGGCGGCGTAGTAGGGATAGTAAGTCCGAAACTCGGCCAGGCCGAAGTTTTCCGTATTGGCCAGCCGCGACAGCAGCATCGAGGCGATGATGATATAATTCTCCCAGCGGGTCCAGTTTTTAACCCGGATCAGCTTGAGCACCGCAAAGAGAAAAATGCTGTTTAAGAAAAGAACCCACAGAAACCACAGGCCGTTTCCCGGATACCGGGCCAGAAAAAACAAAAAGGACGGCAGGCTGACATCGGTCATTGCCGCGGGAATTCTGGGATTGGGAAACAGTTTAAAGTAAAAAAAAGAGACGACGCCCCAGACGAAAAAGGGCAGCACCAGGCGGATGGCGTATTTCTTCACATAGGTCCAGTAAGAGTACCGTAGCTGCGTCTCGATGATATAGCCGCTGAGCAGCATGAACATCGGCATTGCGAAGGACGAAAAAGTCAGATACAAATAGCTGCCGTCATGCAGGGGATGACGCTGCTGAATCGTGTGGGCAAACACGACGAAGATGATCGCAAGCCCCTTGAGCGCGTCCACGTGAAGATTGCGCCTGCCGCTCATTACATCGCCGATTTTCAAGAAGGCTTTGATTTTTTCCCAAGCTGCCGCCATGCCGGTCCTCGTCTCCCCATCCTTTTGTAAACCATTGGCGAGTCTTGATAGCATATCAATATCATTTTTAAAAATGATTTTTTCTCTCAACTGTGTTAGGGACTTCCCTACAAAACAAACCCGGAGAAAACGTTGATCCGTTATGGAGATATCCGTCATTATCGTTTCCTACAACACCTCCGCTCTCACGCTCGCGTGCCTGGCTTCCGTTCAATCCGCCGCGGGAGAAAAGGAAATCTTCGTCGTGGATAACGCCTCCACCGACGGCAGCCCGGCGGCCATCCGGGAAAAATTTTCCTCCGTCACGCTGATCGCCAACACGGCCAACCGCGGTTTCGGCGCAGCCAACAACCAGGCGCTCAAAATCAGCCGGGGCCGCTATGTGGTTTTTTTAAATCCCGATACGGTCGTGCGGCCCGACGCCTTTGTCCGGGCCGTCTCCTACATGGACAACCATCCGGACATCGGCCTGGCGGGCGCTCGGATTCTCAATCCTGACGGGTCCCTGCAGGAATCGATCTCCTGGCGTTATCCCGGCCAAAAATTTACACATGGCGAAACGGCGGATCTCCCCGGAAAAATCGCCTGCGTTTTGGGCGCCTTCATGATTGTCCGCCGGCCCCTCGTTGACGAGCTGGGCGGCTTCGACGAGAATTTTTTCCTTTACGGAGAAGACGAGGACCTCGCCTGGCGGATTCGGGAAAAAGGCTTTTCCATCGGCTACATTGAAGACGCGGAAGTGCTGCACTGGGGCGGTCAGAGCGAGACGCAAACGCCGCCCGCGACCGTGTTTGAAAAGAAGCTCCGGGCGGAATACCTCTTTTACGCCAAGCACTACACGGCCGGCACGATCGCCCGGATCAGGCGCGCCCAGCGGCGAAAGGCCATCTACCGCCTGGTGACGCTCGCGCTCGCAGCGCCGTTTACGCGCAACTCAAACGCCCGCAAAAACAAGGTCCGGTGCTACCGCATCGTTTTGGAGATGACCGCGCCGCCGGGGAAGCGCCCATGATGATTTATTTTCTCATTTTATTCGCTATTGTCGCCCTCCTTGTCCTCTTCGAAGCCTGGATGCACATCCTGGTGCGTTACCCGGACATCCTGCGGCTGTTTTCGCGGAGGCTGCAAAACAGCGTCAGCTATCTTTATATTCAGGGAGACCGCAAAATCATGCAGTTCCAGGAAGGCTGCGGCGCCTATTCGCCCGATTTCGGCTACACACTCAAACCTGGAAAATTTGTTTTCAAGGAAATTGAATTCTGTAACGAGTACCGTGTCAACTCGCTTGGGGTGCGCGATTCAGAAGATGCCCTTGCCGGGCCGGAAATTATTTTCCTTGGCGATTCGTTTGCGCTGGGATGGGGGGTCGATCAGGAACAAACGTTCGTCAAATTGCTGGAAAAAAAATCAGGTTATAAAACGCTCAACACTTCCATTCCTTCCTTCGGCACCGTACGGGAGATGGTCATGCTGCGAAAACTGGACCGTTCCAAACTTAAGTGTCTGATGATTCAGTATTGCGGGGATGACTACGACGAAAACCGACTTTACTATCAAAACGGCAATCACCCCCAAATCATGAGAAAAGCAACTTTTGAAAAAACGATACGCCTGCACAGCAAACCCAAAACCTACTATCCGGGGAAGTATCTTGGTTTGAAAATCAAAAAGCGCTACAGAGAATGGTTTGCCAAACCGAGCCCTCTGTCCCAAGGCCCGCCGATGAGCCATGTGGACCTGTTCGTGCACGTCCTCAAACAAAACGCCGATCTCCTGCGCGATCTGCCCATCATCGTTTTCGAAATGAACGGCATCAACCAGACCAACACCTTTACGCTGGAATTGAGACAAAGGGCGGCCGGACCGGATGAACCGCCGTTTATCCGCAATTTGATTATTCTGGATCTGACCGAGGATCTGGAAGACCGGCATTTTTACGTCCTCGACGGCCATCTCAACGCCACAGGCCACCGCGTTGTCGCCGACCTTTTGGTCAAAACATTGGCAAAAGAGGGACTGCAAAAAGACAAGGTTTGTGGTAGGTGATCAAAAACACCGGACATGAGGATGACCCTTGCAAAACACCCGCTATCTTGAAGAATTGATTTTATCCCGGCGCTTTCGCTTTAACCATCTGGCCATGACGGACATCGACAACCAGGCGGTGGCGCGGATCTTCTCCGACGCGATCCTCCGGGAGGAATACTGCCTTTTTGCCAACACCGTCGCGGACGGCGACGGTTATTTCCGTCTGCTCCATGATCGGCTGACCGGCGCGCTCGGGGAAAAACTTCCCCTGCCGGTGGCGCGTTTTGCCGACGGCGAATACGCGTTTTACCGCGCGAGTCTCGAATGCAACGGCCTTTACCGGCAGGCCGAATCGGCCCAGGCCATTCACAAAGCTCTGCCGCAGCACGTTGCGGCGCTTACCTGTCTCGCAAAACGCGGCCTGCTCGCGCCGCTTGTCTTTCCGGGAAACGCGCAGGCGCAGGCGAAAGACGCCTTCCCCTTCAAAAAGCAGAAACGCGATTCCACCGCCGCGGAGTTTCTTAATTTCCTGCGCGACCACGGCGTCGCGCTCACACCGGACAACTATGTTCCCTTTTATGTGGTTTACGCGTATCTGAGCTCGCCTGCGTTTGCCGGCGCCGTCTCCGGCAAAAAAATCTGCATCCTCAACTCCGACAACAACGAAGCAAGCTGCCGCGACTGGTTTGCGCGGCAGGGCTCCGCTCCGGAGCTCTGTTTCGTCGACATTCCGCGCGAATACGTGGCCACCCGCTGGGAAGCTTACAGACAGCCGGTTCTGGACAAGATTCCGGCCGGCGTCGATTTGTGCATCGTCGGCGCGGGCGTGGGCGCACTTCTTTTGTGCAGCGATCTTGCCTCGCACCTGTCGGTTCCGGTGCTCGACGCAGGCCACGTTCTCAACATGATGAACGACCGCGTGGACAAGTCCAACGGCGCGCGTCTCTACACGCTGAGAAGAGGTTCATGAACGATCCGCTGAAAAAATACCGGCGCCGGTTCCGCCTCTGGAATAACGAGCGCAGGCTGCAAAAGGAACGGCGCGACTATGACGCGGCCTTCCGGAAAAAGGGCCTTGCCGTGCCGGACGAGGAAACGCTGCGGCGCGATCTTCGCCGGGCGTTTCCCGGCATCCGCCCCAAGGCGCGAGGCGCCATTTGCAGCATCGCGATTTACCACCACTACAACTGGGAAAATTATTCGCTCAAACCCGCCCTGGAGAAATTCGGCTCCGTGCGTCATTACGACTGGTATGACGATTTTAACCACTCGGCCAAAGACTGGCGCAGCCGCGGCAAGGCGCTCATGAACCGGGCGCTTTGCGACACGGTTGCCGCGTGGATGGCCGGCAAGCCGGCGGACTTTATCTTTCTGTACGTTTCGGGAGAGCTCGTGGAGCCCGAGACGCTTGCCCGCCTCCGCCGGTTCGGCGTTCCTCTCGTCAACCTCGCGCTCAACGACAAGGAGCACTTCGTCAGCAAGATCCGCAGCGGACGGGCCTTCGGCGCGCGCGACATCTGCCGGGAATTCGACCTGTGCTGGACCAGCACCGAAGACGCCCTCGTCAAATACTGCGTGGAAGGCGCCCGGCCGATTTACCTGCCGGAAGGGGCCAATCCGGACGCGCATAAACCGTACGATCTCGAAAAGACGATCGACGTATCCTTTGTCGGACAGTGCTACGGAAACCGCGCGGAAGTGATCGGCGAGCTTGTCCGGCGCGGCATTGACGTCCGGGCCTACGGCTTCGGCTGGCCCGCAGGGCCGCTCGCAGTCGAAGATATGGTGAAGCTTTATTCGCAAAGCCGCATCAACCTGGGATTCGGCGGCGTGATCGGCCATCCGGACACGTTTTGCCTCAAGGGCCGCGACTTCGAAATTCCGATGAGCGGGGGCCTGTACCTGACGGAAGACCATGCCGAACTGGCCAACGCCTTCCGGCGCGGAGAGGAAATTCTCACCTATTCCGGCATCGACGACCTGGAAGAAAAAATCCGCTACTACCTGGCGCATCCGGACGAGGCTCAAACCGTCCGGGAAAAGGGGCGGGCGCGGGCTCTGGCCGACCACACCTGGGAGGCGCGCTTCGCTAAAATTTTCCGTCTGCTGGGCTTGCTGGAGTAAATCCCATGGATTTTTACTCCCCGGAATTTTTCGCCTTTTCGCTGGCCGTGCTGGCGCTCTACTTCGTCGTGCCGGTCCGGCTGCGCTGGGTCGTTCTTCTGGCGGCAAGCTATTCCTTTTACGCCGCCTTCAAAGCCGCCTATCTGGGCATTCTCGTCTTCTGCACGCTTGCCGCCTACGGGGGCGCCCTGGCGATAAACCGCTGCGAAGCCCGGCAAACCCGCCGTCTGATGCTCATCGCCGGTCTGGTCTGCCAGCTCGGCATTTTGGGCATTTTCAAGTACGTCAACTTTCTCGACGCCTCACTGGGGCAGCTCCTGGGCTGGGGCGGCATGGCCTACTCCGGCGTCGCCCTCACGTTCATCGTCCCGGTGGGAATTTCCTTTTATGTCTTTCAAAACGTCAGCTACCTGGTGGACGTTTACCGGCGGGATGTGCCGGCCGAAAGGCATCCGGGCATTTTTGCCGCCTACGTCGCCTTCTTTCCGAAGCTGCTTTCCGGGCCGATCGAGCGGGCCTCGCAGTTTCTGCCCCAGCTCAGCGAACACAGCCGCTTTGATGCGGAGCGCTTTACCAACGGTCTCAAGCTGGTTTGCTGGGGGCTTTTCAAAAAACTGGTCATCGCCGAGAGGCTTGCCGCTTTCGTCAATGTGGTTTACGCCGACCCGCAGGCTTACTCGGGTGTGAGCCTCGCGCTGGCGTGCGTTTTTTACAGCTTTCAGATTTACTGCGATTTCTCCGGCTATACCGACATCGCGATCGGCCTGGGGCAAATGTTCGGGCTCAGACTCACCGACAACTTCAACCGCCCCTACAGCGCGACGTCCATTTCCGATTTCTGGCGGCGCTGGCACATTTCGCTTTCTTCCTGGCTGCGCGATTATCTCTACATTCCGCTGGGCGGAAACCGCGCGGGCGTCCTGCGGCATTACCTCAACTACCTCGTCGTCTTCGGGCTTTGCGGCCTGTGGCACGGCGCAAGCTGGACGTTTGTCGCCTGGGGTCTCCTCCACGGATTTTATCTCGTCTGCGGGCGCATCACGGCAAAGCCGCGCGCGGCTCTCGCGGCCGCTGTCGGCCTGGATCGGAAGCCGGCGCCGGCGCGCTGCCTGAAAATTCTCATTACTTTTATTCTGGTCACGCTGGCCTGGATATTTTTCCGCGCGGAGAGCCTCTCCCAGGCGTTTTACATTCTCGGCCATCTCTTTTCCGGCTGGGAAAATCTCTTTGCCGCGGAGGCTCTGGGGCCGATGCTTCTGCTCACCAAATCCCGGACGGATCTGGTCCTTGCGGTTTTGTCGCTCGTCTTTCTGGGCGTCGTCCATGCGCTGGAGCGTCATGAAAATATGCGGCGGCTTTTTGCGGGCCGCCCCCTGTGGGCGCGTTTTGCCTTTTACTATGTTCTCGTGGCGGGCATCCTGCTTCTCAGCCCGCCGAATGCGGCAAACTTCATTTATTTCCAGTTTTAGGCGGCGATGAAAAAGTACGCACTGAAATACTGCCTCTTTCTGCTTCCCTTCGCGGCGGCCATCGCCCTCGAACTGTTTGTGCTGCCCGGCGACTTTTTCACCTTCCGGGCCTGGGAAACGCTGGTCGTGAAGCATACGTTCGGCGGCCTCCTCAAAGGGCCTTTTTATCCCAACATGACGCTTGTCAAAACGGAGACGGGCGGAGATCTCAAGCCGTCTTCCGCCTGCGCGGAAAAGAAAAAAGACGTATTGTGGCAAACGGACGCCTACGGGTACCGCAAGGTGCCGTCGCCGGTCCGGCGCTATCCGGTCATTGTCGTGGGCGACTCCAACGCGGCCGGCGGCGGCCTCTCGCAGGAGGAAATGTTTTCCGAAGTCCTGGAAAAGCGCCTCGGCCTGGGCGTCTACCCGCTGGCGCCGGACAGTATCAAATACATCTTTAAACACGGTCTTTTAAAGGAAACAAAACCGGATGTGATCATTTTGGAAAATATCGAACGCGGCATCCTCACGGGTAATTTCACGATCCGCCCCGGCGCTTCTTTCCAGGAGATGTCCCGGGCGGAGCGTCTGTTGTGGAAAATCCGTCTTCACCCGGTCGTCCAGCGCGCGGCGGTGACGCTCGACCGCGCCCTCAAAGCCAACATGCTCCAGTTTCTGCGCGCCCGCATCAACGCCCGGCCGGCAGCCGCAGCGGCACATTCGTCCGGGAACGGCTGCCCGATCCTCTTTTTGCAGGGAGAGAAGGCGAACCGGGACGTTCCGGACGAAACAAGGCGCGCCGCCGTCCGGAAAATTCGAGAGCTCAGTATTTTTTTCACCGGCCAGGGCATCCGGTTTATCTTTTTGCCGATTCCGAACAAGGAAAACATCTACTCCCGGGAACTGGGCACGCCGCGGCCGGTCTTTCTGGAAAAGCTCATTGCCGAGCTTCGGGAAGCGGGCGTGGAGGTGATCGATACGCAAAAAGCCTACGAAGACATCACCCGCCGGGAGGGCCGGCACCTGTACCACCGCGACGATACGCACTGGAACGCGGCCGGCGTGGAAACGGCCGCTGCGCTGGTTTCCGAGGCGCTGCGGCAAAAGACGCCGGCCGCAGCGCCGCGCTGAAAATTCAATTTCGTAATCATAACGAAACGGTGGCGGCGGCATTCCTTGCAAACCGCACCCGATTGGTATATAAGGCGTCGCCGCCTTTTTCCTGGGAGCGGTCCAAACCCGATGGCTGCCGGGAGCAGACGGTGGGCGTCCGAAAAAATTCTGAACACGGAAATGGACGATGCTTTTTAATTCGTACTATTTTATTTTAATTTTTTTGCCGCTGGCGGCGGCCGGCTATTTTCTTCTCGCGAAATATCGGCCGCCCGTCTGGTCGCGCACATTTCTGCTTCTGGCGTCGCTGTTTTTCGTGTCTTACTGGAATATCTATTTCGCCGTCGCGTTAATGGCTTCCGCGATCTTCAACTATTTTTGCGGTACGGCTCTCTCCATTACAGCCGAACGCCATCCGGCAGGGAAAAAGCCTCTTTTCATCTTTGCCATCGCCGCGAACATTTTGTTTCTGGGCTTTTTCAAATACACGAATTTCTTTCTGGACAGCATCAACACCGTCCTTTCCACCTCCATCGGCTCTCTGTCCATTATGCTGCCCCTCGGCATCAGCTATTACACCTTCATGCAGATCGCCTGGCTCACCGACATTTACCGCCGGGGAGGATGCCGCTACGATTTTCTGAGCTATTGCCTGTATGTCACTTTTTTCCCTTACGTCGTCTCCGGCCCGATTGCCTACCACTCCGAAATCATCCCGCAATTTCAAACGGCGACGGCGGGAAAGTTCAATCTGGCCCACGTAAGCGCGGGGCTGTTTATGTTTGCCATCGGCCTGTTTAAAAAAACCGCCATTGCCGATACGCTGGCGGTCATCTCCGACGGAGGCCACGCCGCTTCCGTCCTCACGTTCACGGAAGCCTGGCTCACCAGCCTCTCTTACACCATGCAGTTGTACTTCGATTTCAGCGGCTATACGGACATGGCCATCGGCGCCGCGCTGATTTTCAACATCTGGCTGCCGATCAACTTCGATTCGCCCTACAAGGCGCTCAGCATCAAGGAATTCTGGCAGCGCTGGCATATGACGCTGTCGCGGTTTTTGCTCAATTACGTTTACGTTCCCATGGGAGGCAATCGCAAGGGCGAGGCCCGAACGCTCTTCAACATCATGGTCCTTTTTTTAATCTGCGGCCTGTGGCATGGTTCGGCCTGGAACTACGTGTTGTGGGGCTTCGTGACTGGCCTGGCGTCCATTGTTTACCGCCTGTGGGCCAAAACGGGACGACACCTTCCCAAGCCCCTGGCCTGGTTTCTCTATTTCAACTTTTTTAACTTTTCCACGGTGTTTTTCCGCGCCGAAACCGTGCAGGACGCGTTTAAAGTTCTGAAGGGCATGGCAGGGCTAAACGGGATCATCGTCTCGCCGAACCTGGCGGCAAATCCCTTCTGGCAGAGCCTGACCGTTATCGGCATCCGCTTCGGCGAATGGCGGGCCAATCTGCCGCAGACCGAAACGCCGGTTTACTTTTTCTGCCTGTTGCTGATCCCCTTCATTCTGCTTGCGAAGAACTCCAATCAGCTTTTGGCGAAGTTTTCACCCAACTGGAAAACAGCGCTGGCGACAAGCCTGCTTTTGATTGCGGGACTGCTTCTGCTCAATGAGAGCAGCTCGTTTTTATATTTTAACTTTTAGAGAGAACGACGCTCATGAGTTATAAAAAATGGCTGATTCTTACCGGGACGTTGCTGCTCTTCTTTGCAGTCATCGTTGTGAGCGTCAATTTATTCATCGACCATCACGCGGTACGCCATAGCCTGTTCAGCTTCGATAATAAGCTCCAGCAAACCGTATATCCCGACGGTATCAACCAGCACATGTTCAACACGGAGCTCATCATGCGTAATCCGGAAAAGTTCGACTCCCTGCTTTTCGGGTCATCGCGTATTGCCCAGATTGACGTATCTAAAATTTCAGGGGCACACTATTACAACATGTCCTATTCAC
Organism: Deltaproteobacteria bacterium; assembly: GCA_012729055.1. Taxonomy (GTDB): domain Bacteria; phylum Desulfobacterota; class Syntrophia; order Syntrophales; family Smithellaceae; genus UBA8904. The sequence continues at coordinate 16,302 of JAAYDW010000097.1, forward strand.
TGGGACTACCGGCACAGCACCTCGCCATTCTAAAGGCTTTTTTCCGCCACGACGTCAAGCTCAAGGCTGTAGTGATCGGTCTGGATGATGTCTCCTTCAGCCTGCCCGCCGTAAACAAAAAAAAGGAACTTCTCCGCATTATGCATCCGGAAGCGGGAGGCCCGAACCGTCTAAAAATCTTTAGCATGTATTTTTTCCGCAAACCCACCTTGAAGGAACTGAGCCGTTGGAAGGACCGGGTGCTCCTCGGTAAAAGGAAAGGCCGCGTCATCATCAGTGAACAGGGCGTCAATCTGGGATGGCGCGACAAGGATGAGCTTGTGGAAAAGGCCGGACGGCCGATTTTCAGCTACACGGTCAAAAAGTACGAGCCGATAATCTATCCGCCGCAAAACGAGGAAGCGGCCTTTGCGGTCATCGCGGAACTGCTGGCCCTGGCGCGCGAGCATCATTTTTCGCTCACGTTCTTCATCAATCCGATTTACTGGCAGCTCTACCTCAATAATGCGGACGCCATGATGCGCGCCAAGGAAAGGCTCGCGACGCTTACGGACTTTTACGACTTCAGCGGCTATAACTCCGTCACGACAAACGCCATGAACTATTACGAGGAGAGCCACTACCGCTATCCGGTGGGGGATTGGATCATGGCGCGGCTCTTCGGCGACGGCCCGCCGCCGCCGGCTGATTTCGGCGTGCTGGTGACCCGGCAGACGATCGGCCGCCATCTGGAGGCAGAGCGCCGCGAGCTGGCGGATTACGTGCAGGCGCACGGCTTAAAATAAAACGTCAGGACAGGCCGTCCACCATTTTCCAGTCAGCCAGATAACGCTCCAGCTCAGCCACGCACGCCTCCGGCCC
>JAAYDW010000098.1 GCA_012729055.1 Deltaproteobacteria bacterium
AATCGATTCTTTCCATCAACAAAGGAGGTGAAACGGCAACCACGGCTTTACAATGATGCAATTTCGCCAGGGGGTGGTACACTTTTCAATAACCACAAATGGTACAGTTTTAAATTACCATTGACAAGCAGTTTGATGCACAGGGAATCTCCATTCCATTCCCGCAGAGAGATGTACATGTCTACGAACACAAATAGGCGTTGCTCATATCCGGCAACGTGAGAGACCTCGCGTCGTTATCTTCCCGCCGCGAGATCCGGCAACACCAGCGCAATGTCGGGAAAGGCAATCAACAAAACAGTTGCCAGTATCAGAATGAGCAAGAACGGCAAGGTATGCCCGATGACCTCCAGATAGGGCCGGCGAAAAAACAGTTGCGCAGTAAAGATATCGCAGCCAAACGGCGGCGCGGCTGAATCAATGGCGGCCTGTAGAGTTCCCATAACACAGTAAATCGGGTCGACACCGGTGCCGACAGCATCCGGTTGGAAGACCGGGCCGAGAAAAAAATGGAGGCAATCGGGTCCACCTTCCCTATTGCCTGGTTGACATTTCTGTCCGGTTGCGTGTATTTTAAGCCGTCAATTCACTGAAGCATCTAAAAAAATCCGGCCGGGGGCACTGCATTATGAGATTTTCTCTTCTTTTGTTTGTGCTGTACAGAGTATTGAAGCGGGCGTCCCGGAAAAATGAAGCATTTAAAAAGTATCTGGGATCCATTCATGCCGTGAAAATCCTGATCAAGACCGCCGACGGAAAAAGAGGCAGGCTTTTTATTTTTGACCGGGGAGACGTGCAAAGCTTAGGCGGGGCCGATCACGCCTGTGACGCGGCGATTGTCTGGGCCGATGCCCGAACGGGATTTCAGGTGATGTCGTCGCGAAGCGATGCGAAGCAGTTTGAGGCGGCCGCTCAGGGAAAAATGAGGCTCGACGGAATGGCCTATTTCGCACAATGGTTTAACGACGGAGTGAAACTTGTTCTCTAAGGAGGAAAAGACATGGCCGTAATCAACGGCGGGCATCTGGTCGGCAAATATCTGAAGGAAGTGGAAAAAGTTGATGTCGTGTTCGGCATCTCCGGCGGACATATTGAGGCCATGCTGGACGGTTTTACGCAATACGGCATCCGCGCCGTTGATGTGCGCCACGAACAGGCGGCGGCCATGATGGCGCATGCCTGGTCGGTTTACGCGGGAAAACCCGGCGTCTGTTTCCTTACGGCGGGACCGGGCTTCGCCAACGGGCTTACGGGCATTGCCAACGCCTATCTGGACAACGCGCCGCTGGTCGTCCTGTGTGGAAGGCATCCGCTGCGCGACGATCTCAAAGGAGCGCTGCAGGAAATTCACCAGATGGGCATCGTCCGTCCGATCACCAAGTGGGCGGCCACCTGCTTCGACATCCGGCGGATTCCCGAATATCTTTCACTGGCCTTTCGCTACGCCACGCAGGGAAGACCGGGGCCGGTGTTTGTGGAGCTGCCGCCGGATATTTTAAGCGTCGGCGTCGAGGAATCGCAGGTGACCATGCCCGCTCAGCCGGCGCGGCAATACCGCATGCATCCGGACGACCAGGATCTGCGGGCTGCGGCAGACCTGATCAACAACGCCCGAAAGCCCCTCTTTCTGGGAGGCAGCGGCGTCGGATTGAGCTCCGCATCGGAGAGCCTGAAAAAGTTTATTGAAAAAACAGGCATTCCCTTCATACTCTTAAATTACGGACGGGGCGAACTGCCGGACGATCATCCCAACTCGGTGATGGAGATGGGCAATCTGGGGCTTATGTTCGGCATCGGCCAGACGGATGTGATTGTCGCCGCCGGCCTGCGTTTCAACTGGACGCTGCAGTCGGGGCAGCTGATTCCGCCGTCGGTAAAACTGGTGCGCATCGATATCGATCCGCATGAACTTGACCGCAACTGCCGCGCAACGGTCGGCCTGGCCGGCGATATCGCTTCCGTCCTGGAGCAGCTGACCGCTCAGGTGAGGGAAAACAACCACAGCGGCTGGTCCGAAACGCTCAAAGCGGCCGGCCGGTCGGTGCTGGACTATGAACTGCGGATGCGCGAGACGCCGTCTCGGCCCATTCATCCGGTGCGTCTGGTCGCGCAGATACAAAAGTTTGTCGGCGAAAACGCGATCTATGTTGCAGACGGCGGCGACACCAGCTACTTCGGCCTGGGATTTTCCACGCGCGAGAAGCAGGGCGTCATCGCCACATCCGCCGGGCTTTTCGGATGCCTGGGAACCGGCCTGCCCTTTGGCATGGCGGCCAAACTGGCGCGGCCGGAAAAGAAAGTGCTGGTGCTCAGCGGCGACGGATCGTTCGGATTCAACGCGATGGAGTTCGATACGATGGTCCGTCACGACATTCCGCTGGTGTGCGTGATCAACAACGATTGCGCCTGGGGAATGATCAAGCACAGCCAGGAGCTTTCTCTGGGCTGCGACCGCCTGGCCTGCGCCGAGCTGGGCGTGATTCATTATGAAAAGGTCGCCGAAGCCCTGGGCGGGCACGGCGAGTTTGTAACGAAAGACGAAGAAATACTTCCGGCGCTCACGAGGGCCTTTGCTTCCGGCAAACCCGCCTGCATCAACGTGATGACCGATCCGAAGGCGACCAGCCCCGCGACGCCGCTCTTTTACCAGTCGCTCAAGATGGAGTGACGGCAATGAAAGCCCTTCTGCTGGATGTCAGTCTGCGGCGTTACGTCCTCCTGCGGGCGCTGCGGCCGCTCAGCGCCAAATTCTGCTATCGCGGCCCTTTTTCCGCCATCCGGCTTGCGGACATTTCCGAGCCGGCTCTTCCCTCTCCCGAGTGGGTGAAGATCAGGACAAGGTTATGCGGCTTCTGCGGCAGCGACCTCAATCTGATTTTGATGAAGGATTCCCCCACGCCGATGCCTTTCACGTCTTTTCCCTGCGTTCCGGGGCATGAGTTTTGCGGCGATGTGGTGGAAACGGGCGGGGAGGTGACCGCCTGCCGTCAAGGCGACCGAGTGACGGTTATTCCCTCGCTGGGCTGTCAGGCGCGGGGAATCGCGCCGCTGTGCCCCAGTTGCGCTGACGGCAATCCGGGCAACTGTGAAAATTTTGCCGAAGGAAAGTTTGCGCCCGGAATGTTCATCGGCATCTGCAAGGATGTCAACGGCGCGTTTGCCGAATATGCCGTGGCGCATCAAAGCCAGGTCTGCCGTGTGCCGGAAGCTGTTTCCCCGGAAGCGGCGACCCTTACCGAGCCGCTCGCGGTCGGCCTTCAGGCGGTGCTGGATAACCGGCCAGGCGACAGCGACCGGATTCTGGTCATCGGCGGAGGCGTTATCGGCACGATGATCGTCAAGGCCATCCGGGGCCTGGATATTGCCTGCGACATCACCGTCATGGAGCCGGCGCCTTTTGCCGCCGCCTATGTAAAATCATCCGGCGCCGACCGGACGTTTTCGGCCGGCATTCTGGATGCTGCCTGCGCGGCTGCCGGCGGCCGCTCCTACAAGCCCGCTCTGGGCGATCCTGTCGTGATGGGCGGATTTCATCGCATTTACGATACGGTCGGGCACGCGCGAACCCTGAACCGCTCTCTGCGCGCCCTTGCAGCAAAAGGAACGCTTTCCGTTCTCGGCATCGGCCCGGCCGTGAAACTGGATCTGACGCCTCTGTGGCTCAAACTGCAGACGATCAGGGGGTGCTACGGTTATCGGTTCAATGAAACGTCGCGCGGACGCAGGCAGGCGTTCGAGATCGCCCTGGAGATGATCGCTGAGAAAAAGGTTCGCGTCGATGACATGATCACGCACACCTTCCCGATAGAACGCTACCGCGAGATGATCGATCTCAACCTGCACAAAAACGCCGGCCGGGCCATGAAGACAGCCGTCAGGTTCACCATTTGAAGTAAACCACTTTAATTTCCAAAGGAGCCTTCCATGAAAGAAAAGAAAGCCGCGCGGGCGGAGATGGAAAAATTGATGGCGGAGCTGGCGCAAACGCTGTGGGAGCAAAATGCGCAAACCTCGGCCGGCCCGAAAAAAGCAGAAAATAAAATGAGCAAAGCGAAAACGACGTTCCAGGGATCGGCGGAAGAAGCCGCCCGGCTGGCGCAGGAGGTGATGTATGACGCCTGGGAAACGAACAGCAAAAGCCGGAGAATAAAAATGGCGAAAAGAGCGCTCTCCATCGATCCCGACTGTGCCGACGCCTGGTCTCTTCTGGCGGATGACGCGGCTAAGTCGCTTGATCAGGCCATCGACTATTATGAAAAAGGCATGAATGCGGGCCGGCGCTCACTGGGTGAAAAGAAATTCAAGCAATATGAAGGCGGGTTCTGGGGTTTCCTGGACACCCGCCCCTATATGCGGGCGCGCGCCGGACTCATGATGTGCCTGTGGCTGGCGGGCAACGGCGACGCAGCCATCGGTCACGCGAAGGACATGCTCAAGCTTGATCCGAATGATCATCAGGGAATCCGCTACCGGTTGATCTCCTATCTTGCCGCTTTGGGGCGCTATGATGAATTGGGCACGGTGATGAAGGGCAGCTTCAAAAATGACGGGGCAACCGAGTGGCTTTACGCGCGCGCATTGCTTTCGTTTGTGAAGAAAGGCGATACAGACGCCTCAAGGCGCGAACTGCAACGGGCCTTGCAGGTCAACAAATATGTACCCGCTCATTTGACGGGCGGAAAAGCGGTTCCCCAAAGGTTGCCGGACACAATCACCTGGGGCGGGGAGGATGAAGCATCCTGTTATGCCTCCGAGAATATCGACGCATGGAAAAAAGTACCGGGCGCCCTGGATTGGCTTAAAACGCAGAGCAAGCGGAAAAATACGCCAAAGGGAAAATCCGGCGGGAAATAAATCCGGCTGGAAGGGGAATCCATCAGCATGGAATTGGTCGCCCGCCGGGCGTCTGCCGGCCTGTGCCTGTTGCGCCGGGCGACAGACCGGATAGTGACCTCGCGTGCGCGGGACGGAATGGTGATTATCCGGCCATCTCAGTGTGTCAGAAACGGCCTTGCCATAAAATACATTGCCAATACAGCAGGATTGCATTAATAATTCATTCGGTATTTCATCAATACGGATGATCCGTTCCGCAGCGCCTTTTTTGCAGAAATCACTGAGGCTCCGGCGGAAGAACGGACGCGGAGGAACCATGACAAAACAGATTTTAAGTCAGGACGTCAAAAACCAGTTCGACGCCATGCGCGATTTGCTGGGGGCCGCCCTGGCGCTCGCACAAAAAAGTTCCGATACGGAAGCGGCCAAAATCGTCCGGGACAGGCTTGCGCACCTGCAGTCTCCCGCCTTGTTTGTGATCATCGGCGAGGTGAAGTCGGGAAAAAGCAGTTTTGTCAATGCGCTTCTGGGCGAAGACGTCTGCGACGTTGCGCCGGATCCCTGTACGGCCTGCATTCAGGAACTGGTTTATGCGGATGAACGCTCCAGAACGGATCTCGGCCTCCAGTGGGAAAGGATCGGTCTTCCCAGGGAAGTTCTGCGGGAAATCACCATCGTCGATACGCCGGGCACCAATTCGGTCATCCGCAACCATCAAACGATTACCGAAAATTATATTCCGTTAAGCGACCTGGTTGTCTTTGTCTTTCCGGCCAAGAATCCGCACACCGGTTCATCCTGGGATCTCCTGGCACTGATCCGCAGGGACTGGCACCGCAAGACCGTGTTTGTGCTGCAGCAGTCCGATCTGGCAACAAAGCGCGAGCTGGCCGTCAACATGGAACGGGTTGCCCAGTATGCGCGGGAAAGGAATGTGCAGGATCCGGTCGTGTTTGCCGTTTCGGCCAAGCGGGAAGCGGAGGGGGCGTCCGACAGCGGGTTTATGGAATTCCGCGATTTTCTGCGAAAGACCGTGGAAACCGGGGAAGTCTGGCGGATGAAGGTAGAAGGCGCCCGTGACACAGCCGGCAGGATCGCCCGCGGCGTCATCGAGCGCCTCAGCGCCGCTCAGGATGCGTTGGCGGAGGATCGAATCTTTTATGACGACCTCATGAGCCGCGTTAAAGCCAGGCGCGACAAAGCCGATTCTCTCCGGCGCCTGGCCGTGGACAGCCTGTGCGTCTCCTACGACCGGCTGGCATCCGGCCTGGAAACGGATTTTACGGAGGGCTTGAGCGTGGGGACCATTTTGCGCCGGGCCATTCCCCTGGTGCGCGACAAGGACATCAAGACCTGGCTTGCGGAAATTCAATCTGACTTTGAAAGCAAATCGAAAACGGAAATTGACGCGGAATCCTCGCGGGTGTCGAAAGACATCGCCGGTGAAATGATGTCCATGTTTACAGAGCTCACAGAAGCTATTGCGCGGCGCCGCAACGACGCCCGGCCGGGCATTTCGGCGAAAGACACGGACCGGGTGGAGATTCTTGCCGGCCTGCAGCGCCAGTTGCAGGAGCTGCGCGTTTCCGACATCGTCAGCGACAAAGCCATTCAGGGCTCCGACATCGGCAAGCTGTCGCTGGCCGGCGGCGGTCTGGCCGCTTTCGGCGCCGTCATCGCCCTGGCGACAAAGATGGTGGCCTTTGATATTACCGGCGGCATCCTCGCGCTGGCCGGCGCCGGTTTGATCGCCGTGACGCTGATCTGGAAGCGTTCCAGTCTTTTATCCGAAGTGTCGCAAAAGCTGCGGAAGTCCCGCGAGGAGTTTCGGAACCGGCTGGATAAGGAAATTAGCCGGATTTTTGAAAACCTGTTTGTGGAAATTGAACATTGTCTGAAAGAGCCTCTTTCCCGGCTGGAAGAAGAGACGCAACGTCTGGAGTCTCTTCTTGGAGAGGCCCGGCGCGTGAATGAAATGGCGCAAAAAATCTAATGCCGCCCGGCTGAACGCGGCAGGCCGGAGGGGCAACTCCTTGCCGACGACAGCAGGATTGACCGTTTGCTGAAGATGAGAGAGTCGGATCGGCGTTTTTTTGTCCGGATGTTTTTGAAATGATCATTTTATGATATCATCAATTAAATTGTGACTAAGCGCCGGTTTTTCCGGCGACGACAGGAAACAGCAACCCGATGTGAGGAACGGCCGATGCAGATGCAGGCGAAAGGACAGATCAGCAAACAGATCAGCGCTATTCCAAATTCCTGGTACCCCGTTTACGTCGTGCGGGGAAAAGAAAAGACGATGATGGTCGATTCCGGAATGAGTCTTCTCGGCCCCCGTTATCTGGCGTCGCTTGGCGAGGTGATCGGCGACCCGCAACGGCTGGATTATCTCTTCCTCACCCATTCCCATTACGATCATGTCGGCGCGGCTTCCTATCTGAAGCGCCGCATTCCCGGCATGAAGATCGGCGCCCACGAGCGCCTCGGCGCGCTTTTGCAAAAGCAGTCGGTGCTGGAGATGATGAACCGGCTCAGCGGCAATCATGTCGAGCTTTTCAAATACAATAAAACCGGCGAAGATCTGGCGCTTGCCGCCTTCGAGCCGGAGATCCTTCTCCGGGAGGGAGACGAATTCGATCTGGGCGGCCTGACCTGCCGGGTGTATGAAACGCCGGGCCATACCCGGGATTCGCTCTCCTTTTTTATTCCGGAACTGAAGGCCCTTTTCCCCAGCGAAGCCGGCGGCGTGCTCCAGGGAAAAACAGGGTCGCTGATGCAGGTGGAGTTTCTGTCTTCCTACGAAGACTACATCGCGTCGCTTAAGCGACTGATTGCTCTGGAGCCGGAAATGATCTGCCTCGCGCACGGCTGGGTGCTGACGGAGGACGACGCGGGAAAATTTCTGGCGCGATCGCTTGCGGAAACCTTCAAATACCGTGAGCTCATTGAAAGTTATCTTGACGCCGCCGGCGGCGACGTCGAAAAGGCGACGCTCGACATGGCCCATGCGGAATACAACGTCAAGGGAGGGATTTTCCAGGAGCGGGTTGCCTACGTCACGAATCTGGGCGCCCAGGTGCGCCACATTGCCCGATTGCGAGCCGCCGCAGGGTGACGGACGCCCCGCAAACGCAGGCCGGTGGAAAGACCGATCCGGCGCTTCCGGCCGGGAAATAAGAAAGAGACGCCCGGGGGCGCCTCCGGAATATTCGGTTTTAAAACTTGTATTCTCTCTCCTGAATGCTGCGATAGATATCTTCGGTTAACGGGACGTAGGTTTCGTTTTCCGGCAGCAGTACGTGGAGGTCGTTTTTGACCTGCGCCGGGTCGTATCCCTGATTCTTCAGAGCGGTTTTCTTGATTTTGTGCGTGGCGGTCCATTCAAAATCGGGCACGAAGCGGACAAACAGCGGGACGGCGTATTTCGGGAGCCCCGCCCGCAGATGGGCGGCGAGCGTGGAAATGTCGGGCGGCGTGTTTTCGTCCCGGACGATCGCCGCCATGCCCGCCTTGCCGTCGCTGCCCGGCAGGGTGATGCCGTATACCGCGGACGAGGCGACGCCGGGGAAGGTGTCGAGGGCCTTTTCCACCTCCTGGGTGGCCACGTTTTCACCTTTCCAGCGGAAGGTGTCCCCCAGACGGTCGGCGAACTGCGCGTGGCGGAATCCCATATTCCGAAGCAGGTCGCCGGTGTTGAACCACATGTCCCCTTTCCTGAAGACGTCGCGGAAGATTTTCTCTTCCGTTTTTTTCTTGTCCGAGTAGCCGGCGAAGGGCGTTTTTTCGGAAATTTCCATGATCAAAAGGCCGGTTTCGCCGCGGCCTACTTTTTTCATGAACCCCTGCGCTTGGCGGACGGGGACCTCGTTTTCGCTGTCGTACGCCACGAGCGCAAACGGCGTCACACTGGTGCCGACGCTGTAGTCGATGTTGAAGAGGTTGGTGAAAACGCCTACGCCTTCGGCCGCGCCGTAAAATTCGTAAATCTTCTTAATGCCGAAGCGCTTCTTGAATGCCATCCAGATATCGGGACGCAGACCGTTGCCGACGATGTATTTGAGCGTCGTCTGATGATCGTCCGGTTTGGCGGGTACGGCCATGAGGTAGCGGCAGACCTCTCCCACGTAAACGAAATGGGTCGCCCGGAATTGCCGGACGTCATCCAGAAACTTGCTGGCGCTGAATTTTCGGCGCAGGGCCACCGCGGCGCCGCTGTACAGGGCCGGCGGCCAGCCGACGGTGATGGCGTTGGTATGGAAAAAGGGCAGGGGGATGTAAATGGTGTCGGTCGGCTTGACGGGCATGACGACTTTGCCGAACCAGAACATTGCCGAGACTGCCCGCTTGTTGATGATGACCGCCGCCTTGGGAAGTCCGCCGGTGGTTCCGGACGTGTAAACATAAGCCACGGGGTCTTTCAGCATCACACTGGGCGTGGTCGACGGATTCTCAATGCTTTTGCAGGCGAGTTCGCTGGTGATGTCGGTGATGTCTTTGGGGGAGATGGCGCCCGAGTCCCGCACCAGGCAGAGCGTCGAGCGGGAAAGATCGATGCCGGAGCGCGCTTCGGAAAAAAATTCATAGCATTCCTCGCCGATGATCACGACCTTGCCGCGGTTGAGATTGAAGCTGTGGATCAGGGATTCGCCGCGTTGGTTGGTGTTGATGAGCGACGCAATCGCGCCGACCTTGGAGCAGCCGCAGTAGGCGGCGAGCAGTTCGGGGCGGTTTTCAAAGCACAGGGTGACCACATCGCCGCGGACAACGCCTTTGGTGATCAGGAAATGGGCAAAACGGTTGGCTCTTTCATTGAGCTCGCGATAGGTCAGCGATCCGTCGGGTGATTTGACGGCTGGACGGTCCGGGTAGCGGCGGGCGCTTTTTTCCAGTTCCAGACCCCAGGAGTTGGTCCGGTTGCCGCCGATGCTGCGCAGGCCCTTCGCGACGGTGAACACCATGGACGGCAGACGCCACGAAATCTGTAAAAGTTTGATGAGAAATTCGGATGTGCTGATGGTCGCGGGAACTTTTAAAGACGGTGTGTTCATGATTCTTGCTCCTTCTTACTTTATTTCTTCCGACGGGCAGGCTTCCTTATAAATGGGGTGCCAGAGGCTGCCCCGGTTGATCCGGAGCCATGGGGAACGCGGGTCGCCTGCTTCATGGAGAATGTTTCTTTCATTGTCGAGATAGACGTAGCGGGTAAAGCGGATCAGATATTCCGCGCAGTCGATTTCACAGAGAATTTCAATGGAGTTGAAGCGGCCGGCCGGCCGGCGGACGTCTTCGAGGTACTGCCGGATGTGTTTCCGGTATTTGCTTTTCTGCGACGGGGCGATTTTGATCCAGATCGCTTCGATATCCGGAGCGGGCGACTGCCGTCGGGCTCGGTCGGCAAAAACCGCGTCGCGGTGCCTGGTATAGCCGGCGAGATGCCAGTTGGCGGTCACTTTTTCCGCGAAAAGCGCAGCGGGCAGAAGCAGGATCAGACAGACGTAAAAAAAGAAGACGGCCTTTCTTCCGGTCATTTTTTTTGATTTCCTTCCTGTTGACGTGACGGTATACTCTAGCGCAAATTGAGAAGAATTTGAAGAACGGAAATTAGCGGAAATCCGGGCGGCCGGCCGGGCCGTGCGTAAAAAAAGTTGCAATTGAACGGAATTCATTTTAATTTCAAAGAAAAGACGTTTTGAATTCATCAAGCGAACGAAAAGACAAACGATTAAAGGAGCGGTTATGTGGGAATACACGGACAAGGTTAAAGACCATTTTTTGAATCCGCGCAATGTCGGCGAGATTGAAAATCCGGACGGCGTCGCCGAAGTCGGATCGATGGCCTGCGGAGACGCGCTGAAACTGACGTTCAAGCTCGATGAGCAAAAACGCATCGCGGACGCCAGGTTCAAAACCTTCGGCTGCGCCAGCGCGATTGCCTCGTCTTCCGCGCTCACTGAAATGATCAAGGGCCTGACGGTCGATGAAGCATTGAAAATTACCAACCAGGACATTGCCAGGTATCTGGGCGGTCTGCCGGACGAAAAGATGCACTGCTCGGTTTTGGGCAAACAGGCGCTGGAAAAGGCGGTGGAGAATTACCGCGGCGCTCCGTCGCCGGAAGCGGGCGCCCGGATCATCTGCGAATGCTTCGGCGTGACCGACAAGGAGATTGAGCGGGCGATCCGCGAAAACCATCTGGCCACCGTGGAAGACGTAACCAACTACACCAAGGCCGGCGGCGGCTGCGGAAACTGCCACGAGGCCATCGCGCAGATTCTCGAGCGGGTGAAGGCGGAGCCGAAGGTCCAGGCTGCGCCGCGGCTCACCAATCTTCAGAAAATCCGCCTCATCGAAGAAACGATCGAACGCGAAATCCGCCCGTCGTTGAGAAAGGACGGCGGCGATCTCGACATCATCGACATCATCGGCAACCGCGTGCTGGTGGCAACCCGCGGCGCGTGCGCGACCTGCAAGGCGGCCGACATCACGCTCAAGCATTTCGTCGAGCATCGTCTGAAGGAAATGGTGTCTCCCGACATCACGGTAGAGGAGGTGTCGCAATGAAGACGATTTATCTGGATAACAATGCAACGACGCGTGTCGCCGACGAAGTGCTGGAGGCCATGCTTCCCTACTTTACGCAGCTTTACGGCAATCCGTCCAGCATGCATTCGTTCGGCGGCCAGGTGGGACAGAGTATCCGCGAAGCGCGCGCCCAGGCGGCGGCGCTCATCGGCGCCGCGCCCGAGGAAATCGTTTTTACGAGCTGCGGAACGGAAAGCGACAACGCGGCGATCCGCAGCGCCCTTCAGACGCGGCCCGATAAAAAGCACATCATCATCAGCCGCGTCGAACATCCGGCGGTGCGCGCCCTGTGTTCCCATCTGAGCCTTCAGGGATACAAGGTGACGGAGCTTCCCGTGGACAAAAACGGGCTTGTCGATCTGGAAAATCTGGAAAACCAGCTGACGCCGGATACCGCCGTCGTCAGCCTGATGTGGGGCAACAACGAAACCGGCGTGCTTTTCCCCGTGGAGGCGGCGGCCCGCCTGACCCATGAAAAGGGCATTCTCTTCCATACGGACGCCGTGCAGGCTGTCGGAAAAATTCCCATCAACATGGCGAACAATCAAATCGACATGCTCTCTCTTTCCGGCCACAAGCTGCATGCGCCCAAGGGCGTCGGCGTTCTTTACGTCCGGCGCGGAACGAAATTTTCCCCGTATCTGATCGGCGGCCATCAGGAAAGCGAAAGGCGCGGCGGCACGGAAAACACGGCCGGCATCATCGGACTGGGCCGGGCCTGCGAGCTCGCGGCCGCGAACATGGAAAAGGAAAACACCGACGTTCGGCGGTTTCGGGACAAACTCGAACGGGAGCTGCTGAAGAGCATTCCGCAGAGCCGCGTCAACGGCGACACTGAAAATCGTCTGCCCAACACAACCAACATCAGCTTTGAGTACGTGGAAGGGGAGGCCATTTTGCTGCTCATGAATGAGCTGGGCATCTGCGCTTCGTCCGGTTCGGCCTGCACGTCGGGATCGCTGCAGCCGTCGCATGTTCTCCGGGCGATGGGAGTGCCGTTCACCATGGCGCACGGATCGATCCGCTTCAGTCTCAGCGTGTACAACACGGAAGCGGAAGTGGATTTTGTCATTCAAAAAATGCCGGAGATCATCGAGCGTCTGCGCGCGATGTCGCCGTTCTGGAAAGAGGCGGGACAATCCTGCAGCGTCCAGTAAGTTCGGAAAAAGACCGGTCAGCGGGCGGCCGGAAAGCCCCGACGGTCGGCGCAGGCGGGCTTTTGGCCGTTTTACGGCGCAGCATTATTTATGATAAAAAAAGATGGATTTTTTTTGAAATTAGAGATAGCTTTTCGAAACCGTTTTCCAAAAATACAATTTTTAAAGGGGTGACCAATGAACAGAGCAGAATTGATCGAAGAAGTAGCAAAAGCAACATGCACCAAGAAAGAGGCCGATGCGGCGGTTACTGCGACATTGGCCGCAATCCAGAAAGCTCTCAAAAAGGGCGACACTGTGACGTTGGTGGGATTCGGCACCTTCTCCGTGAGCAAGAGAAAAGCTCGCAAAGGCAGAAACCCCCAGACGGGCGAAGCGATCAAAATCGCCGCCAAGAAAGTTCCGGTTTTCAAAGCCGGAAAAGGATTGAAGGATGCGGTAAAGTAAGTCATCATTTTAACCAGCGATAAAAGAGCCGCCCGACCAACAGCCGGAGCGGCTTTTTTATCGCGGATTTTCTCTTTTCCGGGCCTTGCTCTGCCGCGGTTGGCCGAAGCGGCAAACATCCAAAAACACTTCCAAAAAACAGTTGCTTTACCCTGTAAATAAAATTAAGGATATTCCGCATTCAGGTGTCTGAAACCGCGTATCGGCAAATCCTTTTGTCATTTCCGCGTCGCGGCGCCGGTGCCGGAAAATTCCGAAAAAATGTTTGAAGGTAATTATGGAAATCAAGTTTAAAATCTGGCTGGAAAAGGACGGACATGCCTTGTTTGGCGAGGGACGCGACCGGCTGCTGAAGGCAATCGATGAATGTCATGGCCTCTACGGCGCGGCCAAGCAGTTGAAAATGTCCTACCGCGCAGCCTGGGGCAAAATTAAATTGACGGAAGAACGCATCGGCAAACGCGTTGTTGAAGTGGGGGAAGACAAGAAAATGCGCCTGACGGAAGACGCGCGAAAACTTCTGGCCGAGTTTGAGAAGCTGGAAAAAGACGTCGATGCGTTTATTCAGGCGCGCAGTTCCCCATTTGTGGTGCTTAAGGATCAGACCGCGGAAAGCAAAGAAAAAAAATGAGAATTGCGCGAAAATCCCGCCTGTTTTTATACCGCTATGTTCTGCCGGGCATATGCTTGGAGATGCATAACTACCTGAAATAATTAAAATATTCTCTTGACAATCCTTTGAAATCCTTTATGCTAAACCTAACAGGACGGACGGCGTCATGTGGCGCAAGCTGTCGGACAGGAAGATTTCGAGTGTCGGATGATGTTCAGAGTGGCTGAACGGCCGGAAGACCTGGAAAGAATATTTTGTCGGTTCCATTTGTATAAGGAGGTAGTTTCAATGGAAGAGAAGTTCTCAATGAAAAGAAGAAGTTTTTTGAAGCTGGCGGGAGCCGCCGGTGTCGCCACCGCGATGACGGCTTTTCCCTTCAGGAATATGCGGGCGGCCTGGGCCTTTGGGGATCATCCCCAGGAGAAAATGCCCTACCGCATCACCAAGAGAGTTCCGCAGGTTTGCGCGCGGGCCTGTGAAGCGGACTGCGCCTACAATGTTGTGGTCGGCGTTGATCCAGCCACCGGTCTTGAAAGGGCCCTGACCCTGGAAGGCCGTCCGGAAGATCCCGTTTCCAACGGAAAATTCTGCATCAAAGGCATGGGGTTTGTTGATTCGATGTACGATCCGGACCGCTTGATGGTTTCTCTGAAGAGGACCAACAAGACGAAGGGAACCGATGTGGATCCCGGCTGGATTATCATGAAGACGGAAGATGCGGTCAACGAAATCATCGCCAAGATGAAAACCTACAAACCGGAAGAAATTCTGATGGCCTCGCCGGGCGACCCCTACACCAACCGCCTGTGTCAGTCCATCGGCTGCACCCGGAGCGATCAGCGGACGGAATGTTTCGGCACCCATTACTACATCAACTGCCTGACGCTCACCAATCCGCCCAACAAGTTTTATTCCAGCTGCTACACGCCGAGCCATCATGTATGCGGTTATGATTACGATACCTGCAAGTACCAGGTCTGGTTCGGATTCGACTCTTTTTCCAAGTGCGGTAAAGCGGGCATGCTCAATCATTGGGCGGCCGGAAAAAGAAACGGAGGCAAGATTGTCATGTTCAACCCGGTCCGCACTCCCATGACGGACAATTTTGCCAGTGAGTATTACGCGATCAAACCGGGAACGGACCTGGCCGTTGCGCTCGCCATGATCAACGTGATTGTGTCCGGCAAAAAGTACAACAAGGAATTCATGTCCAAATATTCGGATGGAGCGGCTCTGGTTGACGCGGAAAAACAGACGCATCTGAAAACAGCAGACGGCATGTTTCTGGCCTGGTCCGTAAAAAACAAAAAAGCCGAACCCATCGACGATTGCAATGATCCGGCGTTCAGCGGCACTTTTACAGTGACGGTCGACGGACGGAAAATCAAGGCCAAGCCGGTTCTGCAGCTGATGGCCGAGGCAACGAAGACCTACACGCCCCAGTGGGCCGCGAAGATCAGCGAGGTTCCGGCCAAGGCCATCGGCAAGATTGCCCGCGATTTTGCGGCTGCCGCGCCCTACGCGATGATTCCTACGTACAAGCGCGATGCGGCGGGTCCCAACTACGCCAACAGCTGGCGGCTCCGCCACGCCATCCAGATTCTGAACTCCCTGGCCGGTTCGATCGACCATGAAGGCGGCGTGCTCCTGCTGCACGACGTCAAGATTCCCTGGATCGATGAAATTGCGCCGCCCGCGCTGCCTTATCCTGAGCAGCCGTCCCAACCGGTGGACTTCCGCAATGAATTTCCGGTCACCGATGACATTTACCGGAAGAAAGATTTTTCAGCGCCCGGTCATTACGGCATGGTGGGTTGGGGACTCTACAAAACAAACCGCGCAAAGGTTGCCTTCTTCCGGAACCCGCACCGCGGACTGTTTGCCATGATTCATTCGCAGATGTTCGAGGCCGCCTCTCAGAAACTGGAACTCGTCGTGGACTGGAACCTCTATCTGGACGACCTGGGCTATTTCTGCGACTACGTCGTGCCGGCGCCCCATCAGTTTGAAGAGGGCAAAATGGACTTGCGTCTCTACTATCCGAAATATCCCTGCATCGTCGGCGGTTCGCCGGTGCAAAAAGCGCCGGGAGACCAGATCGGCTGGGGCGGTTTCGCCATGAAGATCGGTCTGGCCATGGCGCCGAAATACTGGACAACGGACGGCAGCGGCGATCCGGCGAAGAAGATTCCGACAAATATGGGCGATGTCGCGGTCAAAAAGGCGGGTATTGCCGACAGCGCCGCCGATTTCATGAAGAAGGGCGGTTTTTGGATCGACAAAAAAGCCTATCAGAACTACAAGCAGATCGAGCAGATCGGCTACGGCAAGCCCAGAGGCAGGGTGAAGATGTACATCAACGAATTTGCCGAAGTCGGCCACAGCCCGCTGCCCGTCTGGCATGCCCGCTGGCATGAAACCACGGGAGACTTCAAGTTCTCGCTGCTTATCACCCGGGCGCCCTGGCATATGCATGCCGACCCCAACTTCATCAACAACCCCGTTCTCAAGGAAGTGACGGTCCGCAACTACATGGATACGGTGTGGATCAATCCCGAGGCGGCGGCAAAGCTGGGTCTCAAGGAAGGCGACGCCGTCATCCTCGCGAACGATCCGACCTACATGAAAGATCTGCCCCGGCCGCAGAAAGCCAAGGTGCATCTGACGAAGCGCATGACCAGAAACGACTGCGTCCTGTTGTTCCACGGCATCGGACACCGGGCCAAGAACCTGAAGGTGGCGGCCAATTTCGGTTACCGCGACGGTGATTTGATTCCGCAGAAGGATCCGTCCATGTTAAAGAAGTTCGATCCAACCGGAATGGGGTGGGTTGAAGATGTTTATGTCAGCATTAAGAAGATGTAGTGAGGTGACGAAATGAAAAAATATGCTATTTTACTGGATGATACATTCTGCACGGGCTGCAACTCCTGCGCTTACCGGTGCATCCAGGAGTTCAGATATCACGATCAGGCCTCCAAGGGCCTGTTCAGAACCTTTGTCCAAATCAATGACGACGGCCTTTATCAGAAGCGCTGCATGCATTGCCTGGAGCCGGACTGCGTTGAAAACTGTCCGGTGAAGGCGCTCACCAAGTCGGAATACGGTCCGGTTCTCTACGATGCTCAGAAGTGCATCGGCTGCCAGACCTGCGTCCGGGTGTGCAAGTTCCACGTTCCGCTGTTTGACGCGGATACAAAGAAGATCGTCAAGTGCAGCATGTGCGCGCACCGGATTGCTGACGACAAGAAGCCGGCCTGCGTGGAAATTTGCCCCACCGGAGCGCTGCAGTTCGGCGAATATGAAGCGATGAAGAAACTGGCTGCAAAATTGGCCAAAGAAAAGAAGCTCAAGCTCTACGGCTATGAGGAAAACGGCGGAACCCATCTCTTCGTTCTGGCCAAGGAAGATCCCACGACATTCGGCTATCCGAAGGTGGCGAAGAAAGCCCTCAAGGGCAAAGCCCTGCTGGATGGTGAACTCGGCGTGCCGGCTCTTGCGGCCCTGGCCGTTGTCGGCTTCAAGAAGTACAGTGAGAGAAGAACCCGTCTTGAGACGGAGACAAAGAAAGAAAAAAAATAACGTAACCGTGAACCGAAATCCGGCGGCGCCTGCAGGCGCCGCCGGATCATTTGCCGGATTTGTCGGTTATTGGACAAGCCGGCAGAAATTTGTTAGGGTAATTTTATGGACAACTCAAAAACAACAACACCCCGGACCGGACCGGACGACCGCCTGATCGCTTTGCAGGCGAGAGCGGTGCTTTTCAACCTCCTGGCGCAGGCGTTCAACTATCCGGATCAACTCCTCGTGGAAAAACTGGCCTCGGGAGAATTCACTGCAACACTGGATGAATCGCTCGGCATCCTCCAGCCGGAAGGCGTGTGGACCGATCGGCTTGCTCTTCTGGAAGGAAAATACACGGCATCCGGCCAGAACGCGGAAAATCTGCTTCTGGAGCTGGAAAAAGACTATACCCGGCTGTTTTTTTCGTCAAAACCCCGCCTGGTTTATCTTTTCGAATCCGTTTACAAGGAAGGGAAACTGCTCCAGGAATCGACCTTTGAGATCGCAAGGCTTTATTACGAAGCGGGATTGAATATGGTGGACGATTTCAAACTGCCGCCCGATCACATTGCAGTAGAGTTTGAATTTATGGCCTATCTGTGCTTCAACGAGCTTGCGGCCGTGAAGAAAGGAAACCGGGAAAACGAGACGCTGGCGCAGAAGCTCCAGAAAGAAACGCTGGAAAAGCATCTCACGAATTTCGGACTCGCGTTGGCGGAAAAGGTCGTCGCCCATGCAGCGACGGATTTTTATAAGATCATGGCGGCCATCGCTGCCTCCATCCTCGCCGGCGGCCGTTAGAGAAAAGCGGCAACGCCTGCACGACATATAAAAGCGGCCGCGGACGGTTGGTTAAACCGCCAGCGGCCGCTTTGCTTTTCGGGAAACGAATTACGACGACGCTTACTGGTAGAGCGCCTCGATCGAATCCTTCAGCTTGTCAAGAACGACCTTGCGCTTGAGCTTCATCGTCTGCGTCAGCATGCCGTTGTCCAGGCTGAACGGTTCGGCGAGCACAAGGAACTTTTTCGGAATCTCATAGCCGCCGAATTTCCCCTGCAGATGGCTCGTGATCGTTTGGCCGATCATCTCGGCGACCTCCGGGCGCGCCGCCAGGGCTTTGGGTTCGGTTGGCAGGCCTTTTGACTTCGCCCACCCGGCCAGCACATCGAAATCAGGAACAACAATGCAGATGTTGAAGGGGCGGTTGAAGCCGTAAATCACCGCCTGCTGAACATAGGGGATGAGGCAGATTTCTTCCTCCAGCGAAACGGGGAAACAGAACTTTCCGTTTTCGAGTTTGTACTGCTCCTTGATGCGCCCGGTGATGAAGAGATAGCCGTCCTTGTCCAGGCGGCCGCGGTCGCCGGTGCGGAAACCGCCGTCGGGCGTCATGGCCGCCGCCGTATCCTCCGGACGATTGTGATATCCCTTCATCACATTGGGGCCGTAAACGATGATTTCACCGTCCGTGGCGCCTTCTTCCACGACGGAAGAATCGATCACGATGCTTATCTTGTCGATGGCCCGGCCGACGCTGCCTAACCGATAGGCAAAAGACGCGTTCATGGTCGCAGCCGGCGAGGTTTCCGTAAGTCCGTAGCAGTCGTAAACGGGCAGGCCGATGTCGAAGAAGAAGTGACCGATTTCCGGATTCATCGCGGCGCTGCCGGTCATGGCGCCCATCACCCGGCCGCCCAGCTTTTCCCGGATTTTCGAAAAGACGATTTTATCCGCGATTTTGAATTTGAGATTGGTGAAAAAATCGGACCGGCCCTGGGCGGCCAGTTCCCGCCTTTTCTTGCCGGCTTCCACGCCCATGACGAACAGCTTCTTGGGCAGCCCCCCCTCCTTGTTCATCTTGGCCCAGAGGCCGTCGTAGATGCGGTTGAAGACGCGGGGGACGGCAACCAGGAAGGTGGGCCTGACTTTCACGATATCATCGACGATCGTGGAGGGGCTTTCCGCCAGGCCCATTGCGCCGCCCAGACGGATGATGGCAAACAGTTCGCCGGTCTGGCCGAAGGAATGCGCCCAGGGCAAAATAGCGAGCGTGAGAGCGTCTCTGCCGTCGTTTTTCTTCAGTTCGGGGTACATCTTCTGGCCGGCTATGGAGTTGCTGGTGAAATTGCCGTGGGACAGAAGCACGCCCTTGGGATTGCCGGTGGTTCCCGACGTGTAAATGAGTTCGGCGATGTCGTCCGCCTGCGGACTCCGCGGCAGAACGGGGGAAGCGGCGCCCTTCTTCTCCAGCGCGGCCATGGAGTTGTCTCCCTCGGCGTCGATGACAAAAATATGTTGGAGCGTCGGAATCTCCGCGGGGAAATGTTTTATTTTTTCGTAGATCTCCGGCTTGGAGACAAAGAGAACCTTGATCTGGCTGTCGGTGACGATGTACTTCCAGATTTGAACGAGCTCCGCCTCGTACATGGGCACAAAGCGGGCGATCCGGCCCCACGTGGCAAACGCCGCCACCACCCACTCCAGGCGGTTGTTGGCAATGATGCCGACGGCGTCTCCTTCACTGACACCGAGCAGCGCCAGGCCCGAACGGAGATGATCGATGCGGGTGTTGACTTCCCGGCGCGTCGCCCACTCAAAAACGCCGTCTTTGTTTTTTGTGCCGATAAGATTTCTGTCGGCATACTTGTCCAGACTCTCCTGCCACCAGTCGATCAGGTTGTCCGGCTTCTCGAGTTGAAACGCATGCATAAAAAATCCTCCTTCTTTTGCAAAAGAACGCGGTCTCCCTTTTTTTCTGCCTGACGCCAACTCCGTTTCTCCTATAAAGGATTTTCCGTTCAAACACAATTCAAAATGTGACCAGTGGTTACAAAAAGGCGCGGCGGCGCCCGGACCGGGCCGTCGGGCGAGCAAACGGACTGTTTTACGGAGATGTTGCCGTCGTCGAAAAATCTTTTCGGGCTAAAAGGTTTTGAAATATTTCGTTGCACGGAAGTCCGAACAACGTGGCTAAAAGACAAGATAGACAATTTGACAAAGCGGTTCTTTCAGGCGGTGTGGAAACTCGGCATTATTGGCGTTACGGTCGATTTTCAGGTCGGGGCGGAAGAGATTGCCTGCATCTACGAGGAGTCCGACACCGCATCAAGGGCGGCGAAAATATTTCGCCGCGGGCCGTTGAGGAGGTGCTCTACGCTCATCCGACGAAAATCAGGAAAACCCCCGTCCGGAGAAATCCGGGCGGGGTGCTTTCTTCCGAAGTCCATCCGTTTAAGCGCCTTCACGGAACAGCGACGTTCTTCCTCCGTCCACCACCAGATCGTGGCAGTTCACGAAGCTGCCTTCGTCGGAGGCCAGAAAGAGCGCGCCGTAGGCAATGTCTTTATCCAGACCGGCGCGGGGCAGGGGCGTGGCCTTGGCCAGACTCTGTTTGAGTTTTTCCATTTTGCGGGCGTTTTGTTCATCGGACAGTTTGCCGGCCGCCTGCGAGCCGCCCCAGAAGATCGGCGTCGCGATTGCGCCGGGGGAAATGCTGTTCACGCGGATGCCGAAGGGACCCAGTTCGACACCGGCGAGCCGCGTGATATGCGTGACCGCCGCCTTGGCGGCCGTGTAGAGATAGCCGCCCTGATTCATGCGGATCGCCGCCACGCTGGAGTTGTTGATAATGCAGCCCGCGCCCTGGGCTTTCATGACGGGAGCCGCATGCTTCATGCCGAACACCACCGCGCCCAAAAGCAGGTTCATGCTGTAAGTGAAATCTTCCGGCGTCACGGTTTCCAGCGTGCCGCGATCCGGACCGCCCGCGTTGTTGAACAGACAATCCAGCCGGCCGAAGCGGGCGACGGCCAGATCGATGAGCGCCTTGATGTCCGCTTCAATGGTGACGTCCGTTTTTTGATAGAGGACGTTTTCGCCCAGACGTTTGGCGATGGCCGCGCCTTTTTCTTCCGAACGGCCGGCGATGATCACTTTCGCGCCTTCGGCGGCAAACACTTCCGCGGTGGCTTCGCCGATGCCGCTCGTTCCGCCGGTGATCACGGTCACTTTGTTTTCCAGTCTCCTGCTCATATGCATACTCCTTACATTGGAATTTTTGGTTCAGCAAATACCACGATGGATAGTATTCCGCGCGCCCGTTGTCAAATCAAATATCGCACCGGGACGAAAAAAGCGCCTGCGTCACGCCGGACATCGGAAGGATGTGCCTTTTTATTTTGGTGTAATCGACGATTTCCTTTATGCCGGGTTTGTGGTATGGATCGTCCAGTTCTGTTTCATAAAGGAGCCTTTATGAATGCACCGGAATTGACCCAGCAGGCCCTCGGTATCCTGCGTTCGCCCGACCGCTTCGAATGGTACGTCATTCCCCTCCTGGCGTTCGTGGTTTATATTTACACCAACGAAATCAGCAAGAAAAACTGGAAGGGTGTTGCCGCAGGGCTTTCCCTGTACCTTGTTCACTGGTTTTACGAAATCGCAAACGCCCTCATTCAGTTCGGCAGCGGCCACGCCCTCTGGACGGTTCCGGCCGGCACCGCCTTTTTGATTCTGATCGGCGTCGGCATCGAACTGAGCCTGATGTTTTCCGTCGCCGGCCTGGTCATGTCGAAAGTGCTCCCGGAGGATCGTCACCTGAAAATCTGCGGCGTCAACAACCGCCTGTTTTTCGCGGTGGTCAACGCCGCCCTGTTTTCCGTCATCGAAATTTTTCTGGCCCGGACGCCCGTGTTCCACTGGGTCTATCCGTGGTGGGGCGCCCTTCCGGTGTTTGTCACCGTCTACATTCCGTTTTTTGGAGTTTCCTTCCTGTGCTACGACTGGAAACCGAAGGCGCAGATCGCGCTCATCGGCGCGCTGTTTGTCGTGGATGTCCTGATGATGGTCGTCTTTGCGGGCATCCTGAAATGGATATGATTTATCGAAAAGGTGAAGTTAAAATTCGGAAGACTGTCTGAAGCGCAGAAAAGTTAGACGAGCGGCCCGGCAGGAGAAAGGACAGCCGTCGGGTTGGGCCGGGCAAAAAAGAATTTATGCTAGGTGGGAAAGGTCAGCATGGCAAAGGCAAAAAAAGAAGAGAAGACATCATTCGGCCGGCGTATCCGGTCGTACCGGGAGAGCCGGAAAATGAGCCTCCGGGATCTGGCGCATGAAACAGGATATCCCGCCGATCTTCTGGAGCAGGTGGAAAAGGACGAGACCACGCCGCCCGTGGCGCTGGTGCTGCAGTTGAGCCGGACGCTCGAGATAGGCGCCAAAGCGTTCAGCGCGACGGAAAGCAAAAAAGCCTCCACCCGGGTCAAAAGCCAGAAGATCCGGGCCGGCTCCTACGCGTACAAGCAACTGACGCGGCCAGGTTCCAACAAGCATCTGGGCGCCTACCTCGTTTCCGTTCCCGCCAATACGGAGCATGAAGGCGTTGCCTATCATCATGACGGCGAGGAATTCATTTATGTGCTCCGAGGAAAACTGTCGATCAAGGTCGGACGGAACACTTCCGTGCTGGGACGCGGCGAGTGCATCCATTTCAATTCGGCGCTGCATCACGCGTTGAGCAATCCTTCCGACGAGAAAACGGAACTGCTGGTGGTGCTCTACAATCCTTAGAAAAGGCGCGGCGACAATGGCATTCGAAATATCAAACGAGCAGGAAATGATCCGGCTGATGGCCCGGGATTTTGCAAAAAAGGAACTGGAACCGATGGCGGCCCGCTGGGATAAAGAGGGAACCTTTCCGGCGGACGCGGTGAAAAAAATGGGAGCGCTGGGACTTTTGGGCATGATGGTCCCACCCGAGCAGGGCGGATCCGGCGCAGGCGCGGTGGCCTATTCGCTCGCGCTGCAGGAGATCGCCGCGGCGTGCGCCTCCTGCGCCGTCACCATGTCCGTGGCCAATCTCTCCACCGAGCCGCTTTTGAAGTTCGGCACGAAAGTCCAAAAGGACAAGTGGCTTGCGGATCTGGCCGAGGGCTCCCTCTTGGGCGCGTTTGCGCTCACGGAGCCGGGCGCCGGATCCGATCCCGGATCGATGACGACCCGGGCGGTTCTGAAGAAAGACAAGTACGTCGTGAACGGCGCCAAGGTGTTCATCACGCACGGCCAGTATGCCGACATCATCAACCTGATTGTCCGGACCGGGCAGGAAAAGGGAACCCGGGGGCTTTCCGCCTTCATTGTGGAAAAAGGCACGCCCGGGTTTACCGTCGGCGCGAGGGAGGACAAGATGGGGCTGCGCGCCTCCAACACCGTCGAGCTGATTTTCGAGGACTGTGAAATTCCCGCCGGAAATCTGCTGGGCAATCCCGGCGAAGGCTTTAAAGTGGCCATGATGGCTCTCGACAGCGGGCGGATCGGCATCGCCTCGCAGGCGGTGGGCATCGCGCGGGCCTGTCTTGCGGAAGCGGTGTCCTACACGGGGCAGCGCCGCCAGTTCGGCAAAACGATCGATTCGTTCGAGGCGATCCGCTTCATGATCGCAAACGCCGCGACGAAAATCGAAGCCGCTTCATGGCTCACGCTGGCGGCGGCCGACCGCAAGGATCGGGGGCTTCGGTTCACCAAGGAAGCCTCGATGGCCAAGCTGTTCGCTTCGGAAACCGCCAACGCGGCCGCCTACATGGCGCTGCAGGTGCACGGCGGCTACGGCTACACCAGGGACTACAAGGTCGAACGCCTCTACCGCGATGCGCGCGCCACGACGATTTATGAAGGCACGTCGGAAATCCAGCGCATCGTCATCGCCCGGGAAGTGATCAGCGAACAGGGAAGCGCTTCCCCGTCTTAAGAGAAAAAAAGAAATAAAAAAGATTGGTGAAAAGAGCGGGGAACACCGCCCTCCGTGAGGGTGGGATGCTCCCCGCCGGATAAAGAATTACCGGGATTGCAGCGTGCGTCCGATAGTCATGATTTCCGCTTCCTTCGTTCCTTCGTAAAGCTCCAGAATTTTCGCATCGCGGTACCACTTCTGCACGGGATATTCGTCAATGTAGCCGTAGCCGCCGTGCAGTTCGACGGCGTAGTTGGCGCAAAACACGGCGGTCTGTCCGCCGTAGAATTTTGCCATCGCGGCGAGCGTGTAGTCGGGTTTGCCCTCGTCGATCAGCCAGGCCGCTTTGTAAACCAGGCCGCGCAGCGCTTCGATGCGGATGGCCATTTCGGTCAGCTTCATCTGCGTCATCTGGTAAGCCCCCAGCGGAGCGCCGAAGGCGGTTCGCTCCTTGACGTACTTGACGCTGGTGTCCAGGCACGCTTCGGAAAGCCCCAGCGCCTGGGCGGAAACCATGACCCGGGTTATGTCAAAAAAATGCATGAGCTGACGGAACCCGTTTCCTTCCTTGCCGACCAGATTGGCCTGCGGAACGCGGACGTCTTCCAGCGCGATTTCCGCCGTGTCGCTGGCGCGGATGCCCATCTTGCCGTGAATCTTGTTGCGGGTGATGCCCTTGGCGTCCGCCGGAACGATGATCAGAGAGAAGCTTGAGTGCTTCTTGGCTTCCGGTTGGGTGATGCACTGCGCGACCATGAAATCGCACACCGTGCCGTTGGTGATGAACATTTTATTGCCGTTGATCACGTAGTCGCTTGCGTCCTTGACCGCGCGGGTCTTGTAACCCGCGACGTCCGTTCCGGCGTTGGGTTCGGTATAAGCGCCGGCGCTGACTTTTTCCCCCGAGCAGATCGGCGGCAGATAGGTTTCCTTCTGCTCCTTCGTTCCGTAGTTGAGAATGGATTCGCAGCCGAAGCCGGAGGCGACCACGTTGAGACTGATGCCCATATCCACCTTGGAGATTTCCTCCGTGATGATGGCATTTCCCAGAATGCCGGCGCCGGGGCCGCCGTATTCTTCGGGAATCCAGGCGCCGACCAGGCCGTTGGCGGCCGCTTTCTTCCGGATTTCCGGCGTGTATTTTTCATGTTCATCGCATTCGCGCGAAACCGGCGCGATTTCCGCCACGGCAAACTTATAGGCCATCTCCTTCAACATTTTCATCTCTTCCGAGAGCTCAAAATCCATATCCGTATCTCCTTCCTTTGGTCAGTCAATGGTTGTCCGGATCTCCAGGCGCAAGCTTATTTGCCGTAGTCGTAAACGCCCCGGCCGGTTTTGCGGCCGAAATTGCCGGCGCGCACGAGTTTGCGCAGAATCGGCGCAGGACGGTATTTGTCGCCCAGCTCCCGGTGCAGCCCCTCGATCACGCGCAGCAGCGTTTCATTGCCGACGAGGTCGGCAAGCGCCAGCGGTCCGATCGGATGATTGCAGCCCAGGACCATGCCCTTGTCGATGTCCTCGGCCGAGGCCAGCCCTTCATCCAGGACGAAGAAGGCTTCGTTGAGCATGGTGCACAGAATGCGATTGACGACAAACGCCGGCGCCTCCTTGACGGTGATGACGTCCTTGCCGATCCTTTTGCCCCAGGCGCGCGCGGCGTCGAGCGTTTCATCGGAAGTCTGGTGGCCGCGGATGATCTCCAGAAGACGCATCACCGGAACGGGATTGAAGAAGTGCGTGCCGATGAAGCGGTCGGGCCTGCCGGTCACGGCGGCCATCTCCGTAATGCTCAGGCCGGACGTGTTGGTGAAAAACAGGCAGTGCGGGGGGACAATCGTTTCCAGTTCGGCGTACACTTTTTTCTTGACGTCCATCACTTCAATCACGACCTCGACGACGACGTCCGCGTCGGCGGCGGCTTCCTTGATGTCCAGCGTCGGATGAAGGCGCTCCAGAATCGCATTCATCTGCTGGGAAGAAATTTTGCCTTTTTCGGCGTCGCGGGAAAGATTTTTCCGGATCGTGTTCATTCCGCCGTCGACGAATCTCTGCTCGATGTCGCGCAATGCGACTTCATAACCTGCCTGTGCGCAAACCTGCGCAATGCCGTTGCCCATCAGGCCCGCTCCCAGAACACAAATCTTCTTGATTTCCATGGTGAGATCTCCTTGTGGTTGCTGGTTGAAAAAAAAAGTGGGTGGCGCCGTTTTCCTCCGGTTGGACGGTATGTGCAATGAAATGTGAGATATCAGGATCGGGCGGCTTTCGTCAAGGGGAAAACACATTCCGCCTCCGGAAGACAAGACAATGACAAGACTCCGTCTCCTGTTGTTTAATGGCGCATGCCTGAGCGGGAAAACACACGGTTCGGGGCGGATTATCCGGAACAGGATCTGAATCCTTTCTCTTGGCCCCCGCTGCGAAATTTCAGAGGAGGAAAGCATGCGTCCGATTGATGAAATTCTGGAAGCGAAAAGTGTTGCGGTTATCGGGGCGTCGCGGGATCAGGAAAAGCCGGGCGCGCAGTTGTTGAAGGTGCTGGGCGAGGTCGGCTTTGCCGGCCGGATCGCGGGAGTGAATCCGTCAGGCGGCGACGTCTTCGGCGTTCCCCTGTATCCGAGCGTGCGGGAGGTGCCCTTCGATGTCGACCTGGCGGTTTTGCTGATTCCGCCGAAACGGGTGCCGGAGGCGCTTCGGGACTGCGCCCGCAAAGGCGTCAAGGGAGCGGTCATTTCCGCCGAAGGTTTTGCGGAAACCGGGCCGCAGGGGGCCTCTTACCAGGAGGAGGTAAAAACGATTCTGAAATCGTCGGGCATCAGGGGCTTCGGACCCAATACGCTGGGGCTCGTCAACACCCGCAGCAAGCTCACGACCTCTTATTACGCGACGCCGCAGATGCTGGAGCCGGGCGCAATCGGCTTTGCCGCCCAGTCCGGCATTTTTGTGGGGGCGCTTCTGCGCTACTTGAGTTCGCTCGAGGGCATGCATCTTTCCAAGGGCATCGGCCTGGGCAACAAGGTGGACGTCAATGAATCGGACGCGCTTTCCTACCTGGCGCGAGACGAGCAGACGAAAATCATCGGCATGTATCTGGAAGACGTCAAGGACGGTCGGGCGTTTGCCGCCCGCCTGGAAGAGGCGGTTCGGGAAAAACCGGTGCTGCTCATCAAAAGCGGACGCACACCGGCGGGGGCCAGCGCGTCTGCGTCGCATACGGCCAGTCTGGCCGTGGCGGACGCGGTGTTTGACGGCGTGGCGCGTCAGACAGGCGCCATCCGCCTCGAGACGATCGATGAATTCATCCGCACGCTGCGGGGATTTTTAAATTTGCCGCTGCCGCAGGGGGACCGCCTGGCGTACGTCACGTACAGCGGCGCGCAGGCGATCATGAGCATCGACGAAACGGCGGCCTTGGGCATGCAGGTGGCCCGGTTGCACTCGGGGACGCTGGAACGGATCGGCTCCGTGATCGCGACCGCGTCCAAGATGAAAAACCCGATCGATATTTTTCCCGACTGGCTGGCGTCCGGCTACGAGAAGACCGCCACCGAGGTGCTCAGGGCGCTGCTTGACGACGCAGGCGTGGACGGCGTCGTTTTTATCTCCTTTGCCGAAAAGAATCCGGAGGTCTATGTCTCCCTCGCCGACGTCGTCAAATCGGATGGACGCAAGCCCGTGTTTGTGTCGCTTTTGGGGGATGCAGCGGACAAAACGCTCTGCGAGCGCGTTTTGAATGCCGGCGGTGTTCCCTGTTTCGATTATCCGGAGCAGGCAGTACGCGTTTTTGCCCGCATGCGGCATTACGCGCGGGTGAGGGAAAACCGCAGGCGTTGAAGACCCGCAGGCCGCGCTTTGGGCGCGGTTCCAAACGGGATTATTTCAACGGTATTTTTTTCTCGTTTATTGACGGATGCGAAAAAGTATGAGATGTTTTTCTCGCTTGGCCCCCTGGACCGGCCGGGCGGCAAACAGAAGGCGGTAGGACGACGGAGTAAACATGACACATCGGTTTTTGAAACGAGCCCTGATTTTCATTCTGTGTGCGGGAATGCTCGTGTTTTCCACTGCGACGGGATTTTCCAAACCGCCCGGGAAAAAGGCCTCTTTGCGAAAGCCGGCGGCCGCAAAATTGCAGAAGGCGCCCCAAAAACTGATTTTACGCTCCGCCTCGGTGCTGGTCGAAGATCAGAAGACCGGCGAACGCCTCATCCAAAAGCAGGCCGCGGCCGTTGTGCCGATCGCTTCCATCACGAAGTTGATGACCGCCATGGTGGTTCTCGATGCGGGCCAGGTGCTTGAGGAGAGGATTTCCATTGAGGCCGCGGATATCGACCGTCTGCTGCACAGCCGCTCCCACCTGCCGGTGGGAACCCGCCTCACGCGGAAAGACGCGCTTTTGATTGCCCTCATGGCATCGGAAAACCGCTCCGCCCATGCGCTGGGCCGGACCTATCCCGGCGGCTACACGGCCTGCGTCGCCGCGATGAACGCCAAGGCCCGGGCGCTGGGATTGCGTGAGACGCGTTTCTCCGATACGACCGGTCTGTCGAGCGGCAATGTTTCTTCGGCGCGGGATCTGGTCCGCCTGGTGGACGCGGCGTATTCGTACCGGCCGATCCGGCAGTTTACCACCTGCCGGAAAACAACGATTGTTTCCGGATGCCGCGTCCTGATCTTTTCCAACACCAACCGTCTCATTCAGAATCCTCGCTGGGAAATCGGTCTGTCCAAAACCGGGTATACGGACGAAGCGGGCCGCTGCCTGGTGATGCAGGCGCACATGGCGAAGCGTCCTGTGCTCATTATTCTCCTCGATTCGCAGGGCAAACTGACGCGCGTCGGTGACGCGAACCGGATCAAAAAGTGGCTTGAGGCGTCAACATCCGCGTCGTCCGCCCGCAGAGGCTGATAATTTCCCCGTCCGGTTGACGAACGTTCGTTCTTTTTTTCTTTCAGTCGTATCCTGATCTTTATTGACTACCGGTTATTAATTTGCTAAGTGACTAGCAGTTTTTTCAGGTATGTGCCAATATTCAATGAAGGGCCATTTGACGTGATTGATCTGCACACGCATTCAATTTTCAGCGACGGCGAACTGATTCCTTCCGAATCGGCGCAGCGGGCCTGCACGGCCGGCTATGAGACCATCGCCATCACGGATCACGCCGATTATTCCAATATCGATTTTATGCTGCCGCGGATCATCGAAGCCTGCGCAAGAATCACCTGCAAGGGAAGAATCCGTGTGTTGCCCGGCGTGGAGCTCACGCATGTCGATCCGTCCGATATCGAACCGCTCGCTTTACAGGCCAGGGCGCTGGGGGCGAAAATTGTCGTGGTGCACGGCGAAACAATCGTCGAGCCGGTTCTGCCCGGCACGAACCGCGCCGCCATCGCGGCGGGCGTCGATATCCTGGCCCATCCGGGGCTCATCACAAAAGAAGAAGCCATGCTTGCCGCGCAAAAAGGCGTGCTTCTCGAAATCACCACCCGCCG
The DNA here is from genome assembly GCA_012729055.1 of Deltaproteobacteria bacterium. Lineage (GTDB taxonomy): Bacteria > Desulfobacterota > Syntrophia > Syntrophales > Smithellaceae > UBA8904. Next base: position 29,435 of record JAAYDW010000098.1, read on the forward strand.
GGGCCACAGCTTCACCAATGGTCATGTCGCGTCGATCGCCAGAGTTTGCGGGGCATCGCTGGTGATCAACAACGACGCTCATGCGCCCGGCGATTATGTCGGCCGTCTTCTGGCGCTGCGCATCGCCCGGGGAGCGGGTCTGTCCGACGAAGAAATCGCCGCCGCCCTGGAAAATTCCCGAAAGCTAATCCAGAGGATCTGTGTGTGAAAAAGAGTTCCAGCCGAACACCGTTGCGAATCTGCCTGCTGACGTACCGGGGCAATCCCACATCCGGCGGGCAGGGCGTTTATATTAAACACTTGAGCAAGGCGCTGGCGGACGAGGGGCACCGCGTGGATGTCATCTCCGGCCCGCCGTATCCGCGCCTGGACGACAACGTCCGGCTGATCCGTCTGCCCAGTCTGGACCTGTACTCGCCCGATCATCTCTTCCGTCCGGAAAAAGCCGGCGCGCTTTTGAATCCGCTCAACATGTACGAATTCCTGAACGTCTGCACGGGAGGCTTTCCGGAACCCTACACCTTCGGAGAGCGGGCTTACGCCTATTTGAAAAAGCATCGCGACGCGTACGACATCGTTCATGACAACCAGTGCCTGTCCTACGGCATCGGCAGACTGGCCAAAAAGGTCCTGCCGACCCTCGTGACGATCCATCATCCGATCACCGTCGATCGCCAGGAGGAATACAACGTGGCCAAAACGCTGCGCCAGAAATACCGCGTGTTCCGCTGGTATGCCTTCATCAATATGCAGCTCAAGGTAGCCAGACAGTTTTCCCACATCATCACGGTGTCGGAGTTCACCAGAAAAGACATTGCCCGCGAGTTTTCGCTCGACGAGCAGCGTTTCCGCGTCGTCCACAACGGCGTCAACAACGAATTTTTTTATCCCAAGCAAAACGGGCCGCGGCCGGAGAATGCGCTGATCGTCACCAATAGCGCCGATACGCCGCTCAAGGGGCTGAGTTTCCTCCTGGAGGCGGTGGCCCGGATCCGCCGGACGCGGCCGATCCGGCTGACGGTGATCGGCCAGCCCAAGAAGAACGGCATCATTGAGAATCTGGTGGCGAGCCTCGGCGTGTCCGACATTGTGCACTTCACGGGACGCATCGCCAATGAGGAATTCGCCGATTACTACGCGAAGTCCACGATCGCCGTCGTTCCGTCGCTTTACGAGGGATTCGGCATTCCCGCCGCCGAAGCGATGGCCAGCGGCGTGCCGCTCGTTTCCACGTCCGGCGGCGCGCTGGCGGAAGTCGTCGGAGACGCGGGAATCGTCGTGCCGCCCGCCGACGCAGAGGCGCTCGCCCTGGCCATCACGCGGCTGCTCGATTCGCCCGAGGAAAGGAAAAAATACATTCAGGCGGGGCTGGCCCGCGTCCATTCGGAATTCAGTTGGAAAAAGGCCGCCCAGGAGACGGTCAAAGTGTACCGCGAGGCCATCGATGATTACCGTCGACATTCCTGATCTGAAATTGAAGCCGGGCTCGGCCGTTCTCGACGCGGGGTGCGGCAGCGGACGGCATCTGCGCGCGCTGGCGAAGCTGCCGGGGCTGACCGTCACAGGCGTGGACCGCAACGCCAAGGATGTGGCCGAAGCGATCCGGGCGCTGGGAGAAATGCCGGACGCCCGGTCTCGCGATGTTTCCGTGATTTGCGGCGACATCACGAAGCTGCCGTATGCCGACGGGTCTTTCGATTGCGTGATCTGTTCGGAAGTCCTCGAACACATTCCGGAGCATGAAAAGGCGCTGGGCGAACTGGTCCGCGTTTTGAAACCGAAGGGAATTCTGGCGGTGAGCGTTCCCCGGTATTTCTCGGAGCGCATCTGCTGGATGATCTCTTCCGCCTATTCCACGGACGAAGGGGGCCACATCCGCATCTACAAAAAAAAGCATCTGGAAAGGATGCTGACGAGCCGGGGCCTGCGCTGCTTTAAGGTCAACTACAAACATGCCCTGCATGCGCCGTACTGGTGGCTGAAATGCCTGGTCGGCATCAAGAATGAAGCAAACGTTTTCGTGCGGCTTTATCACAAATTTCTGGTCTGGGATATGTTTTCGAAGCCCAGGGCGGTGCGGGTTCTGGAGGAAGCGTTGAATCCGCTCATCGGCAAAAGTATCGTGTTTTATCTTAAAAAAGGTTGATATCATGGAACTGAATGTATCATTTGGCGATGCCGTCAAACCCGTCGACGTGGAAAAGGTCGCCGACTTTATCGCTTCCGTGCAGAAGGACAACGGCGAGATTCCCTGGTCGCAGGGCGGCAAGACGGATCCCTGGGATCACATCGAAAGCGCCATGGGGCTCGGCGTCGCCGGGTATTACCGGCAGGCCCGGCGCGCCTATGAGTGGCTTGCGGCCGCGCAGCTTGCCGACGGCAGCTGGTGGTCGGAAACGAAAGACGGCGCCGTCATCAACACCACGAAGGAAAGCAATTTTGCCGCCTATGTCGCCGTGGGGGTTTATCACCACTACCTTCTCACGGGGGACCGGGCGTTTCTCAAAGACATGTGGCCGATGGTGTTGCGCGGCATCACCTACGCCGTCGCTCTGCAGGCGCCGCAGGGTGAAATCTACTGGGCCAGAAATAAAGACGGCGCGGTGGACAAGATGGCGCTGCTCACGGGATGCAGTTCCATTTACATGAGCCTCAAGTGCGCGCTTGCGATCGCCGAAGCGCTGGGGATTAAAAAGCCGGCCTGGCAGAAAGCAAAGGAGCAGCTGGGCGACGCCCTCTGCAACCGGCCCGATCTGTTCAATATGATCAAGTCCCGTTTTTCCATGGACTGGTATTATCCGATTTTGTGCGGAGCGGTCCGCGGTGACGAGGCCAGGAAACGGATCGATCACCTGTGGGACAGGTTTGTCGTTCCCGACTGGGGGGTGCGCTGCGTGAGCGACCGGCCCTGGGTGACGATGGCCGAAACCTCGGAATTTGTCCTGACGCTTTCCGCCATGGAAGACGACACGCGCGCCAGGGCCGTCTTCAGCTGGCTTGGCGACAAGCGCTATGCCGACGGCTCTTACTGGATGGGCGTAACGTTTCCGGACAGCGTCATCTGGCCGGAAGAAAAGACAAGCTGGACGGCGGCGGCGGTTCTTCTGGCCTGGGATGCCGTCAATCGGGCGACTCCGGCGGCGGATCTCTTTCACCACCGCCGCTGGGAGGCGCGGCCGTAACGCTTTCCGGCTTCTCGAATTTTAAATAACAATTGCAATACGGAGACGTTGCCCGCAACGTCTCTCCTGTTTTTTAGGGAAGGTAAGCGTGATACACGATCATCGTCCATATTATCTCAAGCGTCTGAGCCACGCTTTTGAACAGTGGTACGCCAATCATTTTCTGGCGCCCCAGTGCGAACATTTCGGCAGGCATCTGGTCTTCATGAAGCCCTGGGGCGTGGAGATTTACGGCAGTCCCGTCTCCATCGGCGACTACACTACGCTCATCGCCACCATGGACCGGCGCATCCGGCTCACGTCCTGGATCGCCAACGGGAAATCGGGAAAAGTCGAGATCGGCCGGCACTGCCTCATCTGTCCGGGCACCCGGATCCAGGCGGCCACCGCCATCACCATCGGAGACGACTGCATGATGGCGCAAAACGTCTGCATCACCGACGCGGACTGGCATGATCTGTACGACCGCAGCGTGGCCATCGGGCAAACCCGGGAGGTGGTCATCGCCAACAACGTGTGGATCGGCGACAGCGCCATGGTCTGCAAGGGCGTGCATATCGGGGAAAACGCCGTGATCGGCGCCGGGTCCATCGTGGTGAAGGACATCCCCGCCAACGCCATCGCCGCCGGCAATCCCGCCGGAGTCGTCCGCTACCTCGATCCGACGCGGCCCGTTCGGTCCCGGTCGCAGTGGATGTCCGACCCAAAGAAAATGAATGAATACTTCGACGCCGTTGAACGGATCATGCGGGAAAAAAACTCACTTTTCGGGTGGATCCGATCGATCCTCTTCCCGCGCAAAGGAGATTGAAATGCGCGTTGCGATTATTGCCGCTCCCTATCCTCTGGAAGAATACCCCTCTCCGCCGCTGGGCATTTCCTACGTGGCCGCCGCCTTCGAAGCGGCCGGAGCCGAGGTCCGGATTTTCGACTACATCATCTCCGGCTACTCAAAGGAAAAGCTGTCCCGGCAGCTTGCGGAGTTCCGCCCCGATGCGGTGGGCGCCGGCTCTGTTACCATGAACTTCTACGACGCCCAGCGCATTTTGCGCGACGCGAAAAGCATCGATCCGGATCTGCTCACGATGATGGGCGGACCGCACGTGTCGTTTACGGTCGAGGAAACGCTCTGCACCTTTCCGGAGATCGACGTCATTTTCATCGGCGAGGCGGACGATACCATTCGTGAGTTTGCTCCGCTCCTCGGGTGCCGCGATCAGTGGCAACGTATCCGGGGCATCGCGTTTCGCGACGGTGAAGATATCGTCAACAACGGCCGGCGGGACTTCATTGCGGACGTGGACCGCATTCCGCTGCCGGCCCGAAAACTGCTGCCCATTTCGCGGTACCGCGCGTTCGGCTTTCCGGTCAGCATGATCACCGGCCGCGGCTGTCCCCACGGCTGCATCTTCTGCCTGGGACGGAAAATGGTGGGCGCAAAGGTACGCCGCCGAAGGGCGGCGCTGGTGCTCGACGAAATGGAGCAGATCCTGGCGCTGGGCTTTGACCGCATCAACATCGCAGACGATCTTTTCGCCTCGGATACGGCCCGGGTGAAGGAGATCTGCAACGGCATCCGCGAGCGGGGCCTGAAATTCGTCTGGAGCGCCTTTGCCCGCGTCGATACCGTCAATCAGGAAATGTTCGACGCCATGGCCGCCGCCGGCTGCGACAGCATCAGTTTCGGCGTGGAATCGGGTTCGCCGGAAATGCTCAAAAGGGTCCGCAAAGGCATCACGCTGGAGCAGGCCAGGACCGCCGTCGGCATGTGCCGGCAGGCGGGCATGCTGCCGCACGCCTCTTTCATGGTCGGCCTGCCGGGGGAGACGCCCGAGACGATGCAGTGCACCGACGATTTTGCCCGCAGTCTGAAGATCCTTTACGGGTATCATTATCTGGCGCCTTTTCCCGGAACGACGCTCGCCGAAAAAGTAGAAAACTACGATCTGGAGATTCTGACCCGCGACTGGTCCAAGTACGACGCCAACGACGCCATCGTCAGGACGGCGGCCCTCTCGCCCCAGAACATCCGGGACTTCGTGGCCCTCTACGACCGGGAGATGAACGGCGACTGGCAGAAGGTTCTGGACAACTACAAAACGGGCCGCAATACGCCCTATGACGATTTGCGCGTGGAGGGCCACTACCGGATGAACATTACGTTTGCCATCCTTAAGGAGGATCTGGTTGAGAAACTGGGATTTATCGACGCGCGGGAGCTCTGCGGGCGGCAAGCCTCGCCGGCCGCCCTCTTTTGCGAGCGCATGAAAAACGCCATTGCCGCCGATCCGCGCCTCGTTGAAAACACCGTCAACGATTTTATTTCCCGCGGCTATATCCGGGCCGAAGAAAGCGAAAAGGGCTTGACCTGGCGCTGGGTGTAACGGAGGGAGAGCGCCTGGAAGAAGGGATAAAGCTGGGCGCTCATTTTCCCGGAAAATTGAGGCCGGCCGCCTTGGTGTTCACAAACCATTGACAGGGTCCGGAGTGTTTCCTGTGCTTTCGCTTTGCCATCAGGGCATTCATGGATTTTCCCACGGACTGCGAGGATTTCTGGGGCAGCCTGCAGGGTAAGCTGAAAGAAGGTAACGCCCGGCAAGAAATCCGCCGCTATAACTGCGGTGGGAGGCGTCCGGGGCGCCGGGAACGATGCGCCGGAGAGCAAATGATTGTTTGTGCGTTTCAGGATTATCCCTGAGCACCAAACTTCCTAAGGACGCCCAGCGATTTGAAAAGCGGCCGAGCCTCGTAGCGTCCGCATGCCGCGGCCTGCTGATAAACCCGGTAGGGCGCCTGGCCGCCGTCTTTCGGATCGGGAAAGATGTCGTGGAAGACGAGGTAGCCATCGGGCAGGACATGCTCCGCCCAGAGCCGGTAGTCCGACAAGACGGATTCGTAGGCATGGCTGCCGTCGATGAACAAAAGCCCCAGCCGCGTGGACCAGGCTTTGCCGATGACGTCCGACCGCCCGATGACGGGGATGACGATATTTTCCAGATCAAAGTCGGAAAGCGTTTTGCGAAACAGCCGCAGTGTATCGATTTTTCCCGTTTCCCGGTCCAGCAAATCCGGATCAAAGTACTCCTGCCCCGGCTGCTGCTCCTCGGAGCCGGTATGATGGTCGATGGAGTACAGGACCGCCCCGTTTTCCCGGCAGGCCGAGCCCAGAAAAACCGCCGATTTTCCGCAGTAGCTCCCGATTTCCAGACACGGCCCCAGCCGTCCGGCTTCCAGGGCCAGGTCGTACAGGCGACGAGCTTCACTTTCGTCTAAAAAACCTTTGATTTCAGATACTCTTGCTAAATCAATCTTCACGGAATCCATCCTGCCCATAGAATGCATTCTCATAACCCGCCGCGCCGCAAAAAGCAATCGTCGGATGACCGGAGGTTATTTTATTTTCGACGATTTTCTTCTTGCTGCTGACTATATGTAGTGGTATGATCCAATTCAACCCCAATATGTAGCGTCTGTGGGGTACTGTGGATACCGACAACATTCCATCAGTCATTTCGGAAAAGGGGGATTTCATGAACACGCGAATTCGCAAGCGGGACGGGCGTCTCGTCAAGTTCAACGCCGAAAAAATCACGAACGCCATCGCCAGGGCAGGCGCCGCGACGGAGGAGTTCGGCATAAAAGAGGCGCACAAGCTGACCATCAAGGTGCTGGGCCTTGCGAATCAGCTCTCGAACGGCAACATTCTCACCGTGGAGGAAGTTCAGGATATCGTCGAGGAAGTGCTGTTGCAGTCTCCCTACCGCAAAACCGCCAAGGCCTACATCATCTACCGGGATCAGCATTCGCGCCTTCGGGAAATCACCAATACGATGGAAGTGGCCCTGGTCGACCAGTACCTGAAAAAGGCCGACTGGAAGGTCAACGAGAACAGCAATATGGACTATTCGCTGCAGGGGCTCAACAACTACATTTCCTCGGAAGTGAGCAAGGTTTACTGGCTCAATGAAATCTACACGCCGGAAATCCGCCGGGCGCACACGGACGGCGATTTTCATATCCACGATTTGAGCCTCCTGTCCGTTTACTGCGTCGGCTGGGATTTGTACGACCTGCTTTTGCAGGGCTTTCGCGGCGTGTCCGGCAAGGTGGAAAGCCGGCCCGCCAAGCACTTGAGAAGCGCGCTGGGGCAGGTGGTGAATTTCTTTTACACGCTCCAGGGCGAAGCGGCGGGCGCGCAGGCGTTTTCCAATTTCGACACGCTCCTTGCGCCCTTCATCCGTTACGACAAGCTGAGCATCCGGGAAATCAAGCAGGCGCTGCAAGAATTCATTTTCAACATCAACGTTCCCACGCGGGTCGGTTTTCAGACGCCCTTCACCAACGTGACGCTGGATCTGACGGTTCCCCGTTATTACGCGGACCAGCATGTCATCATCGGCGGCGAGCCCAAAGGGGAAACCTACCGCGAATTTCAGGAGGAGATGGATCTCTTCAACAAGGCCTTTCTGCAGGTCATGGCGGAAGGCGACGCGCGGGGACGGGTCTTTACTTTTCCCATTCCCACCTACAGCGTCACCAAAGATTTTGACTGGGACAATCCCAACATGACCGACCTGTGGGAGATGACTGCGAAATACGGCGTGCCGTACTTTTCCAATTTCATCAATTCCGACATGAATCCCGAGGACGCGCGCAGCATGTGCTGCCGCCTGCGCATCGACAACCGCCAGCTGCACATACGCGGCGGCGGTCTTTTCGGCTCGAATCCGCTGACCGGCTCCATCGGCGTGATCACCATCAATATGCCCCGGATCGGTTATCTGGCCAGGTCCCGGAAAGATTTCCTGGAGCGGTTGGGGAAGCTCATGGACACGGCCCGCGAAAGTCTGGAAACGAAGCGCAAGGTGCTGGAAAAATTCACGGACGGTAATCTGTATCCCTATACGCGGTATTACCTGCGCAATGTGAAGGAGCGGTTCAACGAATACTGGAAGAATCATTTTTCCACCATCGGGCTGGTCGGGATGAACGAGGCTTGTCTGAATCTGTTCGGGAAGAACATCGCCTCGAAAGAAGGACAAGCCTTCGCCAAGACCACCCTGGATTACATGAGAAACCGCCTGATTGCCTATCAGAAGGAAACGGGCAACAACTACAATCTGGAATCCACGCCGGCGGAGGGAACGTCCTACCGCCTGGCGCGCATCGACAAGGCGCGATTTCCGGATATTCTCACCGCCGCCGACAGCCAGTCCGGGAAGGCGGAACCTTACTATACCAATTCCACGCAGCTGCCCGTCAACTTTACCGACGATATCTTCGAGGCGCTGGATTTGCAAGACGACATCCAGACCCGCTACACCGGCGGAACGGTTTTCCACACGTTTGCCGGCGAACGCGTGGACGATCCTGCGGCCGTCAAGTCCCTCGTGCGGAAAATCTGCTCCACTTACCGTCTGCCTTACATGACCTTCACGCCGACCTTCAGCGTCTGCCCCTCGCACGGATACATCAAGGGTGAAGCGGAGCATTGTCCGACCTGCGCCTCGGAGTGCGAAGTGTATTCGCGGGTCGTGGGCTATCTGCGGCCGGTCAAGCAATGGAACAAGGGCAAGCAGCAGGAATTCCGGTCCCGCCAGGTTTACCGGCTCTAGCATCAGCAGCAGGACGGCCGTGAGCGGGAAGCGTGCGTTCTTCGGCAGAGAGGAAACCATGAAAATCGGCGGTCTTGAGAAAGTATCCCTGATCGACTATCCCGGAGAAATCTGCGCCGTCGTGTTTACGCAGGGCTGTAATTTCCGCTGCCCCTACTGTCACAATCCCGAGCTCGTGGATCCGGAGCGCTACGGGCCGTGCCTGGCGGAAAAAGAGATCATCCGGTTTTTGTCGTCTAGGCGGGGGAAGCTCGACGCTGTGACGATCACGGGCGGCGAACCGACGCTGCAAAAGGACCTTCCTTCCTTCGTCGGAAAAATCCGGAAAATGGGATTTGCGGTGAAACTCGATACGAACGGTTCGCTTCCGGAAGTCGTCGGCCGGCTGCTCGGGGAAAAGCTCATCGACTATATCGCCATGGACGTGAAGGCGCCGCTTGAAAAGTACGAAGCGGTAACCGGCGTTCCCCAGGCGGCACAGGCGGTTCGGGAAAGCATCCGGCTGATCCTGCGGTCGGACATTTCCCACGAATTTCGACTGACGCTCGTTCCGGGGCTTGTCGGTCCCGACGACGTGCCGGCGGTCGCCCGGGAAATCGCCGGCGCCCGCCGCTTTGCGCTGCAGAAATTTCGGGCGGCCAAAACGCTCAACCGGATTTATCTTGACAAAGAAACCTATCCGGATGAGGTGTTCTTGAAAATTAAAGAAGCTTTGGAAAAGGATATTCCAACCGTAATTGTTCGCTAGGAGCGGAAAACGGAAAAGGCCATGGAAGAGAAAACGGAACAAAACGGGGATTCCATCAACGCGGATCATGTCCGGCGCCTGACCCGCATCGGCGTCGCGCTTTCCGCCGAGAAAGACATTGATCGTCTGCTGGAAAAAATTCTGACGGAGGCGCGCATCATCACCGGGGCCGACGGCGGCACGCTGTACCTGATGTCGGAAAACGAAAAGGAACTGCTGTTTGCCTTTGTGCAAAACGAATCCCTGGGCGTGAACATGGGCGGCTCCGGCGACAAAATGACCTGGCCGCCGATTCCGCTTGCCGGTCCCGACGGCCGGCCCAATCACGCCAATGTATCCGCGCACGCGGCGCTGACCGGCGAGCCCATCACGATCGACGACGTTTACGATGCCCCCGGCTTTAACTTCGAGGGCCCCCGCGCTTTTGACAGGGCAAGCGGCTACCGGTCGCGGTCCATGCTGGTCGTTCCGATGCGCGATCACGCAGGCAACATCATCGGTGTTTTGCAGCTGCTGAACGCAACCGATCCGGCAACGCAAGCGATTCTGCCCTTTTCCGCCGCAGCGCAGGAACTGGCCTGGTCGCTTGCATCGCAGGCGGCGGTGGCGCTCACCAACAATCGCCTCATTGCCGAACTGGAAAATCTGCTGGACGCGTTCATACAAACCATTGCCATCGCCATCGACGAAAAATCTCCGTATACGGGCGGCCATGTCCGCCGCGTGGCCGACCTGACCATGCGCATCGCCCGGAAAATCAACGAGGCGGCGGCGGGTCCTTTTGCCGCGATCCGTTTCTCCGACGATGAACTGCGCGAACTGCGCATGGCGGCCTGGCTCCATGACGTGGGCAAGATCACCACGCCGGAGCACATCGTCGATAAAGCGACAAAGCTGGAAAAGGTGTATGACCGGATCGAGGATGTGAAGATGCGTTTTGAACTGCTCAAAAGGGAGTATCAGCTTGCGATCGACATGGCCCGCAGCCATCCGGACGGGCGTTCGGCAGAAGAGGTCGAACGGGAAATCGCGGCCCTCGACGAGGAATACCGTTTTCTTGCGCAGGTGAACAGCGCGGCGGAGGACCTCGGAGAAGACGCCGTGGCGCGGATCGAACGGATCGCCCGGAGAACCTGGAAAAGCGCGACACATGCGCTGCCGCTTTTAACCGAAGATGAAATTTACAACCTGTGCATCCGTCATGGAACGCTCAACGACGAGGAAAGAAGCATCGTCAACAACCATGCGGCCGTGACCAGGAAAATGCTGGCGCGGCTGCCTTTCCCCAGAAAGTTGAAAAGGATTGCGGATTACGCCTCCGCCCATCATGAGAAGCTCGACGGCGGCGGCTACCCGCTGGGTCTCGGGGAACGCGACCTGCCGCTGCAGGCGCGCATCATCGCCCTGGCCGATATCTTCGAGGCGCTGACTGCGAAAGACCGGCCTTACAAGAGGGGCAAAACGCTTGGCGAGGCGCTCCGGATCATGGCCGGCATGGTGGAAGAAAAGCATATCGACGCGGATCTTTACGGCCTTTTCATCAAGGAGGGTATTTACCTCGACTACGCCCGCGAGGAGCTGGCGCCGCAGCAAATCGATGTGTGAAGAAGAAGAAAATCCGTGCTCAGGGCCGGGCCCTATCGGTTTTTTTGTCGCAGACGGGCGGAGCCGCCCCTCCATCCGCCGCAAGAATATTTTTTCTTGATTTTATGAAACGGTATGATATGTTTTCCCAAAGCGGTGATTTAAAGTAAATTGCTCCGCTCTATAAATGTGCTAAAGCACTGACATCAATCGTAAAAATTGAACCCGTGCTTTGGCGCGGGTTTTTTCTTGCCCGCACAAATCATCCCGTAAGGAGAAAAAAATGCAAATTTCGTCGGAAAGTGTGAAAGTGGGTCATCCGGATGTGGTGGCGGATATCATTGCCGCCAATATTATTGCCGCCATTCTCGATGAGGAAAAAAAGCAGAAAATGACGCTCGCCAACATGCCGCACTGCGGCATCGAAGTTTTTCTGGGAAAGGGCATTTGCGTGATCGGCGGCGAAGTGCGCTCGCGGGTCTATGTCGATATCGATAAAATCGCCAGAAATTCCGTTATCGAACTGGGGTACAACCATGCGGCCGTCGGCCTCAACGGGCATCTGATGGGCGTTATGAACGCGATTATTCCCCAGTCCGAGGACATCAACCAGGGAACCAGCTGCCTTTTAAACAAGGACCGCGAAATCGGCGCGGGCGACCAGGGCATCATGTACGGTTACGCCTGCGACGAGACGCCGGAGCTTCTGCCCCTGCCGTATGTTCTGGTGAATAAACTGATGCGGGCCTTCGAGTATAGCCAGGATCCGATCTTTGCTCCGGACGGAAAAGGCCAGGTCTCGGTCGACTACGACGTCAAAACGGGCAAGCCCCTGCGCGTGGCCAAAGTGCTCATGTCCAACGCCATCGATTACCGCTTCGTCAAGGGAGACAGGCTCAAAGTCCGGGACCGGGCCAAGAAGCTCGCCTTTGAATGTCTGAAAGACTGCGTGGACCGGAAAACGGAATTTCTGTTCAATCCGACGGGCGAATGGAACGCCATCAATTCGTGCAGCGCGGCGGATTCCGGCGTGACGGGCCGCAAGCTGGTGGTCCAGTTTTACGGCGGTTATCCCGGCGCGCAGCTGGGCGGCGGCGCGGTGGTCAACAAGACGCCGGAAAAAGTGGACTGCTCGGCGGCCTTCGGCGCCCGCTATGTGGCGAAAAACATCGTGGCGGCCGGGCTGGCCTCCAAATGCTCGGTGCAGCTCGCTTACGCTATCGGCATTGCCGAACCCTTTTCCATTTACGTCAATACATTCGGCACGGGTAAAGTCGCGGACGACCGGCTCGAAAAAGTCATCCAGGACTCTTTCGATCTCACGCCCGAAGGCATGATTGAAAAATTCAATCTGCTCGACGGCGGCATCTACCGGAAAATTCCCCGGACGTTCTTCATGGACGACTACCGCTGGGAAAAGACGGACATGGCCAAAATGCTGCGAAAAGCGGTGAAATAAAAAATTTTCTGATGCTTGATCAAAAGCCGAAGCGCTCATCTCCGGGCGGGCGCTTCGGCTTTGCTTCCCGCCGGATTTCCACGGACGCCATAGAGACGACTGTAAATTGCGGTCGCCGGGAGAGGTTGGAAAAGCCATGGAGAAAAGTTCCGGATCCACAAAATTCCGGCGGATCTCCGCCGCCGCCCTTCTGCTTTTCATTTTGCTTTTTCTCGGCCGGCCCGGCTCTGCGCAGGCCAAAGATACCATTGTCTTCATCCACGGTTTTCTGGGCTGGGGACGAACCGAAATGTTCGGTGTGAAATACTGGGGCGGCGCGGGCGAGGATTACGAAGCCCTCCTCAATGCGGCCGGGTTTCCGACGGTTTCCGTCGCCGTCGGGCCCGTGTCCTCCAACTGGGACCGGGCGGTGGAAGCCTACTATCAGTTGAAGGGCGGCTGCGTGGACTACGGGGCCGCGCACGCGAAAAAATACGGCCACGAGCGCTTCGGCCGCTGCTATGAAAAACCGCTTCTGCCCCGCTGGGACGACCGGCACAAGATTTCCATCATCGCCCACAGCCAGGGCGGGCAGACGGCCAGGGTTCTCATCCATCTGCTCGAATGCGGCAGTGAAGAGGAGCGGGCGGCAACCGGCGACAAAACGGCCGAAATCTTCAACGGAGGTCATCGTCGGGTCAAGAGTCTGACTACCTTGTCCACGCCGCACAACGGCACCACGCTCACCCGCGGCGCTTACGCGGTAACGTTCAACCTGGCCGAACAGATCATCACCGGCATCGCGGGTCTGGTCGAGGGAAGCGATATGCTGTCCGACGTTTACGATTTCAAGCTCGATCAGTGGGGGCTGAAGAAACGGCCGGATGAAAACTTTTCCGCCTACAAGAAACGCGTCCGGCAATCGCCGATTCTGAAATCGCCCACCGCGCGGGACCTCGCCGTGTGGGATCTTTCTCCCGAGGGCGCCCGGGAACTGAACGGCTGGGTCACCACGTCGCCGAACGTTTATTACTTTTCGCTTTCCACCGCCTCCACGGAAAGAGACGAATCTTCCGGCGACGAGCATCCCGTGGTCACCAATGCGCTCATTTTTCTGCCCGTGGCGGGCTGGATGGGGAGCTACAGCGATCCGCAATCCGGCCCGGGAAGGGTGGCGATCGACGACGCCTGGAAGAAAAACGACTCGATCGTCAACACAGTCAGCATGAGAGCGCCCTCCGGTTCCGCCGTCCGCTTTTTTGACGGGAAGCCGCGCAAGGGGATCTGGCAGGATCTGGGAACCTGGACGACCTGGGACCACATGGACATCATCGGCCAGACAAGGATGTGGAATCTGCTTGACGGAAGAAACCCGAAGGATTTTTATCTTGAGCACGCGGCGCTTCTGGAGCGTCTGCCGTAAGCGCGCAAAATGCAGTTTACGCTTGACGGAGGAGTAGAAGACATAATAAACAAACGCCTTGTTCCGCGGGAAGGGCGAAAATAAGGAAGACAGGAGAAAAGCGTGATTCCGAGATACTCAAGAGAAAAAATGACGGCGGTCTGGAGCCAGGAAAACAAGTACCGCAAATGGCTCGATGTGGAAGTGGCGGCCTGCGAGGCGATGGTGAAGCTGGGCAAGGTGCCGGCCGCGGCGGTGGAAAACATCAAAGCCAAAGCGGTCATCAACGTGGACCGGATCGATGAAATCGAAAAAGTCACCAAGCACGACGTGATTGCCTTTGTCTCCTCGCTTACCGAAGTCATCGGCGATGACGGCCGGTTCATCCACATGGGGCTGACGTCCTCGGATGTCCTGGACACGGCGCTTGCGGTTCAGCTCAGGGAAGCCTCCGGGATCCTGCTTGAGGATCTGGACGATCTGCTTGCGGTGTTGAAACGGCGGGCCTTCGAGCATAAAAACACGCTTATGATCGGCCGGTCGCACGGCATTCACGCCGAGCCGATCACGTTCGGCCTGAAGCTGGCCTTGTGGTATGCGGAAATCGCGCGCAACCGCACGCGGCTTCTGCGGGCCAGGGAAAGCGTCAGCACCGGGAAGATCGCGGGCGCGGTGGGCACGTTTGCTTTTGTCGAGCCGTTTGTGGAGGAATACGTCTGCAATAAACTGGGCCTTAAGCCGGCGCCCGTCTCGTCGCAGATCGTGCAGCGCGATCGCCACGCGGAATTCTTTGCCACCCTGGCCATCATCGCTTCGTCGCTGGATAAATTTGCGCAGGAAATCCGCCTGCTCCAGCGAACGGAAGTGCGCGAGGCGGAAGAATACTTTTCGCCGGGGCAGAAGGGGTCGTCGGCCATGCCCCACAAGCGCAATCCGGTCCTTTCGGAAAACATCTCCGGCCTTGCGCGCCTGGTGCGCTCCTATGCGCTCGCAGCGCTGGAGGACGTCGCTCTGTGGCATGAGCGCGACATCAGCCATTCGTCCGTCGAACGCGTCATCGGACCGGACGCCACGATCGTTCTGGATTTCATGCTGGCGCGTTTTACGGGCCTGATGGACAAGCTGGTGGTTTATCCGGAGCGGATGCTGGCCAACCTCAACATGACGCACGGCGTGATTTTCTCGCAGATGGTCCTCCTGGCGCTCATTGAAAAAGGCACGTCGCGCGAAGACGCCTACGCCGTCGTCCAGAAAAACGCGATGGCCTCCTGGCAGGAGGGCATTGCGTTTCGAAAGCTTCTGGAGCAGGACGACATCGTGCAAAAGCATCTGGAGGCCCGCGAACTGGACGCGATTTTCAACGTCAACAATTTCCTGAAACATCTGGATCTGAGCTTCGAGCGGGTTTTCGGTTCCGACCGATAGATAAAAGCCGATCATGGCCCGGCGCTCCCGCGGTTGAAAGCGGAAGCGCCGGGTTTTTTTTCGCGCTTGACCTGTCCGGCCAAGGCGTTTATGGTTTGACGGGCGTCCTGACGGAGAACCGGCCAGGACGATAATGAACCGGAGAAGAAACGCCCGAACGGGGGAATTCCCGCGGAAGCCGACACGAACAAATCGGCGGACGTTTCGGAGGAGGAGAAAATGAAAGAGGTAAAGGTTATGAGCATCGCCGACGAGGCTGTGCGCAAAATCAAGAGAGGCGCTTTTTTAACGGTCAAGTCCGAAGCGGGGCAAAACACCATGACCGTCGGCTGGGCCACTTTCGGCTTCATCTGGCAAAAGCCGATCATGATGGTGGCGGTTCGCCCCACCCGCCATACCTTCGGAATCATCGAAAAGGCCGCGGACTTCACCGTGACCGTTCCGTCGGGCGACATGACCCGGGAAACCAATTTTTGCGGCACGAAATCCGGCCGCGACGTGAACAAGTTCGAAGCCTGCAGCCTGAAGATTGCAGACGGACAGAAGACCGTTTCGCCGATCATCGCCGTTCCGGGCGTTCATCTGGAATGCCGGATCGTCTTTAAGGCCGCCATGGATCCCGCTTTCCTGGACAAGGATTACGACCGGGCTCTGTATCCGCAAAAGGATTACCACACGCTGTATTTCGGGGAGATTCTGTCCTGCTACGAAACAGAATAAGGAGGAGGATCGATGCCCCGCCGTCCGAAGCCGGATTTCGACCGGTTTTTTAAACCGGAAAGTATTGCCATCATCGGTGTTTCACGCGAGCCGGTGACGTTCGGGGGAACCAGTTTTCTCAAGCGCTATCTGGATGCCGGCTATGCCGGAAGGCTCTATCCGATAAATCCAAAGGCTCCGGAAACGCTGGGGATCAGGGCCTACCCGACGCTCGCTTCTCTGCCGGAAACGCCGGATCTGGTGATGATCGCGGTGCGCGCCGACGCGGTGCCTGCCGCGCTTGAAGAATGCGCAAGGCGCGGCGCGCGGCATATTCATGTGCTCACCGCCGGATTCGGCGAAACCCGGACCGAAGAAGGAAGGCAACTCGAAAGAAAATTGGCCGCCATCGCCCGCGAGCATCACCTGCTGGTCATCGGTCCCAATTGCATGGGGCCTTACTGTCCGTCCGTTCATCTTACGGCCTGGGGCGCGATTCCCGGGCGCGACGGCAGTCTCGGCGTGATTTCCCAAAGCGGCGGCATTACCCAGCGGTTTACGGAATACATTTCGTCCTTGGGCGTCGGCATCGGCAAGGCCGTCAGCATCGGCAATGCCTGTGTGCTGGACAGTCCGGACTTCCTCGAATACATGGCTGAGGATGAGGAGATCCGCCTGATTGCCGTCTATCTGGAAAGCATCGGCGACGGACGGCGCTTCTTCGATCTGGCCCGCGCGGCGACGCCCCACAAGCCTGTTATTCTGCTCAAGGGCGGCCAGTCCGCAAGCGGCGCGGAGACGGTGGAATCCCACACGGGGCGCCTGGCCGGAAATTCGAGGATGTGGGAGGCCTTTTTTGCGCAGACCGGCGTCGTGCCTGTTGCCGGCATGAATGAATGGGTCGACGCCTGCCTGGCGTTTTCGCTCTTGCCCTGGACCCGGGGCAAAGGCGTCCTGATCGTCGGCGGGGGCGGCGGCAACAGCGTGATATTTTCCGACACGTGCATTCGCGCCGGACTTTCCGTCCCGGCCCTGTCGGCGGCCGGGATGAAAAGAATCCGCCCCCTGGTTCCCGTGGCCGGCAGCATCGCCGGAAATCCGCTGGATTACTGGGCGGTCTTTCTTCAGCCGGAACTTCTTTTTGAAGTGCTCGACATGGCTTATGCGGAGCCGGAGATTTCGCTGGTCATCGTCGACCGCCTGATTCCGCGCATTGCCTTTCACAGTCCGGACATTTCCGACTCCGTTTCCGAGATTGCCGGTTTCATCAAGGCTCACCGCCTGGCCAAGCCGACCGTGTTTACCGTGGATTACGACGGGGGCGATCCAGATCTGATCGTGAAGGGATCGGCGCTCCGGAGCCGTTTTTGCGAAGCGGGCATTCCGGCGTTTCCGTCTTTTGAAAGAGCCGTCGGCGCCCTGGCGCGTTTTGCGAAATACTGCGCCGGCAATTCTGAAAAAAAATGATCAAAAAAAATTTGTCATAAGAAGGAGAAGAACATGTTCACGTATCACGACGTTTTGCTGGAAGTGAAAGAAAAGATCGCCACCGTGACCCTCAACCGGCCGAAGGCGAGAAACGCCTTCAACGCGGGAATTCTGCAGGGCCTGTACGAAGCGGCAAAGCACATTGTGGATGACCCGTCCGTCGGCGTGGTCATCCTGACCGGCGCGGGCGACCAGTCCTTTTGCGCGGGCATCGACCTGAAGATGGTCGCGGCGGGAGAAGACCTGGCGGGCGACAGAAAGCGCCACGACCGCTTCGGCCACATTCAGATTTACCGGGACTGCTTCACGGCTTACGAGAAGCTTCCTGTGCCGGTGATAGCGGCCGTAAACGGCTTTTGTTTCGGCGCGGGGCTGGAACTGGCGCTGGGCTGCGACATCCGTCTCGCGGACGAGTCGGCGCTCTTTTCCATTCCGGAAGTCCAGTTGGGCATCATTCCCGACGGCGGCGGCACGCAGCGTCTTCCCCGGGTTGTGGGCGTCGGCAAGGCCAAGGAGCTCATTTACACGGGGCGGCGGATCGACGCGCAGGAAGCCCTGCGGATCGGTCTGGTCGAGCATGTTTATCCGAAATCCCGCCTGATGGAGGAGGCGCTCACGATGGCGCGGGAAATCGTTCAAAACGGAGAGCCGGTCATCGGCTGCAAGCGGGCGATCAACATTGCGATGAACTACTCTTCCGATGTGGGCCTCTTGTTCGAATCGTCCACGCAGCAGGCGTATCTGCAGGCTTTTCAGCAGGGCGCCGGCCGGATGATCAAAAAGGTAAAAGATGAAAAATAGCGGCGCTGATTTCCGCCGGATAGAGGACTTCGGCCCGGCCGCCTGAGAAAGAATGTTCCGGCGACGGACAGGTCTTACGCCGTCCGGCCGATAGCCAGGCGCGCTTTTTCAATGCAGGCGATCAACTCCTGCATGTCCTTTTCTTCCACGAAAGGCGACATGACGAAAGACTTGAGGGCCAGCACAGGTTCGCCGCAGGCCGCCGTCCGGTAATGGCTGGTGAGCGACAGGGCGAATCCCTCTTCCTGCTCCATCTGGCGGTGCAACTCGTCAAACAATTTCTGATTGTAGGCATTGTTCCGCGCGAGGCTTTCGGCCGCCTGCGGATCGGTCAGTTCGTCGGAGAAAACCGCCTTGGCGTCCACGCCGTCCGGGTAAGCCCGAAAAAGCGTCACCGGTCCGTAGTTGTAGTCGTTCACCTGGCACATGGCCGGATGCTCGTCGAGAC
This sequence comes from Deltaproteobacteria bacterium, assembly GCA_012729055.1. Lineage (GTDB taxonomy): Bacteria > Desulfobacterota > Syntrophia > Syntrophales > Smithellaceae > UBA8904. Next base: position 48,265 of record JAAYDW010000098.1, read on the forward strand.
GCAGCCGCAGCACTTCGGCCATGGTGACCAGATGGCCCAGGAGCGCCCGGTAGCCTTCCTTGCCGAACAGTTTCAGATTCGCCAGGGCCGCCAGGACCGATCCGCCGGACCGCGACGTCTCCAGCGTGAAGACGCCGGGATGATAATGGCCGAACTGGAACAGGTAAGGCATCAGGCCGGTATCCCGGCTGATGCGGCCGAGATCGTCCTTGTTTTTGCACAAAACCATGCTCGACACGTAGGGGCCGAACCCCGTCTTGTGAAAATCAAGGCCCACGGAATCGGCGCGCCCCAGCGCGCTCATGTTGACCTGCGTATCCCACAGGCAGCGCAGGGCGCGGGCGTTGAATCCCAGCGGATTCGCGTCGAAGTCGTAATCATTGAAGACCGACCAGGCCCAGCCGATGACGGCGTCGGCATGAATGTGGGGCAGGTAGGGCAGGCGGTATTCCGCGGCCAGACGGTCGCGCAGGCCGGTGATGTACTGAAGGTTGTCGATGCCGAAGGCGTCGGTGGTGCCCATGGTGGCAATGATTGCGGCGATTTTTTCGCCGCGCTCCAGAATGCGCCGCAGGCCGTCTTCGAGTGCGGTAGGATCCATGGAATTGTCGGCGTCGGTCGGAATGGTGACGAGGTTGTCCGTTCCAATGCCCAGCCAGCCCAGCACATTGAGCTTGGCGTAGTGGGCGGCGGACGAGGCCACCAGCTTCAGCGGCTCGGAAACGCCGCGGCTGAAGGCGCCGGGACAGGCCTTTTCGACGCCGAGCTTGACGCCGTAAAGGATTGTGCCCGTGCCGCCGAAGGTGCAGAAGCCCGCGGCCTGGTCCGGATCGTAGCCGACCAGCGACGCGCACATGGCCGCCGTTTCGATTTCCGCCAGTCCGACGCGGTAGCTGTATTCATCCCAGATGATGTTCGGATTGTAGATGGCGCCGAAAAGATTGCCGATCACAGCCGGAATCGTCGTCGGGGGAACGACGTTTTCCTGCGTGTGCGGATGACTCCAGATGAAACCGCCCTGCATGTATTCGGCGAGGGCGGCGACGGTTTCGGCAACGCCCGACATACGTTCCGGAACCTGCTTTCTACGGGCCTGGCTGTAGTCGATCGGCTCACGCAGCCCCAGGTAGGGCCGTCCGGTTTTGAGACGGTCGATCTGCCCCAGTCCGTCGGCGACCGAAGCGATGAACGCTGCATCGGCGTCCGGCGAAGGAAAGGCAGCGCGCAGCAGAGGCAGAAGTTCATCGCAGGTTCTGCCCACGGCGGCCGGATGGCCGGCCGTCGGACGAACCCCGGTGGAAAAGTTGTCCAGCAGGCCGGAAAGTTCCAGCACCTGACGGACGGCCGGGCCGGCCTGCGCCAGCCGCAACGGCAACAGCGTGTGCGACGGGCCGGACAATGAGCGGGACGCGGCCGTTTTCATCAGAAAGAGAAGCGAGCGGATGCCGGCGCTCGAGATGTACTGCAGACGGGAAAAATCGAGGACAACCTGGCGCCGGCTTTCCCGCACGAGGGCGCCGACGGCTTCTTCAAACGCCTTGGCCGAGGCGACGTCCAGCCGGCCGGCGCATTTTACCGTAATGCGGGTGGCTCGTGTTTCTACTGAAATGTCCATGGCAGATTCCTTTCCGCGTGGAGTGTGGATTCAGAAAACAAGGAAACGGGAGTCAGTTCCTGATTAGAATAGTGTCTTTTAGAAAGGCGTCATCGATTTGGGGGTAATCCATGGTGTAGTGCAGGCCGCGGCTTTCCTTGCGCGCGCGAGCGCTCTGCACAATGAGTTTGGCGACGGTCGTGATGTTGCGCAGTTCGATCAGATCCTTGGTGACCCTGTAGTTCCAGTAGTATTCGTGGATTTCCTTCTGGATCATGGCGATGCGGCGCTCGGCGCGCTCCAGGCGCTTGTCCGAGCGGACGATGCCCACGTAGTTCCACATGCAACGGCGAATTTCCTCCCAGTTGTTGGTGACCACGATGGTGTCGTCGCTTTCCGAGCTGTTCACCGGGTCCCACGGCCGGATGGGAACCGTGCTCATCTCCGTTTGCCGAAACGATTTGGCGATTTTCGTGAAAACCCGGTGGGAAAAGACCAGGGCTTCCAGAAGCGAGTTGCTCGCCAGACGGTTTGCGCCGTGAAGCCCCGTACAGGAAACTTCGCCGCACGCAAACAGGTTGTCGATCGAGGTCTTGCCGTCGGCGTCCACCGCGACGCCGCCGCAGATGTAGTGCGCCGCCGGCGCGATGGGAATGGGCTGCTGGGCCATGTCGATGCCGTATTCCAGGCATTTGCCGTAGATGTTGGGAAAGCGGTCCATCAGAAAATCCCGGCTGCGGTGCGTGATGTCCAGAAGAACGTATTCGTCGCCGGAGCGCTTGATTTCCGTATCGATGGCCTTGGCCACGATATCGCGGGGCGCGAGGCTCTTCATCGGATGGTACTTTTCCATGAAGGTTTCGCCGTTCTTTAAGCGCAAAACGCCGCCTTCGCCCCGGACGGCTTCGCTGATCAGAAAGGCCTTGGCTTCCGGATGAAAAAGGCAGGTGGGGTGAAACTGGATGAATTCCATGTTGGAGATTTTCGCCCCCGCCCGGTAAGCCATGGCGATGCCGTCGCCCGTGGCGATGTCCGGATTGGTGGTGATGAGATAAACCTTGCCCGCGCCGCCGGTCGACAGGATCGTGTATTTGGCGCGATACGTGTGGATTTCGCCCCGGTTGATGTCGAGCACGTAGGCGCCCAGACAGTTGATGGTCCGGCCCTGGGCGTCTTTCTGCAGGATCAGATCGATGCCGATGTGGTTTTCGTAGATGGCGACGTTTTTCAGGCCGGCGACTTTATCGTGAAGCGCCCGCTCGATTTCACGGCCGGTGAGGTCCTTGGCATGCAGAACGCGGCGTTTATGGTGACCGCCTTCCTGTCCGAGATCGTACGCGTGAGGGGACTCTTCCGATTTGGTGAAATTGACGCCCCATTCCACAAGCTCCTGAATGCGCGGAGGCGCTTCGCGGACGACGAAGTTCACGACGTCCTTGTGGCAGAGGCCGGCGCCGCAGTCCAGCGTATCGGCGATATGCTCTTCAAAACTGTCGGTTTTGTCCGTCACCGCGGCAATGCCGCCCTGGGCGTAGTTGGTGTTGGATTCCGATTTTTCCTTTTTCGTGACGATGGCCACCGATCCGAGACGGGCGACCTTGATGGCCAGGCTTAAACCTGCTATTCCGCTGCCGATGATGAGAAAGTCCGTTTTGATTTCCATGGGTAAGAGTTCCGCTTCGCAAATGAGCCAAAAGTTTGTTTACAAATTCCGGAGGCTTTTATATAAGCGTTTTGAACGGTTTGTAAAGAAAATTATCATGAAAGGTTTAAATTTTGCTGGTTTTAGGCATCGAATCATCCTGCGATGAAACGGCGGCGGCAATTGTCTCGGACGGGAAGCTGCTTTCCAACATCATCGCTTCGCAAATCAAGGACCACAGCGCTTACGGCGGCGTGGTGCCGGAAATCGCCTCGCGCAAGCATCTGGAAGCCATCACCTATGTGATCAGCCGGGCGCTGGCAGAGGCGGAGGTTTCGCTTGGCGAACTGGAGGGCATTGCGGTGACGAGAGGTCCCGGACTGATCGGATCGCTGCTGGTCGGCCTTTCCGCCGCCAAGGCGCTGGCCTACGGTCTGGGGTTGCCGTTTGTCGGCGTCAACCATCTGGAAGGCCATATCATGGCGTCCTTTCTATCGGAGCCCCGGCCGCAGTTTCCCTTTGCCGCGCTGGTTGTTTCCGGCGGGCATACGAACGTGTACCGGGTCGGAAATTACCACGATTTCCAACTGCTGGGCCAGACGCGCGACGATGCGGCCGGAGAAGCTTTCGACAAGGCGGCCAAACTGCTCGACCTGGGCTATCCGGGCGGCGTCGTGATCGACAAGCTGGCCCAAAAGGGCAATCCGGCCGCGTATCCCTTTCCGCGGGCCATGAAGGATTCTCCGGATTTCAGCTTCAGCGGCTTGAAGACGTCGCTGCTCGTCATGCTGAAAAAGCGCGGTAAGCCCTTCGGTGAAGAGGAACTGCCGGACGTGGTGGCGAGCTACCAGGAGGCCATCATGGACGTCCTGGTGGAAAAAACCGTTCGGGCGGCCCGGGAAAACAACATCTCCCGGATCGTCGTCTGCGGCGGCGTCGCCGCCAACAGCCGCCTGCGGCTGCGTTTCGCCGACGCGGCGGCCGCAGCCGGCATGACCCTGTTCATTCCGCCCATGGTGTTGTGTACGGACAACGCCGCCATGATTGCGGCGCTGGGTGAAATCGTCCTCAAAAGCGGACGCCGGGATTCCCTGGCTTTAAACGCCGTTTCCCGCTGGCCGCTTGCAGCCGCTCCCGCAAGGGGAGAGGCTTAAAGGGTGGAACTTGTGACGACTCCCCGAGACATTCTGCGGCGCTACGACATCCGCCCAAGCAAAAAACTGAGCCAGTCTTTTCTCGTGGACGGCAATACGATTTCCAAAATTGCCGCCGCGGGCCGGATCTCGCCTGTGGATGTGGTCGTTGAAATCGGCGCGGGTATCGGTGTCATGACGCGGGATATCGCTTGTGCGGCCGGGCAGGTTATTGCCGTGGAACTTGACCCCCGGCTGGTGGAAATTCTTCAGGACCAGTTTGCGGGGGATGACCATGTGGAAATTATTGCCGGAGATATTTTAAAATTCGACTTCTCTTCCAAATCAAATCAATACAAGTCAAAAATTAAAGTGATGGGTAATGTTCCCTACAACATTTCGAGTCCGGTTATTTTCCATTTGGTGGAGTCCCGCAAGGTCATCAGCGACTTTACCCTGATGCTGCAAAAGGAAGTGGTTGAAAGACTGATCTCATTGCCGGGCCATAAATCGTACGGCGTGCCTTCCGTTTTGCTGCAGATGTACGCGGAAGTGGAAAGGCTTTTCGATGTATCGGCAAACTGTTTTTATCCCAGGCCGAAAGTTGAGTCCGCCGTCATTTCCGGAACGTTTCGCAAACGCCCACTTTTTGAACTGGACGACGAAGCTTTTTTCCGGCGCCTGGTGAAAGCGTCGTTTGCGCAGCGGCGGAAAATGCTCTCCAATAATCTGAAAAGCGCGTCGTTATTGGAAGGCCTGACGCCTTCCCGTTTGGAAGACGCGCTTCGCGAAGCGGCGATCGACGGAAAGAGACGCGGCGAAACGCTTAGCCTGCAGGAATTCGCCCGCCTGGCCAATATCCTGAAATATCGTTTGACTAACCCCCGCTGACATATTAATACGCTCGGCAAAAGGCAAGCATTCGGATGACCATGAAAACCCGTTACATATATATCGCAACCTTCGGCTGCCAGATGAACGTGCATGACTCGGAGCAGATGGCGGCGCTCCTGGAAGAGGAGGGCTACCGTCTGACGCAAGATTCCGCCCGGGCGGATGTGATTCTGTTCAACACCTGTTCCATCCGCGACAAAGCCGAGCAGAAGGCGTTTAGCGAATTGGGACGCCTGGTGAAACTCAAGGAGAAAAATCCCGGACTGCTCGTCGGTTTCGGCGGCTGCCTGGCGCAGCATCTGGGGGAGGGCGTTTACAAAAGAGAAAAGGCCGTGGACTTTGTCTTCGGAACCCATCATATTTCCAGGCTGCCGGAAATTCTCGCAGCGGTGACGAACGGGAAAAAGCGAGCCGTGGAAACCTGCTTCTTTTCAGAAATTCAATCGCTGGGCGTTTTCGCCCCTCCCGCGCCGGGGGAGCTTAGCGCGTTTGTCTCGATCATGCAGGGATGCGACAATTACTGCAGCTACTGCGTCGTGCCTTACCTGCGCGGCCCGGAGATGAGCCGGCCGCCGGAAGAGATCCTCGAAGAAATCCGGAAACTCGCCTGCTGCGGCGTGAAGGAAGTAACGCTTCTGGGCCAGAACGTCAATTCGTACGGCAAAAACCTTGCCGGCGGATGTAATTTCGTATCCCTGCTCAAGAGCATCGAGGCGATTCAGGGTCTGGAAAGAATTCGTTTCACCACGTCTCATCCCAAGGATCTGTCCGACGATCTCATCGACTGTTTCAGAAGCCTTTCCAAACTGTGCGAGCATATTCATCTGCCGGTACAGTCCGGCTCCAACCGCGTTTTGAAAAGGATGAACCGGGGCTATTCGGTCGGGGAATACTGCGCGAAAGTGGAGCGTCTGCGGACCGTTTGCCCGTCCATCAGCATTACGTCCGACGTCATCGTCGGTTTTCCGGGGGAAACGGCAAAAGATTATCAAGAAACCGTTGACATGATGGAAAAAATCAGGTTTGATTCATTATTTTCGTTTAAGTATTCTGAACGAAAGGGAACGGCCGCCCGAACATTTAACGATCCGGTGCCGGAGGCGGAAAAGCAGCGCAGGCTCAAGGAATTGCAGGCGCTGCAGGACCGGCACACCCAGGAAAAAAACTCGGCGCTCGAAGGAAGCGTTCAGGAAGTGCTGGTGGAAGGCCCGAGCAAAAATTCCGACTCGGACATGACGGGACGGACGCGCGCCTGGAGAATCGTTAACTTTAAAGGCGGCCGGGAGCTCGCGGGTAAAAAGGTAAAGGTCGAGATCACACGCGGGTTTCTGCACTCGCTGCGGGGCAGGATGATAAATCGATAAGGAGGCCGGGGATGCTGCTGGAGATGAAGGTGTCGGGATTGACCATTGATCCGATCACCAATACGCCCATCGTCATTTTGAAAGATCTGCAGGACAGCAAAGCCATTCCGATCTGGATCGGGTTGTTCGAAGCCAGCGCCATCGCGACGGAGCTTGAGCATGTCGTGTTTTCGCGGCCGATGACGCACGATCTCCTGTACGAATGCATCAAGGCGCTCGATGTGACGGTGAACCGGATTGAAATCGTCGATATTCGCAACAATACGTTTTTCGCCAACGTGTATCTGACGCGGGAGGGGCAGAGTTACGCCATCGACGCGCGTCCGAGCGATGCGATTGCGCTGGCGCTGCGCGCGCGGGCGTCGATTTTCGTGGAGGAAAGCGTCCTCGAAAAATCCCGCAACATCGATTTCGGCATGAAGCTTTCCGATATCGACAAGTTTAAGGAAGACAAGATCAAGGAGTTTCTGGAAAATTTATCCGCGGAAGATTTCGGGAAGTACAAAATGTGACGAAATGAAAAACCTGCTGGCGGATTTTCGAACATTTCTGGACGTCGAACGCAATGTGTCGGAACATACCCGCCGGGCCTATCTGACGGATATCGAGGAATTTAACGCCTTCCTGCACGGCAGGGAGAATCCGTCAGACGAGAAGACGCTCATCGCCGCCGGGACGGACGCCGTCCGGGCGTATCTGTCTTTCCTGTTCGGCCGGAAGCTGAAAAAGACGTCCATCAACCGCAAGGTGTCTTCTCTGCGGGCGTTTTACCGGTTTCTGCTGCGCGAAGGCGTTGTCAAAAACAATCCTGCCCAGGGGATCCGGACGCCGAAGACGGAAAAATACATACCGACGTTTTTGTCGGTGGATGAAGCATTTGCGCTGCTTGCCGCTTCAACGGCCGATGCCTCCGCAGCCGGACGGCGCGGCCGGGCGATGCTGGAGCTGTTCTACTCTTCCGGTCTCAGGCTGGCGGAGATGGCCGGCTTAAACGTGGAAGACGTTCATTTTGACGAAGCGCTGGTGAAGGTTCGCGGCAAGGGCAAAAAGGAAAGAATCGTTCCGGTGGGCAGGCCGGCGCTCGACGCGATCCGCGGCTATCTTTCCGCAACCGAAGCCTTGCGGAAAGAAAAGGGTATCGATCCTTTCCGCGGCGCGCTTTTCCTAAACAACCGCGGCGGGAGGATTACGACGCGGAGCATCGCCCGCCTGGTGGACGGGGCCGCGCTCCGAAGCGGCATCGGGCGCAAAATCAGTCCGCACGCGCTGCGGCACAGCTTCGCCACGCATCTCTTGTCGGCGGGGGCGGATTTGCGGTCGATTCAGGAAATGCTCGGACACGAAAGTCTGTCCACGACGCAGAAGTACACGGCGGTGAACATCAACCGCCTGATGGAAGTTTATGACAAGGCCCATCCCCGGGCCAAAAGATAGCGCCTCGAAGCTGCAAACGATGCGCTGAGAGCCGCGAAACAGGAGCAGACATGCACATTAGAGGGACAACCATCCTGGCTATCAGGAAAGACGACAAAATCACCGTGGCCGGCGACGGCCAGGTGACGCTGGATACGACGATTCTGAAACACGGAGCGCGCAAGGTGCGGCGCCTTTACAACAATGAAGTCATTGTCGGATTTGCGGGAGCGACCGCCGACGCCTTTACGCTGTTCGACCGCTTCGACCAGAAGCTCGAACAGTACAACGGCAACCTTCTGCGGGCGGCGGTGGAACTGACCAAGGACTGGCGCACCGACCGCGTGCTGCGGCACCTGGAAGCGCTGATGATTGCGGTGAGCCGCGATTACTCACTGATTATTTCGGGCAACGGCGATGTCATCGAATCCGACGACGACGTCATGGCGATCGGTTCCGGCGGCGCTTTCGCGCAGGCGGCGGCGCGCGCGCTGGTCCGCCACAGTACGCTGTCCGCCACGGAAATCGCCCGGGAAGCCATGCGGATCGCGGCGGAAATCTGCATCTACACCAACGATCACATCACGATTGAGGAAATCGACCTCAACGAGGAAACGCCGAAAGAAGGCAAGAAGAGCAAAAAATAAGGAGCAAGTTCAAATTATGAACAATTCTGGGTTAACTCCCCGTGAAATAGTGGAAAGACTCGACCGGCATATCATCGGCCAGGCAGACGCCAAAAGGGCCGTGGCCATCGCGCTGCGCAACCGCTGGCGGAGGCAGAATGTGCCCGAGGATCTGGCGGAGGAAATCTCGCCGAAAAATATTATCATGATCGGACCGACGGGCGTCGGCAAAACGGAAATCGCCCGGCGTCTGGCCAAGCTGGACAACTCGCCTTTTCTGAAGGTCGAGGCCTCCAAGTTCACGGAAGTGGGCTACGTGGGGCGCGACGTGGAATCGATGGTCCGCGACCTGGTGGAACTGTCCATCAACATGGCCAAGGCCGAAGAGCAGGAAAATGTGCAGGCCAAGGCCGCCGAGATCGCGGAGGAAAGGCTCCTGGATTTGCTTTTGCCCCCGCGTGCCGTTGAAAGAAAAGTCGGGGACATGCTCAAAGATCCCGATTCCGACGCGCTGGAGCTGCCGCTTTCCGAGGAAGCGGTCAACCGGCAGGACGCCACCCGGGAAAAACTGCGCAAACTGCTTTCGGACGGAAAGCTGGATGAGCGGATGGTGGAGCTGGAAGTCGCCGAGCCGCGCAGCGGTCCCATGATTGAAATCTTTTCGGCGGCCGGCATGGAGGACATGGGCCTCAACCTGAAGGACATGCTGGGCAACATGATGCCCCAGAAAAAGAAAAGAAGAAACGTGAAGGTTCCGGAGGCTCTGGAGATCATGGCCGCGGAAGAGGCGCAGAAGCTCATCGACATGGACAAGGTCACCCGGACGGCGCTCGACCGCGTCGAGCAGTCGGGGATCATTTTCCTCGACGAAATCGACAAGATCGTCGGCGGGGATTCGCAGCACGGTCCGGATGTGTCGCGCGAAGGGGTCCAGCGGGATCTGCTGCCCATCGTGGAAGGGTCGAACGTCAACACCCGGTACGGCATGGTGAAAACCGACCACATCCTGTTTATCGCGGCGGGCGCTTTTTCCGGAACGAAGCCTTCCGACCTGATCCCCGAGTTGCAGGGGCGCTTCCCGATCCGCGTCGAGCTGGATTCGCTGGGCAAGGAGGAGTTCATCCGGATTCTCACCGAACCCAACAACGCGCTCGTCAAACAGTACACGGAAATGATGGCGACCGAAGACATCGAACTGTCCTTTACCGAAGACGCGGTGGAGCAGATCGCGGAGGTGGCGACCATCGTCAACGAGCGGACGGAAAACATCGGCGCGCGCCGTCTCTACACAATCATGGAGACGCTGTTGGAGGACATCTCCTTTGACGCGCCGGACCTTGCGGAAAAGAAGATCGTCATCGACGCCAAATACGTGGAAGAAAAGCTTGACAACATCGTCGAGGACGAAGATTTGAGTCGATATATTTTGTAAAACGGAGAAAGACATGGAAAATCTTCAAAGCTCGATGGAACGCGCGGACATTCTGCTGGAGGCCCTGCCTTACATCCGGCGGTTCTACAACAAGACCATCGTGATCAAATACGGCGGCCACGCGATGACCGACGAGGAGCTGAAAGACAAATTCGCCCGCGACGTGGTGATGATGAAATACATCGGCCTGCATCCCGTGGTGGTGCACGGCGGCGGACCGCAGATCGGCGCCCTGCTCAAGAAACTGGGCAAGGAATCCAAGTTCATCCAGGGAATGCGGGTCACGGACCAGGAAACCATGAACATCGTGGAGATGGTGCTGGTGGGCATGGTCAACAAGGAAATCGTCGGACTGATCAATCAGCACGGAGGCAAGGCGGTGGGCTTGAGCGGCAAGGACGGGAACCTGGTGCTCGCGGAGAAATATTATCTCAATGAAGACAAGGCCCGGCACACGCCGTCGGAAATCATCGACATCGGCCTCGTGGGAAAAGTCAAGGAGGTGAACGCCGAGCTGATCGTGTCGCTCGCCCAGAACGGCTTCATTCCCGTGATCGCGCCGACCGGCATGGGGGAAAAGGGAGAAACCTACAACATCAACGCCGATATCGTGGCCGGCGAAGTGGCCGCCGCGCTCAAGGCGGAAAAGCTGCTTTTGCTCACGGATGTCGCGGGCGTGCTCGACAACGACAAGCAACTGATTCATACGATGACGAATCAGGACGCGCTGAACCTGATCGGCGACGGCACCGTCGAGGGGGGAATGTTCCCCAAGGTGAAATGCTGCCTCAAGGCGCTGCGCGGCGGCGTCAGGAAAGCGCACATCATCGACGGACGGCTCAAACACGCGATCCTCCTGGAAGTCTTCACGGACAGAGGGATCGGGACGGAAATCGTACTGTAAAAGAAGGAAGACGGACTCATGAACGGAAAAAAAATTATGGCGCTGGCCGATGCGAACATCATGAACACTTACCGGAGAGTGCCTATTGCGCTTGTCAAAGGCGAAGGCGCGCGGGTCTGGGACGCCGAGGACAGGGAGTACCTTGATTTTGTCGCCGGCATCGCCGTGTGCAATCTGGGGCATTCCCATCCGAAAGTGGTAAAGACGATCAAAAAGCAGGCCAAGGAGCTGATGCACGTCTCCAACCTGTATTATACGAAGCCGCAGGCGGACGTCGCGGCCTGGCTGGTCGCCCATTCCTTTGCGGACCGGGTCTTTTTCTGCAACAGCGGAGCGGAAGCCAACGAAGCCGCCATCAAGCTGGCGCGCAAGTATGCCCATGAAAAGATGGGCGAGGGCAGGTATGAACTGATCACCATGAAGGATTCCTTTCACGGCCGGACGATGGCGACCATCACCGCCACGGGCCAGGAAAAATTCCAGTTCGGCTTTACGCCGCTTTTGGACGGTTTCACCTACGTGCCCTTCAACGATCCCGGCGCGCTGGAGGCGGCCATCACACCCAAAACCTGCGGCGTGATGCTGGAGCCGATCCAGGGCGAGGGCGGGGTGATCATTCCCGACGCGGCCTATCTGGCCCGGGTGCGGGACATCTGCGACCGCCATCATATCCTGATGATCGTCGATGAAGTCCAGACCGGCGTCGGCCGGACGGGCAGGCTGTTCGCCTACGAACACTCGGGAATCGAGCCCGACATCATGACGCTGGCCAAAGCCCTGGGCAACGGTTTCCCCGTGGGCGCAATGCTGGCGAAAGAGGAAATTGCCCGCGCGTTTGTTCCGGGCAATCATGCGTCCACCTTCGGCGGCAACCTGCTGGCGATGGCGGCGGTGAAAGCCACGCTCAAAGCGCTCCTGGAAGACGGCGTGCTGGACAATTGCCGAAAAATAGGAGAGTATTTCCTTCTGAGGCTCCGGGAGCTGCAGGCGAAGCATCCCGTCATCACGGAGGTCCGGGGCAGGGGGCTCATGCTGGCCTGCTCGCTCGCGATTGAAGGCGCGGGCATTGTCGGGGCCTGTCAGGAACGGGGATTGCTCATTAACTGTACCGGCGGAAAGACGCTGCGCTTTGTTCCGCCGCTCATCGTCGATGCCGGTGACATCGACGATGCGATAGCCATTCTGGATTCGGTCATGGAGGGGACATGAATAAAGACTTGCTCGGTTTTGCAGGGATGACACCGGCGGATTTCCAGACCATCTGGCGCCGCGCCGCCCGGCTCAAGCAGTTGCTCAAAGAGGGCAGAGACCACGCGTCGCTGAAGGGAAAGACGCTGGGCATGATCTTCGACAAATCGTCCACCCGGACGAGGATTTCCTTCGAGGTCGGCATGTACCAGCTGGGCGGCATCGCCCTGTTCCTGAATTCGCGCGACACGCAGATCGGACGGGGAGAGACGCTCGCCGATTCCGCCCGGATGATGTCCTGCTACTTAAACGGCATCATGATCCGCACCTTTGCCCAGGAAAGCGTCGAAGAACTTGCCCGCTATGCCGCCATTCCGGTCATCAACGGACTTACGGATCTTCTGCACCCCTGTCAGATTCTGGCGGACCTGTTTACCATTCAGGAAAAGAAAGGGTCTTACGAGGGCGTGCGGGTGGCCTATATCGGCGACGGCAACAATGTCGCCAACAGCTGGATTGAAGCGGCGACGCATCTGCCTTTCGAACTGGCGCTGGCCTGTCCGGAAGGCTACGACCCCGACGCGCGGATTCTCGCGGCCGCCGGCGGCGTAAAGCTGTGCCGCGATCCGTTCGAAGCCGCGCGAAACGCCGACGTGCTCTACACCGATGTCTGGACCAGCATGGGGCAGGAGGCCGAGTCTCAGGAAAGGATGAAGATTTTTAAAAATTATCAGATTAATCAGGCGCTGTTGGAAGCGGCGAAAAAAGACGCCATCGTGATGCATTGTCTGCCGGCGCACCGCGGCGAGGAAATCACCGCCGACGTCATCGACGGACCGCAGTCCGTCGTCGTCGAGGAAGCGGAAAACCGCCTGCACGTGCAAAAGGCTGTTTTGGAAATATTGCTCTAGGAGGAAAAAATATCGTGGCAAATAAAATTAAAAAAGTTGTATTGGCGTATTCCGGCGGTCTGGACACTTCCGTCATCGTCCGCTGGTTGATCGAAACGTATAAATGCGAGGTGATCTGCTTCGCGGCCGACGTGGGACAAAAGGAAGAACTTTCCGGGCTGGAGGAAAAGGCCCTCAGCACCGGCGCCAGCAAAATCTACATCGACAACCTGCAGGAAGAATTCGCCCGCGACTTCGTCTTTCCGGCGCTGCGCGCCAACGCGATTTACGAAGGAACGTATCTGCTGGGCACGTCGCTGGCCCGGCCGCTCATTGCCAAGCGCCAGATTGAGATCGCTCATCTCGAAGGCGCGGATTCCGTATCGCACGGCGCCACCGGAAAGGGCAACGACCAGGTCCGATTTGAACTGACCTTCATCGCGCTCGATCCGTCCATCAACATCATCGCCACCTGGCGCGACGAGCACTGGAAATTCAACTCCCGGGAATCGATGATGAACTATGCGAAGAAATACAAGATCCCCATCACGCTCACCAAAGCCAAGCCCTACAGTTCCGACCGCAATCTGCTGCATATTTCGCACGAGGGCGGCATTCTGGAGGACACATGGGCGGAGCCGCCTGAGGATATTTTCGTGTTGACCCAGTCGCCTGAAGCGGCGCCGGACAAGCCGACGTACGTGGAAATCGATTTCAAGAAGGGCAATCCGGTGGCCGTGAACGGCAGGAAAATGTCGCCGGCCAAACTCATGGATTGTCTGAACGCCGTCGCCGGCCAGAACGGAATCGGCCGGGTGGATATGGTCGAAAACCGTTTTGTCGGCATGAAATCCCGCGGCGTTTACGAGACGCCCGGCGGAACGGTTCTCTGGGCGGCGCACCGCGCGGTCGAATCCATCACGATGGACCGCGAAGTCATGCTGATGCGCGATTCGCTCACGCCGAAGTACGCGCAGCTCGCGTATAACGGTTTCTGGTATTCGCCGGAGATGAAGACGCTGCAAACGTACATCGACGCGACGCAGGAAACCGTGAACGGCACGGCGAGGCTGAAGTTGTACAAGGGCAACTGTATCGTCGTCGGACGCAAGTCGCCCGATTCCCTCTACAGCGAGGCGTTTGCGACCTTTGAAAAGGATCAGGTGTACAATCAGAAAGACGCGACCGGCTTCATTCGACTCAACGGTCTGCGCCTGCGGATTCAGAATATTCTGAAAAACAAAGCGTAAGCGCCGACAAGGAGCGCTCTTATGGCGGAAAACAAAAAACCCTGGTCGGGACGCTTCGGCGAGGCCACGGCCAAAAGTGTGGAGACCTTCACCTGTTCGCTGCATTACGATTCGCGGCTGTATCGCTACGATATCGAGGGCTCCATTGCCCATGCCGCGATGCTGGCCGAATCGAAAATTCTTTCCCGGAAAGACGAGAAGGCGATTGTCCGCGGGCTCAAGGGCATCCTCGGCGATATCGAGAAAGGGGTTTTGGCCTTCGATCCGGCCGATGAAGACATTCACATGGCCGTCGAAAAGGAGTTGATCCGGCGCATCGGCCCTGCCGGCGGAAAACTGCATACCGCCCGCAGCCGCAACGATCAGATCGCCCTCGACGTCCGGCTTTATCTGCGCGCTGAAATCGACGGCATCGTCGCGTTGCTGGGAGCTTTGCAAGGGAGGCTGGTGGAAACGGCCAAAAAGGAAATGCAAACCGTCATGCCCGGCTATACGCATCTGCAAAAAGCGCAGCCGGTGCTGCTGGCGCACTACCTGATGGCTTTTGCCGAAATGTTTTCCCGGGACGCCGGGCGGCTTGCCGATTGCCGGAAGCGGGTGAATGTGCTGCCGCTGGGAGCGGCGGCGCTGGCCGGAACGGGATTGCCGATCGACCGCCATTGCGCGGCCCGCCTGCTGGATTTTCCGCAGGTGAGCCGCAACAGCATGGATACGGTGGCCGACCGGGACCATATCGCGGAATTTATCTTCGCCGCCGCGCTGGTTATGATGCACCTGAGCCGCTTTTGCGAGGATCTGGTTCTGTGGTCGTCCGACGAGTTCGGCTTTGCCGAAATCGCCGACGCCTATACTACCGGCAGCAGCATCATGCCGCAGAAAAAAAATCCGGACATCGCGGAGCTGATTCGTGGCAAGACGGCGCGGGTTTACGGCGATCTGGTCGCGCTCCTGACGCTGCTCAAGGGTCTTCCCATGACCTACAACCGCGACCTGCAGGAGGACAAGGAGCCTTTGTTCGACGCGGTGGATACGGTGAAGGACTGCCTTTCCATTTTTACGGAAATGCTTGCGCACACCGTGTTTAACGCACAGCGTATGCGCGCGGCGGCAGCGGGCGGGTTTTCCACCGCAACGGATATTGCAGAATATCTGGTTGAAAAAGGCGTTCCGTTCCGCCAGGCGCATGAAATTGTGGGAGGGATTGTCGCCTACTGCCTGCAAAGCCGCAGGACGCTCGAAGACCTGACGCTGGGCGAGTACCAGTCGTTCCACGCGGGATTCGACGAGGCGATCCTGTCCCGGATTTCGCCGGAAAATTCAGTGAACGCCCGACGGACTTACGGCGGCACGGCGCAGGCGGCCGTCCGGGAAAGGATACGGGAATTTGAGAAAAAACTCGGCAGGAAATAAGATCATCTTCTGCTTCATTATGGCGCTGGTTCTGGCCGGCTGCGGATTGAAAGCCAATCCGTCGCCCGCGCCATCCGCAGCAACTGTGCCGCCGGCCGCGCCGAAACCGGCGGCGGCGATTGAAGACAATGCCGTTGTTTTAACCTGGCGCATGCCCGATACGAGCGGGGATATCCGCTATGTCGGCGTCGAAAAGAGTTCTCTGGGCGACACCGACAAAATCTGCCGGAATTGTCCGCGGGCGTATAAAAACATCGGCCG